>CAYYIQ010000160.1:0-8148 GCA_964472005.1 uncultured Bdellovibrionales bacterium | reverse complement strand
ATCGGGCTATAAAAAACGCTGTACAGCAGAAGGGAAAACAGCATTACAAGCTGTCGCATCCAAATAGCTTTTGCTGAGCCAGTTTTTAGGGTTGGAACTTTCATGAAACCATTGGATATCCCCCAACCAGTCATAGTCAGGACAGCCAAAAGATTTCCGATGTTTGATGAAGTAATGAGCACGGTTAAATTTATTATGAAAATAAGGCTTTGAATATTAGCATTAGTAAATCTTAGGCACCAGAGCTTTGCTTATCTTATGCAGTGGTATCACGTTTGATGAACCTAAAGAGTGATGTGGCCTAATTAGCATTGAGAAGATTTTCTAAAGTTTGTTAGAAGCTATGGTTTGGTTTAATCCAAATCTTTTCCTAATTGTGGTGAAAAATGTAGAAGTTCCTCGTGTCATACGCGTGTCTATCTGGTTAAAAACTCAAATAAAAGATTGGAAGGATTATTCTTGCCTTTCCGTAGCATCTCGAGATTTCCAAAGAAGACGAAATAATCTTTTGCCCGTGAAACGCAAACGTTCAGTAGCATAGTGTCGTTATTAAGCATGAATCTACGTTCGTCTGATTCGTCGTAGACCGATGAAAACAAAATAATCCGTTTTTCACTCCCCTGTAAGGAGTTGATTGTGCCGACTGTCAGCGAAGAGAACTTTTTATCTAGTGCCTGTTTTATCGAACTAACTTGGGCTGTAAAAGGGGTTACTATAGCAACTAGTTCACTTAAGTTTTGATTTTTATAATTTTCGCAAATTTTCGGTTTGTTTAAATTTAGCCAGGTATTGATACTTTCGGCTTCGACTTGGTTGTATCGACTAGAGCCTTTTTTTACACTTGATCCTTTGAGATTAACGAAGTTAAAAGTTGGTAGCAATGGGTTTATAATAGCACTTCTTTTTGGGATGAGTCGGCCATGATATGAAAGTCTGTTGCAGAATTCAACGATTTCGGGAACACTTCGCCGATGTTCATTCAGCGAACCTCCGGAACCGTAAGTATCACGATATTGAAAAAATGTTTTACATAGTCTCATAAAACTTCCCTCTGACGAGGTAACTCCCATTTCGCTGAGACCATCAAAATCGGTTTTCAACTTACGATCAACTTTGTGCCTACGAGTTTCAATTGAATCTAAGGTCGATGGCATTGTTGAGTAGGGTTTCAACTGGTTGGTATCGCCAATGGTAACTACTTTTTTTGCCAAAGCTGAAAGTGCAACTCCGTCCTCTGGTAAAACTTGCCCGGCCTCATCAAAAATTAGAAAATCAATTGGTGGGGTTGGGTTATGCCTAATCGAAAAATATTTTGCAGACATCTGTAATGTTGAGACAAAACAAGGGGTTAGCATTGAGCGCCAGCGCCATTCTAGTAAGCTGAGATTTGGGTTTCTTTTATTTTCGATTAATTTTTTAATTCTTGAAAAGGCTGTAATCCATTTGCCTTCCCAGTAATGGGTAGCTAGTTGAAACGAGAGATAACGAATATTCGTATCTAAAGACTCAAGCTTTTGAATATCGATTTCATATTCATTAAGATTTAGCGGAGAGATGAACGGAATAATTTTTTCGGTGTAACTGTATCCTAAAAGATCGTTCACAGTTTTGATGAGATATTTGTTGTTGTCGTTGAGTCGGCGAAAAATTTCTTTTGTTGCTGTTGCAATAGATTTAACTTTTTTGTCAAAAGTCGAATTAAATCGATCGAGATAGTATTTTTCTATTTCATAGATATTCGCGTCGTTGAGAAGTTCGAAAAAATATCCAGTATTTTGTCTGTTCTCAACGTGATATTTGGTATTCGTTAAAGATTGATTTTTAGATGCACAAAATAAACCATAGCTTTGAAGGTTTGGAATCCAACGAGAGGATAAAAGGTCATCGCTGTTTTGTTGATTCAAGCTATCAATAACGTTAGTAACAGATTGGTTAGTCGCTCCACAAACCACAACGATCGGCGGAGTATTAAGGTTTAATAGCGCACTACTGACGAAAGTATTTGCTATAATTGCTTGAATTAACGTGGTTTTGCCGGTTCCGGGAGGACCATCAACTGGTAAAGCAGAATTGTTCTGCAAGCGAAAAAATTTATACAGAGAGTTTCTCTGACTTGGAGAAAGACAGAAGTCATTATTAAAGTGAGCTACGTGAAGTCTGCTAGTTTTGAAAAGTTGTGGCTTGCTATGCTTGTAATAAATTTTTTCGGGTCGATTCTTTGTGAAACTTGGAATCGAGCCAGCTTCAATTTTACCTTGGTCTAATAATTCGTATAGTTTAGCAATGCTATCATGTGAAATTCTTTTGGGTGCAATTTTTAGAGCAATTTTTGTAGAGCTACGGTAGCCTTCGATTTCAATACTGTCGAACTTAGAACCAGTCGCTTTATTAAAGCAAAGAAGTGCGACTTTGATATAATCAGAGAAATTACTAATTTCTTTTTTTACGAAGATTTCAAAGATCTTTTTTGTTGATTCGATGTCTGAAATTATCGGTAAATTGTCCTCGGAACTAGGTTCGAGATACATCCTTGGAATCCAAGGTGTGTATTGTGGGTAAGTGTGTAAATTCCCATCCAGATCAATTCTGGCCGGCACTAAAAATAAGTCATGTGCCTGTGAATTTGAACTCGGATGCAGTTGACACGGGGAAAGAACAACTCCTATTAACTTGTCGTTTCCGCGGTCCAGTATAAATTGTCTAGATTTACTTTCCTTTCCTGCTAATTCGTTAAGTTTTAATTGATTAGTAAAAGATTGGAACTCGTGGGTGTTAAGTTTGCCCGAGAGGAGTGACTCTAATGACAGGTAGATATTCGGCAGACTTTCAATATCTGAATGCTCGTTAAATAGATTTTGGAGTTGTTGCGCACTTTTCCAATACTTAAATATTGCTGACGAACCAAGATTGTTTAGTGACTTTCTTTTGTTCTTTGTTCGTTGTTTCATTTCAATAAAATTTCAAATTGTTTTCCGTGGCTTTTCGCAGCAATTCTTTTACGACAAAGCATATAGAGTTCAAGAGAAAATAATTTCCTTTTGTTGTAGGAGACCCTGCACTTTTAAGGTCAGTCTATGTTTAGTAGCTTTTATTTTAAATGCTTTTAAGGTTAAATAAATTGCATACGGTCAACAACGTATGTAACTATATAAAAACGCGCTAGTAAGATAATCGTTGCGCGCACTTTTAAATTCAACCGGACCTAGCCTATTTGTTAAATAAGCTAGATGAAATAAATTAGCGAATGATTTCGGAGTTTCGCGATATGAATAACTTTAGCATCCTTTTAATGGATATTATTTTAATCTGAAATTAGGTGTCCACGTAGTTGTTAAAGGTGGAGAACGCAATATACAGTTTAATAACTTTACCTGAGCCAAAGATCCAGAAAATTTGTTACTAATCGTTGGTTTTTGCATCTAAAATTGGAAAAGGTCTATTCCTAAAAAGATAATAAATAAAGAGGGTTATTTTACGTGTCAAAGAAAACTAAAGTACTTATTCTTGGAGCAGGAAAAATTGGTAGTTCAATTGCAAAAATGCTTCACCATAGTGGATCATACGAGATCGTTGTTAGTGATATTTCTTCAGCTTCATTAGAGCCGCTTTCAGCATCCCTCGGAATCAAGACCGAAGTTATAGATATTTCAAACCAACTGGACTTACTTGATAAAGCCATTTCTAAGGTGGATCTTGTCATCTCGGCGCTATCATATAGCTTGAACGTTATAGTGGCGGAGAGCTGTCTAAGAAATAATTCAAGTTATTTTGATTTGACAGAGGATGTAGAGACAACGAAAAAAATCAGACAAATCGCTGAAAAAGCGAGAGAGGGGCAAGTCTTTATCCCACAATGTGGTTTGGCACCTGGTTTCGTTGGAATAGTTGGAAACGATTTGGCTACTCAATTGGATGAATTAGATACTCTACAAATGAGAGTGGGGGCTTTGCCTCTTTATCCTTCGAATATGCTTAAGTATAATTTAACATGGTCAACAGATGGTTTAATCAATGAATACTGTAATCCTTGTGAGGTTATCTATGATGGTAAATCTAGAGAAGTTTTACCCTTGGAAGGTTTGGAGCATTTTTCCGTCGACGGAGTGAAGTACGAAGCGTTTAACACCTCAGGTGGTTTAGGAACATTGTGTGAAACTTGGGCGGGTAAGTCTCGGTATATGAACTATAAAACAGTGAGGTATGTTGGACATAACGAGCTAATAAAATTCCTTGTTAATGAACTTAAATTAAGTAATCGCAGAAAACTTCTTAAAGGCGTTTTGGAAAGATCCATCCCGATTACTAATCAAGATGTTGTAGTGGTCTTTTGTAGTGTGACGGGAAAACGTAAGGGTAAGCTCGTGCAAATTACGGATGCACGAAAAGTTTACCATTCCCAACTCTTCAATGAAGATTGGTCGGCGATCCAAATTACTACAGCGGCGGGCGCCTGTGTTGTTGTTGATTTGTTTGCAACAGGCTATTTTAAAAAGTCTGGTTTTGTATCTCAGGAAGAAGTTACGTTGAAGAGCTTTTTAGAGAACCGATTCGGAAAATATTATGTTGTAGATAATGATAAAGTCAATGTTAAGTCTGTTGACGTAGTAGTAGGGGATTAGGCATGAAAGCTATCGATATATTAAATTCACTTGGAATTGATGGGAGCGAATATTCAACAACTGAAAATGCCTATGGAGTAGGGAGGTCGATTACTTCGTATTCTCCGATTGATGGGTCAGTCGTCGGTTCGTTAAAGATGCATAGTGCCCAGGAAATCTTGGATAAAATATCGGTTTGTAATGATGCTTTCGAAAAATGGAAAACTGTACCTGCGCCTAAGCGTGGCGAATTGATTTGGATTTTTGCGAACATTCTGAGAGAGAATAAGAGTAAGCTTGCTAATCTGATTACGCTTGAAGTTGGTAAAATAGAAAGTGAGTCACTCGGTGAAGTACAGGAGATGATAGATATCTGTGATCTCGCTGTTGGGTTAAGTCGTCAACTGTTTGGACAAACAATTGCCTCAGAGAGACCTGCTCATAGGCTGATGGAACAGTGGCACCCACTTGGAGTGATCGGTATTATTTCGGCATTTAATTTTCCGATGGCAGTATGGGCTTGGAACGCTGTCCTTGCAGTCACTTGTGGAAATTCTGTTGTCTGGAAGCCATCTGAAAAAGCGCCATTTTGTGCAATCGCATGCCAAAAACTTTTTGAAAAAGCGTGTAAAGAATTTAAATCTGCGCCGGCAGGACTATCAGGTCTGGTCTTAGGGGCTGTGGAAGCTGGCGAAATAGTAGCCGCTTCAAAAAACATTCCGCTAGTTAGCGCAACCGGTAGTGTTCGAATGGGTAAGCAAGTTGCAGTTGTTGTTGCAAGTAGACTTGGTCGTTCTTTATTGGAGTTAGGTGGAAATAATGCTCTAATTGTTACTGAAAGTGCGGATTTAGAATTAGCAGTTAGGGCAATTACTTTCTCCGCAGTAGGAACCGCGGGGCAACGTTGCACCTCATTGCGTCGGTTAATTGTTCACAAGTCTGTCAAGGATAAGTTAATACAGAGATTAAAGACAATCTACAAAACGATAAAAATTGGAAGTCCGTGGGATAAGGAAAATTTAGTTGGTCCTTTGATTGATGAAGATGCGGCTAAAATGTATGATCTAGCTTTAGCTAGTGCGAAAAAGGCTGGCGGGACAGTGTTTAACGAAGGGCGAGTTAATGTACCTTCGTGCCAAGGTGCATTTGTTCGTCCGGCGTTAGTTGAAATTGATAGTGCTGCGGAGATTGTAAAAGAAGAGACATTTGCTCCAATACTGTACGTGATTGAATATGAAAACTATCATGAGGCCTTAAGAATTCAGAACGATGTTCCACAAGGACTTTCCAGTTCTATCTTCACGAATGACATAAAAGAAGCTGAAATGTTTATGTCGCCTGGAGGTAGTGATTGCGGAATTGCGAACGTGAACATCGGTACGAGCGGTGCCGAGGTTGGCGGTGCGTTTGGTGGAGAGAAGGAGACAGGCGGTGGACGTGAGTGCGGTTCCGATGCCTGGAAAAACTATATGCGCCGAACATCAAATACAATTAACTATTCCTCAGAACTACCCCTCGCCCAAGGAGTCGAGTTCATCTAATCTTACATTTTTTTGGGTGCGACCACAGAGACACAGAAGCACAGAGTGGGAGGAATTTTTTTCTATAGTAAGTACTCTGAAGTGCCAGAATATATACTTTAAAAACGAGTGCCTTTCTCTGTGCCTCTGTGGTCGCAACCAAAAAAATGAGGCGATGCCGACGCTGCACAAACTTGTTCCAGATGAACATGTAAAAATTGTGGAGACGTCGACATTGCCAGAAGTGTTATGAACGCTTCAGATAGAAGGGTTAAGCTGTTGCGACCTCGGGGTTTTTGTCCTGCGGTGCTTCTTCTTCGTCCAATTGTCGAGCGCTCTCTTTCAGTTCTTCGACGCGTTCTTTGACGAGTTCGTCATCCGCATATTGAATCAACAAAAGACCGAAATCTTTGTGGTGGAAAAGCAAATCACCTGAGTCAACGACAAGTTCGTATCCTCTCGACTTTCCGGTTTTGATAATCCAATCAAAAGCTTTTGGTACTCCGCCCGCGCGGAACGCCTGAACCAAATGTTCTCCGTCTTCCGTAGCTCCGAAGAAAACTTCGATATGTTTAGTTGGAGCAAACACCACTTCCTGCTCGACGATTTCTGCCGAAGTCAGGACAGATTTTGCGGTTTTTACGGCGCCTAGCGCAGCTTCGTAAAACTTCTTCTCGTCTGCATGAGCTTCAGCCTGATTTCGCTCCAAGGAGCTTTGAACTTCGTTGAATAGCTCCAGCAATTTCGGTAAACACGTTTTGACCGTCTTTACGTTTAATGTGTCTGGAGCGAGTTCCACAATTAGGTCGGCGTAATTTCGGACGACATTTCCAATCTTGTTTAACTCGATGCAAGCATTGCGAATAGCCGTGGCGACTTCTCCGGGTTGAATCATCGGTAAATTAGGCGGGACTGGAAGTGCAATCCTGACATTGTATCCTTCGTATCCATACCCGCGTACGAGCTCATCCAGCTGTGTTTGAATGTTAAATCTCATTTCCTGACATCTCCAAAAAGGGGTGTTGCTATTTTTGGTCACGAAAACAATTCGCGTCAAAAATAAGCAACGATGTTAAACTCCCTCAAACTGTGTTGTTCACTGTTGAACTCAGTCTGAAGGAATCTAACATCTGCACCCGAAAAACCTTTTTGCAGCATTCGGCATGCCAACTAATCGAAGCCAATTATACGTACCGTTAAGTACAGTGAACTTCAACGATTGACACACTTTTTTATATTTCTACTCAACTTGGTTTTGTGGAGGCTTTTACTCAAGATTATTACTGCTGTCAAATTGAGAAGCTTTGTTGTTTGTTGAGTATGAAATGTGTAGGAAAGTTAAAATATTCTTCTATTCAATCGCCGATATTCCGGTAATCTCCTTTCCTATTATCAGGCGATGAATATCTTCGGTGCCTTCGTAAGTAACAACACTTTCAAGATTTAACATGTGTCGAATGACTGGGTATTCTGTGCTTATTCCGTTTGCACCGAGGATGTCTCTTGCGGTTCTTGCTATGTTGAGGGCGATACGAACATTGTTCATCTTTCCCATCGAGACGTGTGAGAAATGGCCTTTTCCCGAATCTCTGAGTCTCGCGATTTGCAGTGCAAGTAGTTTGCCTTTTGTTATTTCAGTGAGCATGTCTACCAATTTACTTTGTACAAGTTGATGACTAGCAATTGGTTTCGAAAATTGTGAACGGTTTTTAGCATAGTCTAGAGCACATTCGTAACAAGAAGTTGCGGCTCCAAGTACTCCCCAAATAATACCAAACCGCGCGGAGTCAAGACACAATAAAGGTGATTTAAGCCCGTCTGCATTGGGCAATTTGTTTGATGCGGGTATTCTGCAATTGTCAAAAATTAACTCACCTGTCTCAGAAGCTCTAAGCGACATTTTATGATGCATCGTCTTTTGTTCTAGGCCAGGAGTATCTTTTTCAACAAGGAAACCAGCTATTTTTTTATTTTCGTCTTTTGCCCAGATGATGCAAACGTCTGCTATATTTCCATTTGTGATCCATCGT
>CAYYIQ010000159.1:0-8214 GCA_964472005.1 uncultured Bdellovibrionales bacterium | reverse complement strand
ACTATTCAGGTGCAAATCCTCGGCGCATTGTGTTTTCAGAGACTACTCTCGGGATGACAAATTGAATTAAATAATCGGGGCCACCCGCTTTTGACCCGACTCCAGACATGTGGCTTCCACCAAAAGGTTGTCTATATACAAGGGCGCCAGTGCATGTTCTGTTAATGTACAAATTACCAACTTTGAAATTTCTTATTGCATATTCGATATTAGCCGGACTTCGACTGAATATCCCACCAGTTAATCTATACTCTGAATCGAGAGCTTTTTCGATTCCTTCTTTGAAACTTGAAACTTTTTGAATTGCGACAACTGGTCCAAAAATTTCCTCTTTCATGATAACGTGATCGTCAGGAACATTGTAGAAGGCAATTGGAGAGACAAAATGTCCCATACTTTTTATCTGTGGGGCAATCTCGTTCTCACGAAGTACTTCTAGCGAGAGTTTGGCGTTCTCTACTATCTTTTCTATTCGTTGCTTTGATTCTTCACTGATGACTGGACCTGCGAAACTACTTGGGTCGCTTGAAGGACCGATTTTTAAATCTGAAATTGCTTCGGCGAAACGCGAAGTGAAAATCTTGTAAACGTCGTCTGAAACCACATATACACGCGAGCAGGCACTACACTTTTGACCTTGAAATCCAAAACTTGAGTAAAGAACTCCTTTAACGGCTTCGTCAATATCTGCATCCGAATCGATAACAATTGCATTCTTACCGCCCATCTCCGCGATTACTTTTTTGACGTGTTTTTGTTTTTGATTCGTATAGCCACCCATCTCAATAAGCTTTAGACCTACGTCCTTTGATCCCGTAAAGATAACGGTCGATATGTTGTGGTTCCGAGCTAGGAAGTCTCCTATAATCTCACCTTTTCCTGGTAGGAATGCTGCGACATCCTCAGGCATCCCAGCTTCTAAGAAAATTTCAAACAAAAATCTACCAATTACGGGACTTTGTTCTGCTGGTTTTAAAACTACGCAATTCCCCGTCACTAGTGCTGCGGCAAACATTCCGCAAGGGATTGCCAAAGGAAAATTCCATGGGCAGATAACTAGTGCTAAACCTCTTGGTTCGTAAAAATAGATATTACTCTCACCTTGAAGATCACCCATTTTTTTTGTTTGGAAAAGTTTTCTTGCTTCTTGTGCATAGTAGCGACAAAAATCTATTGCTTCTGCTAAGTCAGCGTCGGCCTCTGCCCAAGGTTTTCCAGCTTCCATAATCATGACAGCAGACAGCTCGTACCGTCTATCTTCCATTATGTCAGCAGCCTTTTCTAAGATTGCAGCTCGTGTTTCAATGGTCGTAGCAGCCCAGCTAGATTCTGCAAGAGCTAATCTTTCTAAAACTAATTTTGATATCTCAATATTAGCCTCAAGAGTTTTACTGAAAATAGTTTCGTTTTTCTCTGGAAGGCTAACAGTCGCCAGGTCCAGGGCGTGACCCTTAAGTTCTTTTAACAAACCACATCCCAGCGGAGTGACCTCAAAAGGGCTTTGTGAAACTTGTTGTTCAATTTGACTTACTGCATTTTTAAAAGAAACACGTTCGTGTTCGAGTGCGAAATCTACAAGCGGAGTGTTTTTGAAGACCATATCTATTTTCTATTCTTATATGTTATTTAGTTTATCTCTGGCTTTCTTAATAGCATTTTGGGATCAATCTTATCGAAGTTAACTTGCCTTAGAAAACCTTCGTTCGCAGTATTTTCCAATAGGCGTCTAACCAGGTACGCCATTCCAGGAAGCAGTTCTCCAATTGGAGTATAATCTCTGGTTAAATAACCGTTTTCGCTCAGTGTTGATTTTAACTCGTCGCCCATCCCATAAAGAAATTGTAATTCATACTGCGATTTTGATCTGCCGATGCACTCAGCATATTTAATAGCATGGCTTAGTGATCTAATATTATGAGAAGCGAATGCGGGATATATAAGGTCTCCTGCATCAAGCAAAGCTTGTGAATTTCTTTCAAACGCTGCGTCAGAATGTTCTTTTTTAACATATACGGGGCATGGCCAGTCTCGTATCTTTGCCATGATGTATTCACTGTCCCAGTATGCACCCTTGACGAGTCTGATTTTGGTTTGAGTTCCTCTTTCTTTCGCCCATTGGATAATATCTGTGATGTCTGATGATGTGCGGGTTAGGTATGCTTGTAAAACCATTCCAAACCCAGGATAGTCTTTAAATTCCTTGGAGCTCAATACATCTTTTACAACGGTGAGTGTTATGTCTGTAAGAGAACAATCCTCCATGTCGACATAGGCAACTCCGTTGGCCTTTTTCACAGCTCTAAAAAGAGTTGAGAGTCGTTCACTTAAAATCCTAACCGAATTATCAAAATCGATGGCTCTTGTTTGGGAATACAAACTTGAAAGTTTTATCGATACATTAACGAGACTTTGGTCTTCAGGATGGTTAAATCGATTAGGATATTTTTCGGACCATTTTTCATTGATATCTTCTAAAGTGGAAATTAGTTCTAGATAGCGATCCAGATAAATTTTGGATTCTTCTTCACTTAGGGCGGCTTCGCCCAGAAGATCAATGGTAAAACTTTGGTGATTCTTTCTTAGCTTTTTTAGTGAGGTTAAGGCGTTTTTTGGATTTGTTCCCGCAATGAATCGTTTGCTTTGAATTGCCACTTGCTTTTTTGCGGCAAGAGCGACGAAAGGAGATAGAATTTTTGAGGATGAAAAAAATGCAGCTCTTCTAATAGAAGGATTAAGATTTTTTTGATCTGCAAAATATTCTCGAATATGCCGCGCAATTTCGCTTGAGGAATGCAGCGACGGTAATGTATCGACAAGTCTAAATAGGTTGATTTTCAAATCTTCATTTTCTAGAGCCCAATTCATCAAGAGATTTTCCGCTGATCTGAAATTTAGGTGAGATTGTTTTTTTTGCATCTCTTCAATCAAGAAACTACCAAAGGAAAAGACTTCCGTTTCAAGATCCTGGTTAATTTGCTCTGCCTTACTCATCGATTTACTTTTCTGCCTACGATTTTAAAAATTGTCTTTCCAAGTTGTACTTGGTTAGATGCATCGGTTACAATTAAAGAGGTATGAATTATTCACTTCGTACCTAGTTTTAGAATTCTATCTCCCTTAGATAGACGATCGCCTGGGTTAATTCCTAAAATCTTAATAACACCTGAAAATGGTGAGTTAATCGAATATTCGGTCTTCATTGATTCAAAGGTAACAAGCTTTTGACCGATCTCTACTTCCTCGTTCTCCGCGATAAAGACTTTAAGTATTTGACAAGGAAGAGGTGCGGTAATTTCACCGGAATTGATTTTTTCAGAGTTTTTTTCCTCATCTAATTCTAGAAGACTTGAGCTTTGAACTAAGTATCCTCGTAACATAAACTCGACGTGGAAGTTTTTAGAACGGTCAATATTTAAATAAACGATAGAATGGTTTTGATTTATGTCATTTTTTGAGTTTAAAATTGTTGCTAACATGTCTATGTCAAGCTGGTCAATTTTTAGGTTAACCTTTTGATTGCTCAATTCAAGAGGCTTTTCAATCTGATTGAAAGGGTTATCGGAATTTGGACATCTTTTGAACTCCGAAAGATGAAGTTTACTAATAAGTTTAATTGCGTCGGATTTAATTTCTTCGAGTTGTTCTTCAGAAGGAGTTATTGAAAAATATTCGGACTCTATAAAATCAACGCTTAAGCCTTTTGACATGAAACTTTCTAACGAAATTAATCGAATTAGCAATGGAAGATTTGTAGAGATGCCTTTGATAGCAGTAGCATCCAAACCTTCCAAAAGCTTTTTTTTGCTGCTTTTGATTTCGGGGCTATGGACTATTATCTTGGCAATCAAGGAATCGTACTCAGTTGTTATTTCAGAATTTGTATCATAGCCACTTTCAATTCTTAGATTATCTGGAAAGCGTAAGAATTCTAACTTGCCGGTTGAAGGCTCGAAGTCTCTTTCCGGAATCTCAGCACAAACTCTGGCCTGAATTGCGAATCCACTTTTAGCTATCTGCTCTTGTCTGGGAAGTGGTTTTCCTAATGCAGAGTTTATTTGCAATTCAACAATATCTAAACCTGTTATTTCTTCTGTTATCGTATGTTCTACTTGGAGTCTTGGGTTGGATTCTATGAAGAAGTATTCCTTCGTCTCGCGGTTTACTAAAAATTCGATAGTCGCAGCATTTGATAGCTTTGCGCTCCGAGCGAGCTTCAGACTATCTCGATACAGGTTTTTTAAAGTTGCTTCTTCTATGTTAATTGAAGGCGCGAATTCGATTAGTTTTTGATGCTTTCGTTGGAGTGAGCAGTCCCGTTCAAATAGATGAATGCAGTTTCCTAGTTTGTCCCCAACAATTTGAATCTCAATGTGTTGCGCGGGTTTGATGAGTTTTTCTACGAATAGAGAGCCATTGCCGAAGGCGCGCTCAGCTTCACTTGATGCGAGTTCAATATTTTCAATGAGCGTTTCTTCAGAGATTATCTCTCTCATTCCTCGCCCGCCTCCGCCAAAGGCGGCTTTGACCATCAGCGGATATCCAATGTTTTTTGCTCTATCGGATAGTTCTTTTTTATCTTTGGCTGTTAAATTTGAAATTGATTGTATATTAAAGCTTGGAATGGTCGGTATGCCAACGGAGTTTGCAAGATCTTTGGCTTTTACCTTATCGGACAGCGTTGAGAGAGTTTGATGACTAGGGCCAATGAAAATTATATTTTCTTTTTCAGTCATTTCAGCAAACGTCGGAGATTCACTTAGAAACCCATAACCCGGATGGATCGCTTCGATTCTAGCAATGCGCGCGATGTCTATGATGTTTTTTTCCGAAAGAAATGTGTCTTTGAGCGTGACGTGCTCTTCTTTGAAGAAAAATACTTCATCAGCTTCTTTTATTGCTGGCGAATTTACACCAAATAGCTCAATCGCAATTGCGGAGTGACCGGTTTTTTTGATGCTACGAATCAGCCGCGCAGCGATCTCTCCTCTATTTGCAACTAAGATCCGCATAAGGTTACATCCTGAAAATTCCAAACTGGTTGACGTTTTCTTCTTCGATATGGGAAGAGGCTAAGGCGAGGCCTAATGTATTTCTAGTAGATGCAGGGTCTATTATTCCGTCATCCCAAAGCTGTGATGTCGCATAAAATGCGTTTCCTTTTTCGAGGTATTCTTTTTCGATTCTATTTTTTAAAACTTCTACTTCGGCAGGAGTGATTGGATTTTTTCCGGCTGTTTTGACTTGAGTTAGAACTTCGGCAGCTTGAGTTCCCCCCATGACAGAGATTCGACTTTGAGGCCAAGTATAAAGAAATTTTGGATCATACGCTCGTCCACACATTCCGTAATTACCAGCTCCAAAGGAGCCTCCGAAGATAATTGTATATTTAGGTACGGTGCAGGTGGATACTGCTGTTACCATTTTTGCACCATGTTTCGCGATTCCAGAATGTTCGTATTCGGCGCCTACCATAAACCCGACGATGTTTTGAAGAAATACTAATGGAATTCTTCTCTGTTCGCAGATAGAGATGAATTGCGTTATCTTTAATGCGGACTCCCCAAAGAGGATACCATCGTTACATATTATGCCAGTGAGGTAGCCGTGGATATGAGCAAAGCCACATTTTACAGTAGGTGCATATCGACTTTTGAATTCCTCAAAATAAGACCCATCAACAATTCTAGCAATCACTTCGAGCGCATCGATAGGTTTTCTAAGATCGGTACCGCTTATCCCGTAAAGTTCTTCTGGATCGTAGTAGGAATTAATTGGTTTTTGAGACAGCTTGATGAAATTTTTATTTCGAACTTCATTCGAAAGTGCAATTAATTCGCGAGTTTTAGCAAGCGCGCTTTCTTCTGATATCTCAAGATAGTCTGCGACTCCGCTAATTTCCGTGTGAACACTTGCGCCTCCTAGATCTTCGGCGCTTACGATTTCTCCTGTGGCAGCTTGAACTAACTGTGGCCCACCCAAGAATATCGAGCTATTGTCTTTAACCATTATTACTTGTTCGCTCATTGCAGGAACGTATGCTCCACCTGCTGTGCAAAGACCTAGTACGGTAGCGATCTGCGGTATGCCTGCTTTGCTCAATTGGGCTTGCTTGTAAAAGATCCTTCCAAAATCATCTCGATCAGGGAAAACTTCATCCTGCTTTGGGAGAAACGCACCACCACTATCAACTAGACAGATTACAGGCAATTTGTTTTCGAGTGCTACTTCTAATGCACGAAGATGTTTTTTTACCGTGAGAGGGTAGTAGGTTCCACCTTTTACGCTAGGTATATTTGCGATAATAACCGAAGGTTTATTACTTACTTTTGCAACTGCCGTGTAGATACCAGATCCCGGGGAAACGCCATCGTAGCAATCTAGTCCAGCTAACAGTCCAATTTCCAAAACACTACTGTCGTGATCAATCAGACATTCTAGTCGCTCGGATAGCGTGAGTTTTTTCGAAAGGGTTAGTTTGTCTTTTGCTTTATCGCTTTCAGGTTTCCTCGCAGCTTGTTGATGATTCTTAAGGATAGACAAAAGACGTTGTACATCTTTTTTATTTTCGATGAATTCTTTAGAACTCGTTTTAACTTTACTTGAGATTCTTTTCATCTTAACTCGATAGATCCTAATAAAATTTTAAAGCTAGCTATATAGAAGAATAACAGATTGTTGGTTAGTCATGCTAGCCATATCTTATTTTCTGGACGTTCAGAAAAATTATCTTTATGAATTTTAGATGCAGTTAAATGGTGAAATGATTGAATTTCAAGCTTAAGGCTGTGCTCAGGTCAAATGAAACGACAAATTTCGTAAATTATCTTTTCAATGATGTTGAGAAGGAAGAGTCATTAGTGTCCAATCGGGATCTGCGCTGAATCTAAGATTCCAAATTGAATTTATGCCTTTACGGAGTAAGAAGGGGAAGTAAAATAGATCTGGTGAGATATTGCTTGTATTTATGGTGTTTTCCATGAGGAATAGAACGCCAGGTAATCTCGGACAAATATAATTGCTTTAAATGTATAAAAACTGCTAACAGAACTCTGGCAATTTTCAGTATGACGAACAAGGAAAAATCATGGATCCAAAGGCCCGCTTAATCGAAATAATCGCTACTTTATTTTTGTTTCTTGTTATCGGGCTAAACTTCGTCAACCCCGTCCTTTCGAGCTTAACTCCTTACAGTATCGCAGGAGCGTTAATTTTACTGACGTATATGGGAAGTTCAATTTCGGGCGCGCATTATAACCCAGCAGTGACGATTGGGGTCTATATTCGTAAAGTTCTCGGCTGGAATGAGCTTTTATCCTATCTTGTTGCTCAAATTTTTGGAGTGGTCCTTGCATTGGTTCCTTTGTATTTTCTTTCGGAATTGCCTAGTCTTTCTGAGAATGGATTTATTCCAGCCAAAATCTTTGCTGCTGAATATTTATTTACCTTTTTATTGGTTCTGACGTACTTGATGGTCAGTTCGAATATAAAGGCAGCTGGTAACTCTTATTTTGGTATTGCAATCGGATTGGTTTATTTTGTGGGAATAGCGGTTGTTGGTTCAATTTCAGGTGCTGTATTGAATCCTGCAGTAGCATTGGGTTTAGCAGTCGTGAGATACATTCCTTATGATCAGCTCGGATTTTATTTATTAGCTGAAATATTAGCAGGATTGTCAGCAGGATTCCTTTCTAATTATTTATTAGAAGAGTAGTTCTTTTCACCTGTGGTTGATCATACTTTCCATGCAGAAATGGAAGGTAAGCTAGTAAAAATTTTGAAGTTAATTATTATTACAAAATTATTACCTACCCGATACAGCACAATGTGCTAGTCTTAGTACATAATTAGTTTGTTCGGTATGTGAGGTTCAATGCCTTATGGTTTTTTAGATTTTTTCCGTTAAACTAATTAAAGCTATAGGGTCATATTATTATGAGTTCAGAAATTCGAAGAAAGAGAAAAAGAAAACCTACTTCTGGCGGAAGATTCCAGGGATCTAACGTTGCATACGAAATGGGTTTGGTAAGAATGGCTATTGAAGTTCAAAAAGAATTTATTGCCAATGAAGTAAGAAGTAATAAGAATGAATTGAAAAGTTCAAAATAAACCGGAGTTATCTTCTCCGATCGAAACAGCTGTCGATTTTAAATCTTTCAGCAAAGTTCTCACAATTAGCATTTAACATAACATTGACCGTCAAGAAGTCTAGAGCCG
>CAYYIQ010000158.1:0-8287 GCA_964472005.1 uncultured Bdellovibrionales bacterium | reverse complement strand
ATATACAATCACACCAGTAGTTTCAGGATCTGAATTATACCCATTTAAAGATTCTGAAATTTTATCCTTAGGAACAACTATCTCTCGATAAATAACACCAACTTTATCGCAACCAACTTTCATGTATTGCGAATAAGTATGTGAAGAGTCATCTTCCGATGCTAAGAGCCCCACTAACACTGTAGGGTTTTTAAGGCTTGCAATGGAAGCTCGAATTTCTTCGCGGAATTTTTCAGCTAATGTGGATGGATCAATAATCATATATTAAAATTTTAATTCCCTGTTCTTTAAAGATCGAAATTCTCTCAATAAAACAAAAAGCGATAAAGAGGCAATTTGATACCCATCTCTATAAACGAGTATTCTACTAAGCTGTAAGTTACCTCTAAAAGATCGCCCCTAGAATACCCCTATTCAGACATCATTTCAATACGAAATACTAGTAGCTCTCAAATGAAATATAACAGCCTGAAATCATATACATTCCTTGATGCTATCATATTATATTATTTAATCGTACTTTCTATACTATCCAACACTACTTAGGTGTTTTTGAAGTAGTTAATAAAAAATGATATTTGCCGATACAAAATAAGCTATTAATTAAATTCAATCGGAACATTTTACTCGTCCCTATTAATTTAAGATTTACCAAAACAGTACTTATGTGTCTCAGATATTTCATTAAAAAGATTTCATTTTCTTTTCGCCTCAGGCTTCTTATTGCTTGTGTTTCAATATCAGTATTCACATCCCGACCCACTTTCGCCTTTGAAAGCTATTTCGACACGGAAGTTACAATTGAGCTTTGTCCAGAATACCCCTACGGCGGCATTGTCGTTGATGTCTTCTATAGCGTTGGAAGCTCAACTGCACTAATACCAGCAGAAATTGTTACTTCGACAATAGACACCGACAACAACGTATATAAACCAGTCATTAGATTGCCGTCTTATTTTGGAAATATCCCCTTTAAAGTAGTTGGCTTCTGTCGATCATTTCGTGGCTTTAGTAATCCATCAAACCAAGTGGTTTTTTCAAACTGTGACAAATTGGCATTATACGACACCGATTTTGACGGTATCTCTAATAACCAAGAAGACACGAACTGCGACAATTTTTTTAGTCCTGGTGATTTGAGCAACCCTGACAATATCGATTCCGATGGTGATGGAGTAGCTGACCTAGTCGAAAGGTTAAGTGGTACATCTGCAACTAATCCGGGTGAGAGCCCGAGACCTTTTATCGCGTCGGCGGCTGATTTTGATCCTGACGCGGATGGAATCTCAAACCCAGTAGTCTGGCGTCCTGGAAATGGAAATTGGTATATAAGGAATCCCAATGGACAACACACTGTTTTTAATCTTGGACAACAAGGCGATATCCCCTTTAGTTATAAGGACTACAACCAGAAATCAAACGTGGGTGTAATCAGGCAAGAAAACAATAAGCTCACTTGGTACTTTAGAGGAGATGGCTTTCCCGATAAGGATGGCAAAAACGCAAATGCTATTCAATTCGGAATTTTTGGAGACAATATATTACTTGGCTCTTGGGAAAAACCCGGCGTAACTAATCCCGCTGTCGCTAGATTAGTTTCTGGAAAATGGGAGTACTACATTTTACTTTCGGACAGATCCATTAAAAACGTTCAATGGGGCGGCAATGGAGATCTACCAAAACCACAAGATTTTGATGGGGACGGCATTTTGGATTTAGCGGTCTATCGTCCGAAAAATCAGACAACATACGTTAAACAGTCCTCTAATAATCAAGTCAAAACCTATGTTTTTGGCACCGGGACTGCCGACTACACGGTAAGAGGCGATTTCACAGCAGATGGAAAAGACGAGCTTACTTTTTGGGAACCACAAACAGCAAAGTTTACTTCCTTGAAAAGTAATAACGGAATCAACCCAACTCAAGGCCTAACCAAAAACTCGACTTACTACAATGAACTAACGTTAGGTGAATATTACTATGACTTGCCTTTAAACTGGAACAACGACGGCAGTCGACATCTATATACCGTAATTAATCACTTCTTAGGTCTACGTAAGTTCTATCCGAATAACTCAGACTCCCAACCGATAAAAAGTATACAATGGGGCTTGTACGGAGATTTTCAAGGCTAGTTCACTATTACAGATGACCACAAACCGGTCTCATGAACGATAATTGACACTTCACATCATTTAAAATTACGCAAAGACAGCAGCATCTATTACCTACGATCACCGTTATCTTTTAATGAGACTGCCGAAGCAATCTCAAAATTATTACATCATTTAAATTCTATTTCTCAGAAGGTCCCGCATCGATTATTTCTTTTGAGCAGCCAGCTTCGAATTTCTTAAAATTCTCAGTGAATAATTTAGCAAGCTTTGATCGAGTATTTGCGTATTTATTTTTATCGTTCCATGTGTTTTCTGACCACATAACTTCACTTGGCACACCTGCACAGCTAAGTGGAACTGAAAAACCAAAAACTGGTTCATCTTTATATTCAGATTTTAGGAGTGAACCATCGTGGATAGCATCTATGATTGATCTTGTATAAGAAAGTTTCATTCTTGACCCCTCGCCATATCCTCCGCCAGTCCAGCCTGTATTAACCAACCAAACCGAAGATCCATACTTCTTTATCTTTTCCGCAAGTAACTCTGCATACTTGCTCGGATGCCAAACCATAAAAGCAGCACCAAAACAAGCTGAGAATGTAGCTTGAGGCTCCGTAACTCCCTGCTCGGTCCCAGCAACTTTTGCAGTATATCCACTAATAAAGTGATACATCGCCTGAGACGGACTTAACTTACTAACCGGTGGTAAAACCCCGAAAGCATCACAAGTTAAAAATACGATATTCTTCGGGTGTCCTCCAACACATGGTATTTTTGCATTTTCGATAAAATCGATTGGATAAGATGCGCGAGTATTTTCAGTTAAAGAATTATCTGTATAATCAACCTTACGTGTAGTTTCATCATATACAACGTTTTCTAAAACAGAACCGAATCTGATAGCAGAAAAAATTTGCGGTTCTTTTTCAGCAGAGAGATCGATACATTTTGCATAACATCCACCCTCTACGTTGAAGATACCATTTTCAGTCCATCCATGCTCATCGTCACCAATAAGAGCTCGTGACGGATCGGCAGAAAGAGTAGTCTTACCAGTTCCCGAAAGACCAAAGAATAGAGAGACATCTCCGTCTTTTCCTTCATTCGCCGAACAATGCATAGAAAGATTTCCTTTCTTCGGCATTAGATAGTTCATCACCGTGAAGACCCCCTTCTTCATCTCCCCAGCATACTCAGTTCCTAGAATTATCATCTCGCCATGTTCGAAACTCAAGCCAATACTAGTTGTCGAAGTCATCTGTTCTGTATATCTGTTTGCCGGAAACTTCCCCGCATTAAAAACAACATAATCCGGAACACCAAAGTTTTCTAACTCTTCTGTAGTCGGTCGAATTAACATATTATTCATAAACAGTGCGTGATATGCGCGCTCACAAATAATCCTAATTTTCAACCGATTGGCTGGATCCCAACCTGCGTATGCGTCCACCACATACAGCTGCTCTTTTGTATTGAGATAATCAATTGCTCTTTCACGATTGATCATAAAAATCTTTTCGTCTAACGGTAAGTTTACTGAGCCCCACCAAATATCATCTTTACTTTTATCGTTTTCAACAATCCTCTTGTCTTTCGGGCTTCTACCGGTTTTAGCGCCAGAACTAACAGTTAGTGCACCACCATCCGTTATCGCGGAACCAGCTTCATTTCTTAAAGCTTGCTCATAAAGTTTCGCTGGGGTTAAATTTCTATAAATCGTTTTTACATTGATTTGGTAATCAAGAAGAGAGAACATAATTCACCATTTAGTTTTAACAAGAAAAAATTCAGGAAGTTCGCGATCACGAAAATATTTAAGAAGTCCGTACGTTGTTATTATTATAAAACGAAAAAACGTTTACTAAAAGTATAAAATATTGATGACACTCTAATATCTTTAGAAGTATCTTTAACCACACACTAAATTCCGTTTTTCTTAACTGACTAATCATCCCGGCGGTACAAACCACTATTCTATTGCGCGTAAGACTAAGGGAGATTTCAATTGAAACTTATTCGCAATGTTACTGCCACGAGACATAGTAATTCCTAAGAATCCTCGCCATCTATAAACATAGATTAGAAAAAAATTTCAATGATCTAGAAGAAACCGTTCACATCACGGACAAAAAGAACACGTCACCTAAATGGATAGTTACAATCAATTAATTGAAACAACGTCATGAACAGACGAAAGAAAATATAATATAATTTAGAAGGAAATGTTTTACCAAACCCCTATTCGGGGTTTGGTTTTAAAAGTAGATGAGGACTATCTACTTGCGTATGGAAGAATACCAACGTTTCTTGCGCGCTTAATAGCTTTTGTAACTAAACGTTGATTGTGTGACGTCAAACCAGTCATACGCCTAGGTAAGATTCTACCTCTTTCACTCATGAAACGACTTAAAAGTTTTCCATCTTTATAATCGATGCTCAAAGTTTCATCTTCTGTAAATGGATCAGACTTCTTCTTTTTCTTGATACCGAGGTCTAAAGGTTGAGCTCGGAAAAATCCCATTGGTGCCTGACCGCCGTCTTGTGAACGTCTGTCGTAAGACGTTCCACCTTGACCGCCGCCGCTATACCCACCAGTAGAACCACCAGCATTGTAGCCAGATCCACCTGAAGGAGCAAAACCACCTGGTCGTCTTGAACCGCTTCGGTCTTCACTAACTTTCAATGAGCGACCTTCCCAAAGCTGACCATCGATCATTTCGATTGCCTTCTTTGCTAGTTCTTCAGTTCCAAATTCAATGAAACCAAAACCTCTCGATCTACCAGCAACTGGATCTTTCATGATGGAAACAGATTGCACTTCTCCCACTTCAGAAAAACGAGTTTGAAGTTGTTCTTCTGTGATTGAGAAACTAAAATTACCGACAAAAACTTTGGCCATAAAAATCTTAAACTAACTAATATTATTCAATAAAATTGGAAACTAGATTAAAAAAATCTGAAAAATTATTTTTAACAGATCAATTTGCCATGGCTGTTTACTAGTTAAAGTCGCTAAAGTAAACAGTTTAGGACGCTTTTTTTACCGTAAGTGCCATTTAGAAAGAAAATTGAACGAATATCGACGCCACAATACACTCATGAAAATCCTCAACAAGTCGTTCAAATCACCTCATAATGGAATCAAATGAGATTGTCGACTATCTCAACATACTTAAGCGTTCTTCAAGAATATTTGGATCATGCTCATAGCTTTTTAGGGTATTCTGTAAAGCCAAAGGATCAAGATCAAGATGTTGAGCGACCCAAGCAAAACTAAAAGCTCTCGTTGGGGTTAATTTACCAAAAAGCCACTGCCTCGCGCTCCGAACGACATGCCTATCACATTGCGCATTCCCAAAAGCATCGCAAATTGCTCTTGCCAACACAGCTGCAAGTAAGTTCCTTTCGGGCTTTACTGCTCGATTTGCACCGCTTTGCTCACTTTCCTCTCCTGCGCCCGCTCGAAATCTTGCTAAAGACATAAGATAACTACCCTTTATCGTTAAAAATCAAACTGAAGGTCTCTCAACGAGCATAATTTACAGAAACTATACCGCGGACCACTTTTCAAAGATCAACCCTCTTTTTTCTTCGATCAATCAAATTGAAAGAAAGAAAGCTTCTTGAAGATTTTAGCACTAAATTCAGCTATTTGGTAGCTGAATTTTAAGTTCCTTAAAGCTTTAACTGGCATTAATGATGCTGTCAAGTAGCCGGTTGCAAAAAATCGGTAGGAATGACAAAAAGCTCAGAGTCTCAATAACAATCCAAACTGCAAATAAACGACGTGCTAAATCGATTCCTGATAATTACTTCGCTCACAGTTATTCTAATAGGCAAGCTTTACCTACTCGCCTTAAAAGACCCAACCCAATGGACTGGATTCTACGTTACTACTGTCCAACTAATAATTATTGCCCTAGGAAGCCTTTATCTATTGCGTCAAAACGAAGAGTAATAAATAAAAACAAAATAAGAGTTGCCGACTTTCTATTTTTCTTCTATATGCTAGTAATAGCAAAACACGAAGAACAAAACAGATGGCTAATAAAAAAACTAAAACAAACCCCACCAACTTCAGCCTTGCTCCCGTGCAGCGAGAAGCACTAGAATATTTAAGACGTTTTTTAGCTGAACATGGCTACGGACCTACATTAAAAGACATAGCTGTGTTTTTAGGCGTTAAATCAGTATCCACCGCTCACTTTCATCTAAGCCGACTTGAACAGAAAGGGTTTATCAAAAGAGGGGCAAACGGATCTCTTGAATTAATAGAAGAAGGGATAGCTCAAACCATCTTAGAAAGACCTGCCTACGCTGTACCATTGCTTGGACTAATCGCCGCAGGTTCGCCTATTGAAGCAATAGAAGATCCAAACCTAACAATTGACATTCCACCACAATACTTCTCGAAAAACAGGGAGTTATACTGCCTACAAGTGACTGGAGACTCAATGATCGACGCACACATAATGGACGGAGATATTATCGTCGTAGAAAAGCGAAATACCGCTGACGATGGTCAAATAGTTGTTGCTCTTTTAGAAGACAACACAGCAACACTAAAAACATTTCGCCGTTTGAAAGGTGGGAAAGTCATGTTAATACCACATAACCCAGAGCATAAACCGATGACACTTGATTCTGTCGATGTTCAAGGAAGACTCGTTGGAGTAATGCGGGAACTATAAAAATTTCATCCGATAACATAAAAAAAATATCAGACCTAAAGTTAGTAAAACCAAAAAAGAGGGAAAAGAATGGCATCACGAAAGAACACAAAAGATATCATGGACGACAAATTTAGAAACGATCCAGATAAAGACAGAGCTTTATCTGCCGCGCTCTCAATCATCGAAAAAAATTACGGCAAAGGAACAATCATGCGCCTTAGCGAAGGCGACAAACCAGATGCAATTGAATCAATTTCAACTGGGAGTATTGGCTTGGACGTTGCCATCGGAATCGGTGGGATTCCAAAAGGAAGAGTTATCGAAATTTACGGTCCTGAATCATCAGGGAAAACTACATTAACACTTCACCTAACAGCAGAATCACAAAAAAAAGGGGGTACGGTTGTTTTCATTGATGCCGAGCATGCCTTAGATTTAAAATATGCAGCAAAGCTAGGTGTAGACATTGAAAAATTACTAATCAGCCAACCGGACTCTGGTGAACAAGCGCTAGAAATCGCGGAAACATTAGTCAGATCTAATTCAGTTGACCTTGTTATTATCGACTCCGTCGCAGCGCTAACACCGCAAGCAGAATTAAACGGCGATATGGGAGACTCCCTTCCAGGATTACAAGCAAGATTAATGAGTCAGGCCTTAAGAAAACTAACGTCAGCTGTTTCTAAGACTAAAACATCGATCGTATTTATCAATCAAATAAGAATGAAAATCGGCGTAATGTTTGGCTCTCCTGAAACTACCACAGGTGGAAATGCATTAAAATTCTACTCTTCACTCCGACTTGACATTAGAAGAATCGGATCAATTAAAGAACGAGATGAAGTAATTGGTAATAGAACCAAAGTAAAAGTTGTAAAAAACAAAGTTGCTCCTCCGTTTAGAGAAGTAGAATTTGATATTATTTACAACGAAGGAATTAGCAAAAACGGCGAGCTCGTTGACATTGGCGTAAAACTAGGAATTATCGACAAGGCTGGCGCGTGGTACGCTTTTAGAAACGAAAAAATCGGTCAGGGAAGAGAAAGCGCTAAACAATTCCTAAGAGACAATCCAGAGATTGCTAAAGAAGTCGAAAGTTTGATCCTTGATAGTTCAGGAGTTGAAACGATTGCGGATCCAACAGCAAAAGTATCGAAAAAAAATGGCGATGATGATTTAGATTTGAGCGTAATCGCTGGTGGGAAATAGTTCGAAATGTTAATTGTTATGGTAGAGATATTTCTCTACCATAACAAAACCGTTATAAATCTTTTCTAGAAAAATAACGTACTGCTATGAAGACAAAATATCTTTAGTATCCTCAATTAATTCCGCATCTTCGGACACGGGTACCTTTCCATCTCGAAAAGGTAAAAGAATAAGAGGCAATACACCAACCTCGACTGGAATGTAATCCGGATTTTCGTAAAGAAAATTGCTAATCAGCCAATCTAAATCGGCGTCATCTGCTTCTTGTGGATAAAATGGTCGTCC
>CAYYIQ010000157.1:0-8371 GCA_964472005.1 uncultured Bdellovibrionales bacterium | reverse complement strand
AAAAATGAATTTACAGCTACTTCATTTGCCCAGTTAAGGATCATTGCTGCGTCTCCACCCATTCTAAAAGATTCTTTAGCTAATCTTAGACAGGGAAATCTTTCCTCATCAGGCGGGTAAAAATCAAGCGATCTACTTTTCGTAAAATCAAGCTTTCTGCTAGAAGTTTTAACCCTCGAAAATTTTTCATTCACAGCCCCACAAGCACACGAATAAAGGGCGTGAGCAATTGGAATCCTCATATCCGGTTCGTACATCAAGGCAAATGCTGAACCATCTGAATATTCAACTATTGCATGAATCAAGTGTTGAGGATGAACAACTACTTCCATAGTGTCAATCGGGAAAGAAAATAACTCTAAGGCTTCGATTACTTCAAGACCTTTATTCATCAAGGTCGCTGAGTCCACCGATATTTTGGCTCCCATACTCCATTTAGGATGCTTTACTGCCTCCGCTGGAGTAACGTTCTTTAGCTGCTCCATTGAATGCTTTAAAAAAGGTCCGCCAGAGGCTGTAATCAAAACTCGCTCCGGAGCTTCGTCCGGTCTTGATTTAAGACACTGGTAAATCGAATTATGCTCCGAATCAACAGGTAAAAGTTTTACCGGATATTTTTTTAATAACTCTCTTAAAAACGACCCACCAACTATTAGACTTTCCTTATTGGCAAGCGCGATATTTTTGCCACTTTCGATTGCTCTAACCAAACTTGGAAATGCGGCATAGCCAGTAATTGCTACCACAACAGTCTCGACTTCGTCTAACTCAACGATCTTATTTAGGCCGAGTTCTCCAACTAAAATTTCGGTCTTTACTGAAGTTAATTTAAGTTTATTTATTAAAGATTGTGCTAATTCTTCATTTCCGACTCGTGCGTACTTTGGTGCAAACTCTAAAATCTGTTCTTCCAAAAGCTTAACATTACTTTCGGCAGCCAGCGCAATAACTTCAAAGTCATCTGGGTTATTTCTCACGACATCTAGAGACTGAGTCCCGATTGATCCCGTAGAACCTAAAATTGCTATAGTACTTTTCAACGACTTAACACTTTCTATTTTACATTAAGAATATAACTGGGGCGGCAAACAGGAGGGCATCAATTCGATCTAGCACTCCCCCATGTCCAGGAAGCAGGTTACCCATGTCTTTCGTGCCAAGTGATCTTTTCATTAAGGATTCAAATAAATCACCAATGACCGCTAAAATTCCGATCAGCAATCCCAACGCAATCAACCTTAAGACAGGTTCACCAAAATCAAACGAGATTCCCCATGCGAGACTTGCTAGGGAAGCGCCAATAATTCCAGCAATAGAACCAGACCAACTTTTGTTCGGGCTAATACGTGGTGAAAGCGCCTTGCCACCCGCCGCTTTTCCGACAAAGTAAGCTAAGGTATCAGCCGTGACTACGCAAACCATTACCCAAAGAAGGTACTCTCCTGAATAATGCTCACAAATAACAAATAGCGAAAGCAAAGGCAGTACTGGATATAGGATTGATGAGACAACGCCAAAATACATCCGTTTAATATCTGGATGATTTGAAAATTGTTCAATGGAGCAAATAAGAATCGCAGCAAAGCCTATTAGGATACAAATGAGTGTACCGAAGAATGATTCGACTCCGATGAATTTCACACTCAGTGGAAGAACGAAATACAGGAGAGTCAGAACAAGTAGTTGAGTCCTCGATAAAGATAATGAAATACTTAAGTACTCAAAGACTGCCAAACCGTATACAACAAATAGAAGAATTGTGTTTAAAAAACCGCCATAGAATATAATTGGAACCGTCAGTAGTAATATTACCAACGCGGTTAGTATTCTATAACCCAGGTCTTTAAGTGTGTTTGACATTGTTTAGTTCATATCCAAGCTGCTTGGCAGTATCAAAGTGTTTACCCTCTTTTATCTGCTCCGAAGTATATCCGAACCTACGCTCACGTCTAGAATAATCTCGAATACAACGGTTAAATACGTCAGCATCGAAATCTGGCCAAAATTCGTCAATAACCATAATTTCACTGTAGGCGATTTGCCACAATAAGAAATTTGATATCCGTTGTTCTCCACTTGTCCGAATCAACAGATCCGGCTCAGGAATTCCGGCTGACCAAAGGCAATTAGCAAACAACTTCTGGTCTACGTCTTCTAATTGAATTTCCCCATTCTTGCATAGTTCACACAGTTTCCGCGCGGCATGAACTATTTCTTCACGAGCCCCATAATTTAGCGCTAGAACAAGATTTAACTTATCGTTATTTTTAGAGAGCTCTATATCTCGTTTTAATGAATCTCTAACGGATGCTGGGAGTCTCTCCAAATCGCCAATTGCGTGCAGGCGAATCCCATATTCGAGCAAGTCTTTAATGCTGGAATCTAAATACTCCTTGAAGAGAGACATCAGATTGCCGACCTCAAACTCACCTCTATTCCAGTTCTCAGTTGAAAAACTGAACAAAGTGACGTATTTAACTCCGCTTTTAATGCTGGATTCGACGAATCTTTTAACCGCTTCTCCACCTGCCCGATGGCCTTCAATCCTACTCAATGATTTTGATTCCGCCCAACGACCATTGCCATCCATGATGACTGCAATATGAGTAGGAATTTTCAATTCAACTTCCGGCTCCACCAAGACCTCAGTTACACGGTCATGCATTCGGCTTCTTTTTTCTTTAACAACTCATCGACTATCGCAATATTAGAATCGGTTTGTTTTTGTACCATTTCTGTTGCTTTCTTAACTTCGTCTTGAGTATATCCGCCAGCTTTTTCAAGTTTTTTTAATAAATCATTAGCTTCTCGTCGGTTATTGCGAATGAAAACTCGAACCTCTTCTGCATGTTTATGTAAATGCTTTACAATTTCTTTTCGACTTTCTTCCGTTAAGGTCGGAATTTGAACTCGAAGAGTATTGCCGTCACGTGATGGATTCAACCCCATATCTGCATTCCGAATTGCTTTTTCTACAATTTCGATTGCCGAGATGTCATAAACATTAACAACTATTAATCTAGGTTCGGGTGCACTAATCTGTCCAAGGTGACTTAATGCTGTTCTTGAACCGTAATAGTCCACTTGAATTGAATCCAGCAAACTGCTTGTCGCTCGTCCGGTTCTTACCTTTTGTAAATCTTTTTTGTATGCCTCAATATTTTGAGCGCACTTTTCCTCGTTTGCATTTAACACTTCGAGAATTTCTTGACCTTCCATAAAACGATCTCCTGACTTGTTAACTAATTATTTATCTTACCCAGGTACCAATACTTTCGTCGAACACTACTTTCTCAATATTGCCTGGAGTATTAATATTAAAAACGCGAATTGGAATATTCTCTTCCATGCAAAGAGACAACGCAGTTGCATCCATTACGCGCAGATTATCTTTAAGAGCATCCATAAACTTAAGCTCTTTATACAACTTAGCATCTGGGAACTTCATCGGATCTTTATCGTAAACTCCATCGACCTTTGTTGCTTTAATGATAACTTCAGCGCCAATCTCCTTAGCTCGAAGCGCAGCCGCCGTATCCGTCGTGAAATAAGGATTACCTGTACCGCATGCAAAAATAATTAATCTGCCTTTCTCCATGTGCCTAGTTGCCCTTCTTGTAATAAAAGGCTCACATATAGAATGCATTGCGATGGCAGACATCACTCTTGTTTTAATTTTTTGTCTTTCTAAAGCATCTTGCAAAGCCAAGGAATTGATAACGGTCGCAAGCATGCCCATATAATCGGCCGAAACCCGATCCATCCCTACAGCTGCGGCGGAAACACCACGAAAAATGTTTCCACCACCTATTACGATGCCAATCTGAACATCTTGAGAATGCACTGTCTTTATCTCTCTAGCGACCCTCTCTAAAATCTCTGTATCGATGCCGTAGCCTTTATCACCCGCTAACGACTCACCACTAATTTTTATGAGAACTCTTTTTGACTGCATTCTATTCCGTGTTTAGTTTTTATAAGTTTTTCTTATAAAATTGTAATTGCAAAGGACAAGGTTAATTAAGAATTAACAACCTGCGCAACTTCTGCAGCAAAATCTATTTGTTCTTTCTCAATTCCTTCACCCAATTCGAATCTTGAGAAACGTCGACAAACAATTTTCTCGCCAATCTTACCGGTTAGATCTGCCATCAACGCGCCAATCTTCTTTTTCGATGAAGAGTCTCTAACGTCAATTTGATCAACCAAACAAACTTCTTCAAAAAACTTTTCGAGTTTTCCAGGTAAAATCTTGTCTGCTTTATCGAGTTGTTCTGGCTTCAACTGACCTTTGAAAACTTCTTTTTCGCGATCTATCACATCTTGAGGAACTTCTTCTCTTGAAACATACTTAGGCTTTGACCACGCGATGTGCATCGCCAAATCTTTAGCTAAAGATAAAAACTCTTCGTTTCGCGCAACAAAATCAGTTTCACAATTTAACTCAACCATAACACCTATTCGACCACCTGGATGCGAGTAGCAAAGGACTGTCCCTTCAGCTGCGACCTTACCTGCTCTTTTTTCAGCAGTTTTTAATCCTTTCTTTCTTAATGAATCCTGAGCTTTTTCAATATCACCTTCGGCTTCTACTAATGCTTTTTTACAATCCATCATACCCGCACCAGTTCTATCTCTTAGACTTCTCACTAACTCAGCTGAGACCTGACTCATTTTAATCCTCCATTAAGTTCAATTATGTATAATTTAAAAACTTGTTCTTCTTTGAAAACACTATTTACTATTTAAAAACACTTTCCCGCCGACTCGCGCGAAAAATATTCGATTTGTTTGTTGAAACTAGTCGAACTTTGCCCATAAAACAGCTCTATGAAATTTAAAATTCGTTATAACGATGTTTGTTGCGTATCAAACGTGGATTACATTCCTAAATCGAAATTTAAATCAGCTTGACTATAATACGACTTGCAACAATTTCCAAGTACATCCGAGAATTTAAAATTATGGAATTGAGACTATCGCGGAGACTTGTCACCCATACGTTCGTTTGTTCAACTTAACAAAAACGTACGGATGACATTTATTCTATTCTACAATTCAAATAGATTTTACGAGCGCAATAATCAATTAGATTGGCTTATCACTAGATTCGACTTTAGCTTCCTTAGCTTCTGTCTTTGTTTTTGCAGAATCTTTTTGAGCTGACTTCTCAGTCGCGTCAGGAGCAGCATTCTTTTGAGCAAGATCAGAATCTTTTCCTAAACGCTTACTGTGAGTATTCTTGCCTTCTAAAACTGCATCAGCGACAGCCGCACAAAACAATCGAATTGCTCTAGTTCCATCGTCATTTGAAGGAATAGGATACTGAACCAAACTTGGATCACAGTTAGTATCAACTAGTGCAACCACTGGAATATCTAGTTTATTTGCTTCCTTGATCGCAATGTCTTCACGCTTAGTATCAATGATAAACATTAACGCTGGTGCTGCATACATATCTCTAATACCACCAAGAGAGAATTCTAACTTTTCTCTTTCGCGAGTCATCATTAAACGCTCTTTTTTTGTATACTTAGTAGCTTTGCCAATCTTTTGATTTTCCTCTTCGTCCGCTAAGATTTGGTCGACTTTATTCATTCGCTCAATTCGTTTACGGATAGTTGGAAAATTTGTCATCATTCCGCCTAACCAACGTCTTGAAACATGGAAAGCTCCACAACGTCTTGCTTCTTCAACGACAGCATCCTGCGCCTGCTTCTTAGTTCCAACAAATAGTATTGAACCTCCTCTAGCAGAAACCTCCTTAATCACTTCGCGAGCAACGTTCCAAGTCTCAATAGTTCTTGGTAAATTAATCACGTGGATCCCGTTACGAGTTCCATAGATGTACTTAGTCATCTGTGGATTCCATCGAGAAGTTTGGTGTCCGAAATGAACTCCTGCCTCTAATAATGATCTTAAATTTATTTCTACTGGCTCCCTAGGAGTAATGTCTCTGTTAGTTTGAGACTTGGTAGATTCTTTTGGTTCGACAACCTTTGAGTTGCTTTTTGGCTCGGTTTGCGACTTTGTAACATCGCTAGTTTTTAATTCAGATGAATTATCATGTACTTGACTTGCTGTTTCCACTTTCCTAGTTCCTTATTTATTTCTAATCTTGGTTAAACCTTACCAATGCCTAAAACAGTAATTAAGATAACCTTAGATGTTGTCAGAATGATGATTAGTCAAACAAACAAACTTCCTAAGTTTCTTAATACTATTCCTAAAGTTCGAAGGAGCAACGCTTCTCCAAACACCAAGATACAGGCAAAGGCGAGTATATTTTATTATTACAATTTTATTGGTGCCGCTTTTAACATGCTAAATTGGCATATTCAATAGGCTCATTAAAACAACACCATTTAATGTATTATGGAATAATACATCAACAATGGGTATTTTCCTAGATCCATCAAAAATGACCGCCCCATTAATCGTCATATTGGTAATCCGATATAAGCAAAAATGTTGACTATTTTACCCACTAAAGCGTGCGCATTCCCCTAACCTCCTAATTTAACTAAGTTAATCTTTTTTCGGTGCTAATTTATTTTTGGGGACCATTTAAAAATCTCTACGATAATGTCTTAGCTATAAACATCCTAGGGTATTTCAATGAAAACAATACTTCCCCACTATAAACGTCGTTCTCTCGCCGAAACCTTAGAGCGAGTAGATAAAATAATTGAATTTGCCGAAAAACAGGCGAAAGAGCTACTAAGGCTCTCAAAAATTGAAAAAGACTTAATAGAGAGGTCCTCATACGAAGCTGGCTTAAATAAAGGTATTGCTGCCGGTCTCGCCACTGTAAATAAAATTCACGATTCCAAAAAAATACTGTTCGATCAATTAGGTGGTTATATTTCAGAAACCTGCCAAAAAATCTGCCACACAACTTTAAACGTTGATCCTAGGTCCCCTATTTTCAAAGAATCAATAAAAAAGAAAATTCAATTACTGACATCAGAATTACCAGCAGATCTTATAGATGATGAATTCAAATTCAAATTAATTGTTCCAGAAAATCTTGCAAAAGATGTTTCTGAAATAGCTACTCTATTTAATAACATTAGTGTTTCGATATCGAACGAACAAAATAATGAAAATGCTCTTATATTAGAAACCGAAAATGGCTCTTTTGAAATCAACCAATTCGAACATTTAGAACGAATATTCCTACACCTCAAAGAATCCATCAACAAAGACCCTCAACTGATAAACTTTGTTGACCAGTTCTGCGACAGACTAACTCAATCAGAAGTCTCATATGCTTAATTCCTCAATCGATTTTGAACACATTAAACCAATCGCTTCACTCGGAAAGATCCTTTCAGTTTCTGGTTCTACAATTAGAGCAAAGCTTCCGAGTCCTAAATTAGGTGGTTTCGTTAATATCCTCGAAGGTCAAAAACAAGTATTGGCCCAAATTACCGCATTTAGAGAAAATGAAGTCTTCCTCGTTCCATTCGGTAGACTAGATGGAATAACGCCAAATGCGAAAATTAAAAGCGTTGAAAATGACAAGGACCTAATCTTAGATCCAAGCTTCATCGGTAGTGTTATAAATGCATTGGGAAAACCGCTGATAAATAATCAATTCACAAAAATTAACGCGAACCTGTCGCATGCGAAACCCGCTGATACAACAACCACAAAAAGCGCACTAGACAAGCGCGCAATTAAAAGTATTTTCAAAACTGGGATAGACTCTATTGACTCATTCTTAACCCTCGGCGTTGGGCAACGAATCGTATTGCTGGCTGAACCTGGTGTCGGAAAATCATCACTCATCTTATCTTTAGCCGAGAAATCTGCCGCCGACATTGTCATATTTGCATTAATTGGAGAAAGGGGTCGAGAAGTAAACGAACTATACGATGAACTAAAAACTACACCTGCGATTAACAAAACGATAATAGTCGCCTCGACAAGCGACGAACCTCCTTTAATGAAGACCGAAGCAGCAAATACCGCGATGAGACTCGCAGAAATTGCAGCATCACAGGGATTAAACGTATGCCTAGCCTTTGATTCACTTACAAGATATTTAAGATCTCTTAGAGACATAGGGCTCTCAAGCGGAGAAGTTCCAGTTCGTCGAGGTTATCCAGCATCAGTTTTTGAACAAATTCCACTTTTGATTGAACGCGCCGGAAATTTTGAAAAAGGTTCAATCACAGCTTTTTTTACTATGCTTTCATCTGGCGAACTTGATGAAGATCCTTTTGTTGAAGAGGTCAAGGGACTAACCGATGGACATTTTATTTTAAGCCGAACCTTAGCAGAACATGGATTGTATCCTGCAATAGACATAAGACAATCAATATCTAGACTTCAGAATAGATTTTGGAATACTGAAATGGCGGAG
>CAYYIQ010000156.1:0-8409 GCA_964472005.1 uncultured Bdellovibrionales bacterium | reverse complement strand
GGATTGATTAGTGAAGATCAATATATTGTCGAACAAAGGATGGTATTTGATTTCTTACAACATGGAGCTAAGGAGAAAGACCATTTCAAGAAATTTTTGGAAGCGTGGTCCTTCAAAGGCTAGTGGTTTGTAAAAGTTCCGTATCTTCGCAAAATCTACAGTATGTGGGTTTGCATGTGTATGCGAAGGTTAGAGCAAAATATCATTATCATTGCTCTAGTTTTGATCGCTATTGGTTTCGACGTTTCTTTTTTTAGAGAGAACTTTATAGTAAGTCTGTTCGGTTGCGGGTTGATCAAAAACCAAACTGTCTTTAGGAATGCTTTGGGTAATGAATAGATTACCACCAATCGTTGTGTTTTCTCCGATCACTGTTTTCCCACCTAGTACAATAGTGTTAGCATAGATTATTACATTGCTCTCTACTGTTGGATGTCTCTTAATACCTTTTACTGCAATTCCATTTTCATCTAAAGGAAAATTTTTCGAACCAAGAGTTACACCCTGATAGAGTGTAACTCTATTAGCTATTTCTGTCGTTTCTCCGATGACTACGCCTGTGCCGTGATCAATAAAAAATGATTCACCAATTCTCGCTCCAGGATGTATGTCAATTCCAGTCTTAGAATGCGACCATTCACTAATAATTCGCGGTAGTATCGGGATCTTTTGGAAGTATAGAATGTGTGCAATCCGATGGCATGCAATTGCAAACACTCCAGGATATGAAAGCATAACCTCTTGCACAGATGTCGCAGCTGGATCGCCACGAAATGCAGCAACTGCGTCAAGGCGAATAAGTTCCGCGATTTTCAAAAACTCTCGATTGAAATGATCTTGGTCTAATTTCAACTCCAATTTTTCACAGGAAGTTGCAATTTGCCTCAATGCTAGCGTGTAATTTTCGCGTATAGATTTTGGATCAACCTTATAGATATCCTGATAACGCCCAGGGATAAGTATATTGAGTAAGATCTTAATGCTTTCTAAGCATCTATTTCTCTCAATTGTGCTGTACTTTAGATGGATCTCATGCTCTTTTTCGAAGCGTTCATGTAACTTTACCAATTCATTTGAAACTAGCTCAATAGATTGGTTGGTATTATTTGAAGACACAGTTTTTTCCAAAATTTATTTAAATTAATCAACAAAGAAGATCTGTTATTTTTAATTTGGCATGCAGTCTTTGATTATTTGACTAGCTACCTTACCTTCAAATTGACCTTTATATTTGGAGTTTAGTGCTCCCATAATTTGCCCAATATTATTTGATCCTCCAGCGACGATTTCTTTTATAATAACGGTCAATTCTTCGTTACTTAACTGTTTCCCTAGGTAGGACTGGATAATTTCGATTTCGAGTGTGTTTTGGGCTATTAGATCCTCTCTTGATTGAGCGATTGCAAATTCAAGTGCATCTCTTCTCATCTTGATTTCTTTTTGAATTATTTGAATGACTTTGGCGTCATCAACTTCAGTTCTAGTATCAACTTCGACTTGTTTAATCGCTGCTAATAATCCTCTTAAGTTTGTAACTTTCACTTGATCTCGCGCCTTCATTGCAGTTTTTAGATCGGCACTAATTGTTTCTTTTAAGCTAGACATTCGGACACCTATTTTTTTATTTTCATATATAAAGAATTTTCAATCGACTCTAAATCGCTTTCTATTTTATTTTCAATATCTCTCTTTTTGTAATTTTTTTTGATTATTCTAAAAATCAAAAAAAATGAAAGAAATAATATTAAAAACGGCAGAAACCATGCAATTAAACCAAATCCATTCATTGAAGGTTTCCCTAAAATCTCTTTGCCGAACATCCCGACTAACTGTCTTTTAACGGCGTCCGTTGAATATCCTTGGTTGAGTTGACTAGTAATTCGTTGTCGGAGTTTTCTAGCGTCATCGCTAGGACACGCGGAAAGAGTTCTGCCGGGGCAATACGGACTCATAATCTCGTCAGAAATCTCCTGGGCTTTAATTTCATTTTGCAGTTGATCTTGAGGATCGTTCTGAGCGAATAGGATGTCTGACATCAAAACATTCGAACAAATTAAACATAAGAGTAGATATGAAATACTTGAAGTTAAGTAACTTTTAATGTTTGCAATCGTAAATAGCATTGGAAATAGTAACCTGAGAAGGAGATATAATTTGATCTAATTGATCTTGAATTATGTTTTTTTAATTAAACGAATGATATCATATTTCCAATAAATGAGAACATACTGGTTATCGATTGAACTCCAATTGGCGTGCTTCGAGCGATCGAGTCTGGTACGATACGCTTTTAAGGCTTGATACCTTGTCCTTCATAGTTAATATGTAGTGCTTAGTTTAGAAGGGATAAAAATAGTATATTAAAGTGGAATCAATGGAGACAGACCAAAAAAAATATCAATGTCCAATTTGCAGTGATAAAATTATCGTCAATGATAATGTATTTGATAAATATTTCCCATTTTGCTGCAAGCGTTGTCAATTGATCGACTTAGGGCAATGGGCGGCATCAAGTTACCGTGTTCCTGGAACTCAGGTTAGTGAAATCGAGGAAGAAGATTTAGAAAAGTGACTTCATTTCTAATGCGAGTTCGCGAATATCTTCCGTACACGTCTTGTCTTTCAAAATTTCTTCGCAAAGTGATTTGTATCGAAGCAGGATTTCTTCGTTGAAGTTTTCCGTCTCTTCTTGAATGATTGTTTTTATGCATTCTAGTGTAGTTTCTCTGAGGTCCTGTTCGCGATCCCATGGCATGCCAAGCGCAAACTTAACAAGTCTCTCATGCAGGTCTTGATATACGCCCCATTTTTTTACAAGTATTTCAAGGGCGAATGCTGCAACAATTGGATCTTGAAAGTCAAGAAACTGTTCAACTATATAGTGAAGTTCCGGATTATTTGCTTTATTTAAAACCGTTAGAATAAGATAAATTTCTTCTAGTGACCGTTTATTCTTCGGCTGTTTTTTTGAGTATTCTAAATAAAATTTAATTGATTCAATTTCGTCGGCGGTAAGGGTCGCTCCTTTGCTAAGAGCAAGTAAAATAGATTCGCCATCAAAGTCTTGAATTAATTCACTTTCAGTCATACTACATTATTTTTATTTTTGTAGAATGGGATGAAATCCAAAAACAGCGATTGATTTGGGCTATGAGGATTTCCAAGATCGTCAACTATGAATACGCCCGTAAAAGGAGAAAGTAGAAATTCTTGTGCCGTTCTTTCTATCTCCGATCTTATGTAGTTAATTTTTTCATTTTCAAGAGGCTTTGAATATTTCAATCCTATTAGTGCTCTCGCACTACTAGATTCAACTTCTCGAATTGCCAAAAGGAATGCTTCATCAAGTTCGGGATATATTTGTAGAACCGGCAAGAGTGCTGGAACTAATTTTAAAAGTTCGTCAGATGGTAGCTCTATTTCTAGATCTTGTTGTTCTTCTTCTTGTGCCAACGCCACAAGTTCAGGGATTGCGTCTTTCCCATTTTTTAAAAATTCTATTTCGATAGGGCTGAATTCTTTTCCTATCTCCTGATTTGGGTTTAAATGTAAAATAGTATTCGGAGGAAGTTGCCAAAGTAAAGTCGAAACTTTTTGTTCGACAACATGTATCTCTCTTTCGGCCCAAGAGATTAAAAAATTTTCTTCTGAGAAGATCGGTAGAGTGCTCAGTTCATCCGCATGAATCATTAGATACGGAGTTTTGTTTAATTCCGGTTGGCCAATAATCGGGACCTCTTTTTGAGGATTAGAGTTAAGGTTTGCAGGGATAAATACTACGGCTTCGAGAAAGTTGTGAAAAAATTTCTCGAGGTCAGGATAGCTAAGAGTCTCAGCTGCCTTTTGTAGTGTAGTTGTTAATAATTGATTAGAATCCATATTACTTTATAATGAACGAAATTTTAAATAATTGAAACTTTCTCCAATAAATAATGATGTTAAGACGCGCACTTCGATCTAAAATACATAAGGCTCATATAACTCATGCGGATTTGCAATATGAGGGTAGTATCACAATTCCTCCAGCACTTCTAAGTGCGTCAAACATTATGCCCTATGAGGCGGTCCATATCTGGAACGTTACAAATGGCAATAGGCTTGAAACTTATGCTATTAAAGGGGAAAATGAGACTGATATCAGCATGAATGGAGCAGCTGCTCATTTATGCCAACCCGGAGATGTAATTATCATAGCTTGCTTTGCATACTACTCTAGTCAGGATTTAATTACCCATTCACCCGCATTGATTTTTACGGACGAAAATAATCGCATAAAATCTATTAGGAATGAAGTGGCCGGTCCTAATCTTTATGAAGGGCAATAGCTTTGAGCATCGTCGGGGTTAATTTAGAGTTATTAGCGTTCAAAAATTAAAGTACATAAAAAAAACTTTAAAGAATCAAAATTTAACGACTTCTCATCTTGACAAAATGTTGATGCTCAATAATAAGCATGACACTAATTTATATCCTATTCCCTGGTAGCTCAGTTGGTAGAGCAGGTGGCTGTTAACCACCTTGTCGGCGGTTCGAGTCCGTCCCAGGGAGCCAATCTTTCTAAACTGAAGATTGCCGCTCAACCTCGCTTCCCCTGAGATCTTAATTCAAGTCAAGCTTAGTTTTATTTTCAAACGTTCTCTAATTCATTTGTCGAAATCTGCAATGTTGTCCATAGAGGCAGCAAATTGTTCTTTATTTTTTTTTATTGCTCAACTTTGCTTTTACCCGTTGACTAGCTCCTCGATAAGAAGGGATTTCTCTAGGCGATGCAGTTTCAAAAATTTCAGTGATAAGGTCAAGGTATTCAATTGGAAATTCGAGCGCGATTTCTTCAATTGGTTCAACTGAATCTTTAAATTCTTTTTTCTTTTCTTCTAGATTCGTTGATTTATTTTGTAGCGCAAGTGCGTAATTGTCGAGTGATTGAGAAATTGATGGCAACAGGATTTGTAGTGCAGCTTTCTTTCTCTGTGACTCAAATTTACGTTTAACTTTTGCAGCGATGACGGCTACGTCTTTTAAATTATTAACTGAGTAGGGACTAAAGAGGAATCCGTCAAAACCACTAAGCAAAAAATTTGCAATTCGTTCCCGATCTTTTTCACCTGCGGTCGTAACTATCACGTAAGCTGATTCGATTCCTCCTGTGGTTTTTTTTGCTTCCAGTAAAAAATGCTCAAGTGACTTGTTTTCTTCATGACCAGGGAGGAGTATTACATCAAATTTTTTGCCTTCTTTAAGTATCTCTAACGCATCAGGTAGAGATTTGGTTCCGTTTACGCGATAGAATCTTGGCTCACTTCTCGTCGCCTGCCAAAGGTAACCACGCTTAGTAGAATTAGGTTCGATAACTAGTGCTGATAAATATTCAATAGACATTTTATTGTTTTTACAGATTGTATTTTATTTCAATCCTACCCATGAGCCATTAAAATTTCAGCGAGAACTATTCTTTAAGAATGGAAGAAATTCTGATTTATATTTCGGTACGTACCTGCTGCATTAGTACTTCGGCTATTCCGAAGGAAAACTAAAAAATAAGTTAAGCTAGCGATTTGTTTTATTCTAACTATTTCGACCGACAAATTTTGTCAGTGTCGATTTTCGGCTTTTAAATGTTTAATAATAGTGAATGCCATGAAGTCATTTACTGGTTAGAAAAAGTCGGACGGTTTTAATTCTTTGATGAGGACTGCATTCCTGATAGGATTGGTCGTATTTATGGGTGGTTACGCCGCTTAGTAAGAAATTTTCTTATTTAATTAAGTGACTTTGATTTTATGCCGATAACTCCAAGAGACAAAAAACGTCACTGCAATTACGGAGATTTAGTAAGGCGAACATATTAAGAAACTTTCACAATGCATGAGACTTATTTTTTAAGTCTATGCGGTTGAAATGAAAATTTACGCTGTCTATTTCCGTGATTGAAAATTTGAATTTATGACGAGCAGTCAGTTTTATTTAATTGAGGAAATATTTTTCAAATGAATTCCCGAATTGGAGATTTGTTACTACAAAAAGGTATTATAGATGCTTCTCAATTAGAGCAGGCGATCGTATCTGCTACGCAAAATAGTAGCTCGCTAAACTCCAGTATTCTAAAATTAGGGGTCCTTTCCGAAGATAATTTAATTTCATTGTTAAGTGAAGAATATTCTATTCCAGTAATGGATCTCGAGAGCGTCGAAATTGAAAAAGATCTAACGACGCTCGTTCCGCAGTCGATCGTTCAAAAGTATAACGTTCTCCCATTAAGTCAAGAAGATTCAATTTTAAAAGTTGGAATGATCGACCCTTCCAATATCAGCGCGATTAATGACCTCAGATTTATAACTGGATGCGATATTCATGTTTCGTTAATTAGAGAACACGAGTTTAAAAGCCACTCTGAAAAACTCTATGAAACTGATGTCTCCTATGATCAGATCATGGATGATATCGATGACGATAGCGAGGTGGAAGTTCTTTCAACTGAAGAAAATATTGATCTGAATGCTTTGGAGAAAGCGACAGAAGACGCCCCAGTTGTAAAACTAGTAAATGCAATCCTTTTGGATGCAATTAAGAAAAATGCTTCTGATATTCACTTCGAACCGTACGAAAAATCTTTTCGAGTAAGGTTTAGAATAGATGGCGTTCTGTACGAAATAATGAAACCACCTCTGAAATTGAAGAATGCGATGATTTCTAGAATTAAAATCATGGCGGAACTCGATATCGCGGAACGACGTTTGCCTCAAGATGGCAGAATTAAACTAAAAATGGGCCAAAAACGAGAAATGGACTTTCGTGTTTCGGTTTTGCCAGGTCTTTTTGGGGAAAAGGTAGTTTTGAGGCTTTTGGATAAGGGAAATCTACAAGCTGACATGACAAAGCTTGGATTTTCAAAACCTCAGTTGGGTCATTTCATGGATGCGATCAATAAGCCTTTTGGAATGGTTTTAGTTACGGGACCTACTGGTTCAGGGAAAACTACAACTCTGTATTCGGCATTAGCAGAATTGAATAAAAATACCGTTAATATCTCCACTGCGGAAGATCCTGTCGAGTTTAACTTGTTCGGAATAAATCAAGTACAAATGCATGAAGAAATAGGATTAAATTTTGCTGCTGCGTTAAGGTCATTTTTGAGACAAGATCCTGATATCATCATGGTCGGGGAGATTCGAGATTATGAGACTGCGGAAATTGCAATTAAGGCATCTTTGACCGGTCACTTGGTTCTATCTACTCTTCACACGAATGACGCACCTTCTACGATAAATCGTCTCCTTAACATGGGAATAGAACCCTTTTTAGTCGCGTCTTCTATTAATATAGTTGTCGCACAGAGACTGGCCCGTAAGATTTGCGAAGCTTGTAAAGAAGAATTGCAACTCAGCACAGATGTTTTAATTGATGTTGGTATCTCGGCAGCTGAAGCTGCACATACAAAAGTCTATCACGGAGTGGGCTGCAACAAGTGTAGCAACACTGGGTACAAAGGTCGTATTGCATTATACGAATGCTTGCCTATTACAGATGAAATTAAAAACTTCATTTTACACGGAGCCTCTTCTATCGAAATCAAAACTGAAGCAATAAAACAAGGCATGTCAAGTTTAAGAATGTCGGGTTTATCGTACCTGAAAGAGGGTGTGACTACTATTGAAGAAATATTAAGAGTAACAGCAGCAGATTAATCGACACTACACCTTAGGGATAATATGGCAGAATTTTACTGGGAAGGAAAAGATTTAAAGGGGAACAAAGTAAAGGGTCAGATGGCTGCGGCTAATGCCCAAGCTGTTTTCAACCAACTACGTGCCAAAAAAATAAATCCGAATGCGAGAAAAATCAAAGAAAAGGGTAGAGGTCTTGACGTTGAGATAAAGGTGCCAGGCTTTGGACCGAAAGTTAAAACAAAAGATGTCGTTATTTTCACAAGACAGTTTGCCACAATGATCGACGCTGGGCTGCCTATAGTTCAAGGGTTAGATATTCTTGCGAAGCAACATGAAAATCCAGCGATGCGTGAAACTCTTGGAAAAATTAGAGATAAGGTGGAGACAGGTGGTACGCTCGCAGAAGGTATGGCAGAGCACCCGAAGGCGTTTGACACATTGTTTGTTAACATGATTGCCGCGGGAGAAATTGGCGGTATCCTGGACATAATTTTGGAGAGGCTTGCATCGTATCTTGAGAAGTCACTGACTCTTAAAAGGCAAATAAAAACAGCGCTGATATATCCGGCGGTTGTAATTTCTGCGGCTATTATCGTAACCGCTGTACTTTTAGTTTTTGTCATTCCAACATTTGCGGATATGTTCAAAGAGTCAGCAGTCGCGTTACCTGCTCCGACACAATTTGTTCTAAACCTATCGGATTTTGTAATAGCAAACTACCTCTATATTATACTTGTAATTG
>CAYYIQ010000155.1:0-8442 GCA_964472005.1 uncultured Bdellovibrionales bacterium | reverse complement strand
GCTGGGGAATGTAAAGTTCGACTAAAGGTGCAAAAAGAAGAAAGTGAAGTGATTTTGGCGCTACCTTCTGAGGTGAAGGTAGCAGCATCAGAAGAACTTTGCATCGAATTGGAAAAGCTATTCGGTGAACATGTACTAAGTTTCAAATAAAGTTAAATTAAATTCATTTATGGATGATAAACAAGATAATCAGATAGTAGTTAAGTCAGAGTGTGAACTTGAGAAAACAGTCAACTATTTACTGTTTGAAAAAGAAAAATATGCCGCTGAATTTCAGTTGATTATTATGATGATTATTACCTACGGGGTGTATTTGATTGCGCCAGGGGTAGTTAGGGTTGCGGTATTGGCTTATGTGCTAGCTCTCTTAGTAGATCCATTTGTTTCTAAACTAGAAGGCAGATTTTCTAGGATCTTTGGTTTTGTGGTTGTCCTTTCAATATTTGTAGGCTTTATCGCTCTTCTTTTCGGATTCTTGTTGCCAGTTATAGTTTCTGAATATTCAGGGTTTATAACAAAGGTTCCGGACTTAACTTTAATATCATATACGAAATTACAGCATTCACTACACGATATTTTTGGGGTTTATGTATTACCTTCACAGGCTAGAATAAAAGATTCGCTTGCATCAATAATTCCCAAGTTGTCTAGTGAGAATCTGAATAGCATTTTTTTGCATGTTTGGGACACCCTATTTGCAGGTTATACCGCAACACTTACGATTGTTAATTTAATGATTCTTCCTTTGTTGCTCTTTTACTTTATTAAGGACTGGAGAAAGGTTAACAAGTCGATCTTATTTATTATTCCCAAAAAATATAAATCATTCCTTTCAGAGGTAGCCTCTCAGGTGGTCGAAATTCTAAATAGCTTCGCTCGAGGACAGGTTCTAGTTTCACTTGCACTAGTAGTCTTGTATTCCCTTGCTCTATTGTTAATCAATCTGCCCTATGCTCTGCCGATAGGGATTGTTGCTGGAATTCTAGGTGTAATTCCATATGTAGGTCTAGCGATTGGTATTGTGTTAGCTCTATTAGTCCAAGGCGTTTCCGATCCAACTTTATTTGGGCTACTTTCCGTTGTAATTGCCTTTACCGTAGTCCAAGCGATTGAATCAAACCTGATCACTCCAAAAATAGTTGGGGAAACTATGGGGTTACACCCATTGGTCGTAATCTTGGCTCTGTTGGTCGGAGGTAGTGCGTTTGGAATACTCGGTCTGCTACTGGCAATCCCTGTATCAGCAATATTGCGCTTATTCGTGCAAAAATACTCAAATGTTCCACAATCTTGACAGCGGTAATTGGACTTAGTATTACCACACCAAATGAAAGTTGTATTAATTCGAAATTTATTGCCGCATCGGAGCCTCGGATCGGGTAGCTCTCCACCAGAAGCTAGGTTTTTGTCCTATTCTTCACTTTCGACCTTCTCCTTTCTTACATCATACATTTTACATCTCTATTTGCGACTTAAGCCCTTTCAATATCGATTGCGGTTTGAACTTGTACATCTCTTGTTACTTAGACAATTTCTTAGTCAATTAACTTTAAAGTTAAAGGCGTCTTTACTCTCATCTCAGAGTAGTAGTTTATCAATTCGTAGTTATTCATAAATAAATTTAAAAATAGAAAAAGGAAAAAAAATGAGTAAACAAACACATCTTTTTACATCTGAATCAGTTTCAGAAGGCCATCCAGATAAGGTCTGTGATCAAATAAGTGATGCGGTACTTGATGCCCATCTTGCGGGTGATCCAACAAGTCGTGTTGCTTGTGAAGCGGTCGCAAAAACTGGAATGATTTTACTAGCGGGAGAAATTACTTCTCGAAAAATGGTCGATTACGACAAATTGGTCCGAGGTGTTTTAACCGATATCGGTTACACTAGCACTGCATGTGGTTGTGATGCTGAGTCGACTGCGGTTCTTACCAATATCAGTCAACAAAGTGCAGATATCGCACAAGGTGTGAATGAAAACGAAGGTGCATTCACTGACCAAGGCGCAGGGGACCAGGGGTTAATGTTTGGTTTTGCTTGTAATGAAACACCAGAATTAATGCCACTTCCAATTTCACTGAGCCACAGAGTCATGGAAGAGCTTTCAGCACAAAGACACAGTAAGGTTGTTTCATATCTAAGACCTGATGCGAAATCTCAGGTAACTGTAAGATATGAAAATGGTAAACCAGTCATGGTCGATACCGTTGTAGTTTCTACTCAACATGAAGATGGAGTTTCACACGAAGAAATATCTAAGTTTGTCGTTGAAAACGTAATTAAAAAGGTTATCCCTGATAATTATCTTAATTCATCAACAAAGTTTTTAATTAATCCTACAGGTAAATTTGTCGTTGGCGGACCACAAGCTGATGCTGGATTAACTGGACGAAAAATTATTGTAGATACATATGGTGGTTACAGTCGACATGGTGGCGGTGCTTTCTCAGGAAAAGACCCATCAAAGGTTGATAGATCGGCGGCTTACGCAGCGCGTTATGTTGCTAAGAACATCGTTGCGGCAGGATTGGCTGAGAAATGTGAAATTCAAGTTGCGTATGCTATCGGAGTCTCTGAACCAGTTTCTATTTTGGTTGAAACATTCGGAACAGGAAAAGTTGATGAAGCTAAGATTTCTGAAAGAGTTAGAGAAGTGTTTAGCTTTGCTCCAAAAGCAATCACTCAGTCGCTTGATTTGCTTAAGCCAATCTATCGTCAAACTGCTGCTTATGGACATTTTGGTCGGACACCAGGTAAAGATGGCGCATTCTCATGGGAAAAGACTGATTTAGCAGAGAAGCTTAAGTCAATTTAATGAAGCGAAAGCTTCTTTATCTTTCTGGGCAGCTGGGGCTAATGCTCCAGTTGCGTTTCTTCTTCCAGTGGATACTCGATTTTTCAAATTACCGAGTGGATCATCAAGTTCTACTCGGCGCAGGTTCCATCGGCTTTACGCTATTAATTTTTCGATTATTCGATGCTATCTCAGACCCATTGGCTGGAAGCTTAAGCGACACTCTGCTTCAGAAAGGTTTTAAGAGAACTTTTTTGATGAAAGTTGCTGCGCCATTCATCTCGATTGGTTTAGTCTTAATTTTTTCTTCAAAGCATTACTATTTACCCTTTAGTAATTGGTTGCTGGTAATTTCAGGTCTGTTTACTTTCTTTTTAGGATACACGTTTTATTGCATCCCGTATTGGGCACTAGTTGATGATCTAGGACAAAAAGATCAGGATCTCAAATATCAATTGTCTTCAGCGTTAGGTTTGGGAATATTCCTCGCAACCGCAATCGGATTTGTTGCCACACCAATTTTAGTTCAAAATCTTAATTTTCAATATTCCGCCGTATTAATCGCTTTGCTGACTTTACCGTTATTGTACCTTCCAACCCTTTTGGATGAGACTATCCCGAAAATTGCTTTAACGGCGGAGGCTTTTTCCTTTAAGCGGGCTTTGGTAAAGCTAATGATTCCTTTAAAAAATAAAGATTTTTTAAGAACTATTTTACAGTTATGTTCGGTGCAGATGGCCTTTACCGCATTGACTTCATTGGCTCCAATATTCGTTGTGGATGTCTTAAACCGAGATAAGGGATACATTGCGTTTATTATGGGGCCGGTAATTTTAGTTGCTTTAGCAAGCTTTGCTTTACTACCAAAATTATATCGTAAGTTTACATCAAATTTTATTCTATTGTGTTCTATCTGTTTAATAGGACTATTATTTATTCTCGTTCTACCAATTTCGGTTGTTTCGCAAGGGAGTCCGACTTATTACATATTACTTTTCGGTCTTTTGGGGATGCCTATGGCATCCGTGCTTGGTCTTGAAGCACTTGCTGTTACTGATGTCATGAATGAAGATGAAGAAGCCGGAATATACTTTGGGGCTTTTAATTTTATTATTAAGGCGATGAATGGCTTTGCGATTATGATAGCGGGTTACGCTATAGACCTCTCATCTACTTATCAAAATCCAGCTATTATATTATGGACGCTTACTGCTTTTGGTTTGTTGGTGATGCTTATGGTGTCAATTTCGATGAAGATCGGCACTAGTAAAGATACGCAGGCGAATTTTTTAGAAATCTGAAGGATATTTTAAATGTTTGGGACAACTCTTTAAGTTCAAAGTATTGCGCAACAAGTATTTCTTAAAACTATAATATTTGCTATATGGATCTTCGCTTCCAGTTAATGGAAAGATGTAATCTACATCTGGTTTCTTAATTTGTCGGAAGATGGCGTGGCTGATTTTTATACCATAGAAAAAAAATCTAATTTTAGCCTTTTAAAAACAGTAGTATAATTTTATATGGCGAATATCAATTTAAAATCTAATTTATCTAGAACGATTGTCCCAGATAGTTTAACGACCTCTGTATTATTTGATATTGCATTTGATAACGGCTTCCAAAAAATTTCTGAATACCTCAGCGAAGATGCTGAAGATGTTGAAGATTCTACTAAGCTTCAAACGGAAGCTATAATTAAGTCAATTTCCGAACGGGCGACATGTAATAACCAAACATTAGTGTCGTTGATGACTTTTTTAAAATTTATATACGAATACGACAACAAATTAGCTAAAGTTGTACCTATCCGAAAATACGATCGCCACGCCGATCGCGGTATGGAATTTTTGTTTGCTGTATTTGGAGATAATATTGGCAGTGAGATCGATAAACTTAGATCTAAATCAAAACTTAGAGAAGATTCAAATTTTTCCTTGGTCACTATTATTGCATCATATATTTTGAAAAGAATTAATTTGAGATTGATCAATTCAAATTTTGAAACTTTTGAATTATTCGAATTGTTAAAAAATTATAGTAAACCTTTAGAAGTAGAGGTTGTTAGTGCTGAGAAAATTCAGAACCATAGTAGTCGGTCAAAATCCAAAACAAAGTCAATTGCCTTTGTCATATTAGCGTTATTGATTCCTGCGGCAATTCTTATTTTCTATTTTTTGGATTTTTGGGGAGGGGTTAGTAGTCGAGGCCAGGTGTCCAAAGTTTCCTTTAGTACCTTCGCTAGTGCTGAATTTGAAAAACTTAGCCCAATCTCTGTTGCTAGTAAGTCTTTTGTGAATCGACTTATTACAAGTGTTACTAATTATTTTCAAAAAGACGACGAAGCTACTGGAACTAAGATAGCTAGCATTGTTGGGGATAGTGTTGAAAATTTAGATTACAAAAAAAAAACAGCTAAAACTATTGGCGATGATTTAGAGCGGTCTTCTGAACCTGGAACTTCATTTAATATTAAAAACTCACCAGTTAAATCTATAGTTTTTGGAACCAGTTTGAATTATGAGCAGAATGACCGCTCTATCTCTCATCTCGCTACTGAGAAAGAAGATCTAGACCCATCCGATCTTGGGCAAAATGTCGAAATAATTAACATTGATCATAAATCTATTAATCCTGATCTGATATACGATTTAGATTCATTTTTTAAGGATAGTGCTAAAAATGAAGCTACATTTTTGTTAGGTGGTGTGAATTTTAAGTTTGAACAAGTCGAAATTGATCCAGTGGGGAAAAGTATACTTATTGAAGTTTCTAATTTTTTAAAACCAAGGCTAAATAACTCTAGTACTACAATTTCGATTACGGGGCATACTGATAGTTATGGGAATGACTTTGCAAATCGTAAGATCTCACTTGAAAGAGCGGTCTCCGCTAAAAACATTTTTGTTAAAAGTGGAATCCAACACGATAAAATCGAAGTCTGGGGGGTAGGTGGAGATATGCCGCTCGAAGATAACTCAACTGTAAAAGGTCGGTATCTAAATCGACGATTAACTTTAAAGATAAAAAAATGAAGGGATATATCGATCCCCTCATTTAAGCTTGTTGGTTAGTCTCTTGATACCTTGACGGGTAGAACATCTGTTGGGACGCCATATTGTTTTACAAGATGACTGTTGTTTCTTAGGTTGTAGTACCAAGTTCCATTACTTGGGCGATATACTGTAAAGTCAATAACCCCATCACCATTGACGTCATGGTTTGGTAAAGGGATGTCGGTAGGGAAACCCCACTGTTGAATCGTTACAGAACTATCTACTAAACTTCTAACGTACCATGTTCCATCAAGTGGTCTAAATACGGCTATATCAGCCTTGCCATCACCATCGTAGTCGCTTGGTATTCCTATGTCACCAATATTTCCAAGACCCCATTGCCGTGAGGTTACGCTACCGTCAGCGGAGTTTATAATCCACCAGTAACCATCCGTTTTTCTGAATATTGCAATATCGGTTTTTCCATCACCATCGTAATCTGCTGGCACCGGCTGGTCAATTCCAGGCTGTCCCCAATATTTTACGTATCCGTTTCCAGCTTCATCGTTTATCCACCATGCACCATCTCTATAGATAGCTATTTCGTCCGTTCCATTGCCGTTGTAGTCGCCGATAGCAATCTTATCACCTGGGAATCCCCATGTTTTTGCCATCGTACTTCCATTGCTAGATCTCACAAAATACCAGGTTAGGTTTCCGTTGATAGTTGTCATTAGCCCCTTATCGGTAATGCCATCCCCATCGATATCGCCATAGAGTGGTCGAAATCTGTTATCACCCCACGGTATCGCGACTTGAGGTTTGCTACTGTGGTTTACGAAGTAATTCGCAGTAGGAAAAGGAGTATAACCAATAATCTTTCTTTTCCGATCAAAAATAGGTTGTCCACCACCAGCAGGTGCTCGGTATATAAGTTGATCACTTCTACCATCACCATCAAAGTCAAAATCTGGTTTTTGAATTACGGCTTGAACGTAAGGTCCAATTTTTACATGGACAGGAGAGTAGAATTTTACACTACTGGTTCCATTGTCAAGTACAACATAAACATAATAACTAGCTCCAGCTGTCAGACCCGAGGTGTCCCAACGGTATGTTTGTGCACCTGCTGACTGATTTGGTATTGATGTGATAAGGGTTCCGTTGAAACCTGTATTATCGGTATCATAGTAGATAGAAGTCGTAACAGTACCACTACCTGTACTAGCAATATTATATTTGATATCATAAAAGCCAGTAGCGGCCCGATTCTCCGCGTACAGTCTGACATAGTCCATGTAGAACCAAGTTGGAACAGATGTTTCGAGTGGGTCGAGTCTTAGGTTATCTACCGTTCTAGTTGAATCCCATTTTGTTCCGTATTCGATTATAGATGAGTCAGAAAGATCTGTGCCATAGTTATGCCAGCCTTCGTAGAGAACATGAGCTTTAGCTCGATCATGAAAATCAGTAAACGGACCATTCCACCAAATTGGCCTCATTACCCATCCTTTTGAAACTTTGTCGTTCATAGTCGGGTACTGATTCTCGTCGACAGCGATTCGATATGTCAGATATCTAAAGATTCCTGTTTCAATAGGTTTTGTCTTTGATACATTGAGATGTATCTGAACGTCACTTTCAGGTGCACCTGGCAGTGGTGGGTTAGCTACTGCAGCAAAAATACTTCCGCCGTCTTGTGAATCTGGATTTCCAGAAGCAAAGAATTGATTTGAAAATTGTCTGAATGGATCAGGCCAAACACTTGTATCTAAGTTTGCTATATCTGTCGCACTATCCATATCCCATGCATTTCCCAAAACTGAAGAAGAATATTCTTCACCTGATGTCATTGATGGTGCCGTGACGAAGCCAGCTGGTTTCGGAGTAATTCTTAAACGTGCAGAGTAACCACTGTATGTAACTGCACCGGTAAAGCTACCGGCAGAAGCAACTTGTGCAGTTACATAGAAATAGTAGTCACCTGGAGGTAGAGTCGCAGTAGGGAAGGTATAGGTTCCTGGGTTTTGACCAGAAGTAAATCTAGCCAGTGGTGTGCCATTGTATCCAGTAGCATCATTGTCGTAATGAACTGTAATAACCGCAAAAGGTGAAATACTAGCGGAGTTCCAAGTTATAGTTTGCTGAGGCGCAGAGTTTGGATCAACTATTCTCATCCAATCAAGTTGAGTTGTCGCGCCAGCTGGGCCGGCGGTTGATGGATCTAGTCTAAATGCATAAGGATATCCACTCCAACTGCCTTGCTTTTGTTCAAATTGAGTTAGATCTTTAAGGTTAAAAGAGTAATGATTGAAACCATCCGGTCTATATCCGACATTCCAATGATAAAATGCATCAGATGACGCGCCTCGAGGACTGTTCGGGTCAGGCCAATACTCCTGCCGCCCTTCTGCACCTTCCCAGTACAATGCGAAAGTAGATCGACTGGTATGATTAAGTCTATAACTTACATGATAGTATTTGTCGGCGTTGATACGATGGTTGATGCCTAGCTTAGGAAGAGTTCTGTCTCCATTAAGACCTTCAGAGAATAGACTTCTTGCAAATCCAGGAAAGAGCGGAAAAATGTATCCACCTGGAGTCGCGTTAACACCGGTCCAGACGCCGCCATTTACATTGATACTGCTTCCA
>CAYYIQ010000154.1:0-8458 GCA_964472005.1 uncultured Bdellovibrionales bacterium | reverse complement strand
AACCAATTCTACAATTCGACGGGGAAGGACATAAGGAAGGTCGTTCCAGATCTAAAGAAAAGGTCGTTCCAGATCTAAAGAAAAATCACAAATAGAAATAGCTTCCCTCTCAAAATAATGGCGCTGATCGACTGGCAAAAAACATCAAAACACTTTCCATCTCTAACTTACATACAACGTACAATTCTGCCAAATGCGACAATGACAAAATGCTGATAATGGAGGAGTCTAACAAACAAGGTGTTTTTTTCGGTCTAAGTCTTAATGTAGTCAACAACGATGTAAATCATCGCTGGCACGAAGCTGTTGACTATTTCCAATTGGATTATCAAGAAAAACCGATTAGAGGAACTGGTTTAGAGGATTACTTTTGTATGGCATGGGGCTTTCGGAGATGCTTGACCAGAAGTGACTTTGGAGTAGTGCACACTAACCTGTACGGGGAAGCAGAAATTCTCCCAAGCGGAAGGGCCAATCCTAAAGGAGAATTTACAATGTACCGCTTTAGTCCTTATGATTATATTGGGTTTAAAAACAAAATTCGGTTTTATTTTGGGGGCACTTCTAATGCAAACAAAAACTGTCGCTTAGAAAAAGAGCTAAGCATTAGCTATCGATCCGCTGCTTATTGGTATGAAATACATTGAATTTAAAAATCCAAATCAAATAATTCCACTATAGACCTACTTGAGCATTAAACATCTTGCTGGAGCAATACACGGAGAAAGTTTAAAAACTTTCTCAATCAAATGATAGATCTTGTAGAAGAAGGTATCTATTCCAATCCCAATACGCTCCATAATTTTTCATTCCTGTTTTGCTCTCCGATCTCACCCAGCGTAACCCCTTAGAGTTTTTTGCCTCGCCTCTCTAAAATAAGTTGGAGTAACAGCTTCATTGACTTGAAGCCGTTTACCTCCAAAAACATCTCAAAAAGTAAACGATAAAAAGATCTTTAGACTATCTCTTGAATAGCCCAGGTGTTTACCCAGCTCAACTAAAATAGAGTTCTAATTCCAAATAGAATTGCACGGCCTCTTTGAGGTGCAAAGTCTTTAATAAACGAGGTACTATACCGCACTTCTTCGTCTGTTAAATTAGTCCCTCGGACATAAAAAGAAGTTAAGTAATTTTTACCAAGACTTTCTTTTACATAAGGCACATGGAGATCAAACTGTGCGTTCAGAACTTGGTAGGAATCGGTTTGCAGTTCATTGCTTGCAACATCACTCTGATGATTTGCAAAGACCCCTTCAACGGTTGCGGATAACAAATCTTTGTATCCGTATCTTGCTCTTAGGATTGTTCTTAAAGGAGGAATTCTTGGAATATCTGAATAATCTGAGGTATTCCTTGCTCTAACATAATCCACTTGAGCCCCCAAATCTAAATCATGCGAATAGAGACCTAGTGCTTCATGCAAGTGAAAAGTATTTTCTATTTCGACACCAGTAAAAAGAGCAGGCACATCTGAATATTGATAAACATCGAATCCATCTTCAACTTCACCCGTTGCGGAAAGATTAATGAATCTTTCATATCGTTGAGCAAATAGATTGACTCCTCCTGTGAAAAGTCCAGAGTTTTTCTTGAAAGCAAGATCTAAACCATAGGAGTTCTCTTTATCTAAATCAATATCACCAGATTCAAAAATTTGCCTTGCAAAATGGGCACCGTTTGCAAAAAGTTCTGATGCAGAAGGGGCTCTTTCTGTATAAGCAGACGATAGAGAAATAGTATAGGTACTATCTCCAGTAGGGTCGTATAACAATCCAGCAGAGACACTGAACGGCGTGAAATTCCGAGATTCTACAAGTTCAGGATCTAAGGAAACGTGTTCGATTCGCGAACCACCTTCAAATTTCAAATTCTCTACCAATGGAATACTTTCATAAATAAAAGCAGCTGGAGCGTAGCGCTTAGAAGACGGAATGAATGCCTCCTCACCCTTTGAACCAAAGTCACTATATTCACCTTGTAAACCGACCGAACCCTTAAAACCATATACCTCTTTGTGACGAGCCTCTACTCTTCCTTCGACTGCATCGTTTGAGTAGCGTGTTGCGACTTCGCCCCCTTCACTTTCAGAATGATCATAATTTGAAAATGATAACTTCATAGAAGCATCTTTAAAGGCATTTATTGGGTTTTTAATTCGACCCCTTGTATCAATTCGATATTGCGTAAGATCAACAACTGCACCCGATTCAGTTTCAGAAGCAAATTCTGATTCATGATCGTCATGATCGAAGATGCTCTCAGCACCATCAAAGTGAAGATCCTCATCGTGATGATCCTCCTCTTCGCCATGAGAATGTCCACCAGGGATCCCATATCGAGACTTAAATCCGTTAAACGCAACTCCAAAAAAACCTCGGTCAGTTACGTAAGATGACCCAGCAGTAAAGCCTTTTGTCGTGCTAAAAGAATTTGCAAGACGATCTGAAGATGACTCCTCTAAAGCATGATCGTGATCTTCTTCATGTAAATGCTCAGCTTCTTGGCTTTCTTCAAATTCAATTTGTCTTTTGCTTTCTGCCATAACTGGAATTTTGTAGTTATCCGAGTCTGTGTGAAAGCTATTAAGATGCCAATTGAACGAACCTTTTTGGCCTTCTAACATCAAAGCCCCCGACAACTCGTCATCGTTAGTCCGAGTTCTTAAATCAAAAGATCCACCGAGCTCTCTCCCAATTGCTTTTTCTGGGATGCTGTTATCAGTGGTATTAACAACACCTCCAATTGCAGAGCTACCATACAATAGAGTTTCAGGCCCTCTTAAAATCTCAACGCTCTCAATTGCTAATGGATTAATCGTAACGGAATGATCTTCGCTTGTATTTGAAACATCAAGCGATCCAACGCCACTCCTTAACACTCGTACTCTTTCACCCGCAAATCCTCTAATTACTGGCCTACTAGAAGCCGGACCGCCAAATGACGAAAAGACTCCAGGCTCTAAACTTAAAGTTTCACCAAGCGAAGTTTCTGCGAGAGGCTTAATTTGTTCTGCTTCAAGGTGTGAAATTGCACTACCATATTCTAATAAACTAGGTGCTAAAGGATCCGCTGTAATTGTAATAGTAGACAATTTTTTTATTTCCTGCTCACGTGAGGATAGTTCGACGTCCTCATTATTAACATCTGCCACTAACGGGCTAGTACTAACAATTACACAGATAAAAATTAATAATTTGAAATTCTTCATGGTACCTTTTATATTTATTTCTAACTTATTTTTATTTAGTAACTTCCCATTCTGGGAACGGGTCTTCAAATTTTTTCCAACTCTCTACACCAAGACTTAACTCATCATCAGAGAGCAAACATTTCTCCAAGGAATCAATCATTTCTTCCTTAACAAGATCCTTTGCTATAACCACAAACTCTTGGCGACGATCGCCAAACTGTCCAGAAATAAGATTACGCCAATTTTGTTTTGATTTTTCATCTTGAACAGGCCATTCGTCTTCCGGTACTTCAACAAGCCATTTTCCAGCTGGTTCGAGCTTGCAAGATGTTCCTGCTTGAGACCACAAACATCCATAACTATTCCTTGTCGCAAGCCACATGTAACCCTTCGATCTAATTACATTATCCCAATCTTTCTTATTAAGAAAATCCAATAGCCGCTCCGGATGAAACGGCCTCCGAGCACGAAAAACAAAACTTGAAATACCGTATTCTTCAGTCTCTGGAATATGTTGATTATTTAGCTCTTTTAGCCATGCAGCAGAAGTTGCTGCCTTCTCCATGTCGAAACTTTTTGTGCCTAAGATTTCAGTTAAAGGAACTTGACCGTGAGAAGAAAAAATTATTTTCGCGTCAGCATTTAACGACCTAATAACGCCAGTAACCTCTTTCAACTCTAACTCATTAACTAGATCAATTTTATTAACGATAATAGTTGTTGCAAATTCAACTTGGTCCACGAGCAAGTCACCTACGCCTCTAACATCTTCCTCACCAAGAGCGATATCCCGATCTAACAAATCATCTCTTGACTTAAAGTCGTTTAAAAAATTCTTGGCGTCGACAAGCGTTACCATAGAATCTAAAGAAACAAGATCCTTTAAGCTTCTTCCATCTTCATCCACAAAGGAAAAAGTCTGGGCGACAGGTAGTGGTTCCGAGATCCCACTTGACTCAATTAACAAATAATCAAACCTATTCTCTTTCGCAAGTATAGAAACTTCTTTCAATAAGTCTTCCCTCAAGGTGCAACAGATACACCCATTAGACATTTCTACTAATTTTTCCTCGGTGCGATGTAAATTAGCATTTCCACTTTTAATCAATTCTGCGTCAATGTTAACTTCACTCATATCGTTAACAATCACTGCAACTTTCAGCCCTCCCCTGTTAGACAGAACCTGATTTAAAAGAGTTGTTTTACCAACTCCTAAAAACCCTGAAAGAACGGTAGCTGGAAGGAGCTTATTAGTTAATTGATCTTGACTCATTTGCTTATAAATCCGATAGTTTCTATTTTTCTACATTAAACGCAAATCTTTTGCAATAAGAGCGAGTTTTTTTTCACGTCCCCTTTAGAGGTCTTGGTCTAAAGGAATTGCTAACATTAATATATTTTAAAAATCTTTTGTGGCTTCTAAGACTAGATCCAGTTCACCATCACGCTGACGACACGCATTAGAGGCTGGAAACCAAATTTTTCTTTGTTCTTCAACTTCCCGTCCGAAATCAATGCCACAAAAATTGTGATCCCCCCAAGCTAACCACGCATCAACAACACACCTAAGACATATCGCAAAAAGCTGCTTATCAAATTTTACTTTCTTCGCCTCAGCAACGAATAAACCTTCTCCCACAGGTTTAAGATTAACTCTGTACTTGGCAGTATGATTTTTGTTATGAAAACCAAGTGGCTCTTTTTCTTCCAACGAAAGGTTATTTACCAACATGGCACACATTAGATAACTTCCATCTTGCTGCTCAGTAATCGTCAGCCAAAAAACTTTCCTTTTTTCAGAGTCTTCTAGAAACTCAGTAAGTTGTTTAAAAGTTTTCACCACAACCCTCTATAAAAACCGTGAATACCAATAGACCAAAATATAAAGACATTTAAAAGAACTGCTATTTAGGCCTTCCCTTATTGCAAGCTTTTTGCAATAAGGGAAGGCCTAAATAGCAGTTCTTTTACAAAAAAATCAGGGTAAGTGCGTTTTGAGTCCAGGTGGACTCAAAGTTTTTAGGTTTTACTTTGGCTAAATCTTTCTGCGTTGAGCAAGAAAGAACTGTCTTTCTGGGCCTTTATCTTCATCCAAGAAGATAGATGCAAGAACATAAGGTCAACAAGCCCTCGTTGAGAGAGGCTTTAATCTTTTCTGCGTCGAGCAAGAAAAGACGAAAGTTCTGTTTCTTTCCCCTTGTTTAAGAGGAGATAGCAACAAGAACGACCTAAAGAAGGAGGTGAAGTTGTGGCTGATCCCGGTTTTTTGATCGGTTAAAAGGAGGTTTGTAAGATGATGGTGAGTATCGGACATCTTGCGTATCTTAGCATTGCGCTTAGATACGGCATTCGGGATACTAGTTCCCTAGATCCTCATTTCTTAAGAAACTTTTCAGTTTACGAAAAGGCACTTAAAAAAGCTAAAACTCTCAACATCTCGATTCCTCGTCGGGTAGTAAAAAAAGATGTTGAGCTGCTTGCTTCGGAGCTTAAGTCATCATTTCTAACAATCAAGGGATGGAAATATATTCATCTAATGATACTTGCGCATCTTCTAATCTTTGATGCTCAATTAAACAGAATAGAATCGAGAAACGAAGATGGCGGACGCTGGATTCACGTTGAAGTTCACTGCCATGCGGTTCATTTTGCTTCGATTGAACGCAAGAACAAAAATGATTCGCTGTTAGAACACTTCATCACGAAGGAAGAAGTTGAAAGTGTACTCAAATCTTACGTTGGGATTATTCAAGGATCCAATTTTACCACTACGATCCGCGAAAAAAAGTTAAATCCCCATGGACTACGCGAGACCTTAAGAGTCTTACTCGAAATCAAAGAATCTCACGACGAAGTTCCGCCTCTCTCTGAAGAAGAAAGAATAAAGCTGATAGCAGACTCAGCAAAAGCTTGGGATAAAGAACTCGACCCCGAGGGATCAATGTTGAGAGTTCGCGGAGTCATCCACGAAGTAGTCTTACGGAACGAAATGACACTTTCATCTCAAATGCTAGTTGAACATGAAAAAGTTGCAGCAGAAAATCGACTTAACAAACAACGAATAATTGAAAACCTAAACGCAAATCGGAAACTAAATAAAACCAACGTTTCCCCGATAGTATTTCAGGGTGGTTATATCTTAGGTTTCTTACTTGTCGGTGCTTATTTTGTTCTCTCGACCCCTAAGGATTCGTTTAGCCTGGGGGTTGCATGGTGGTATTTTGAAGTAGGCGCCTTAATTGCCGGATTAATTGCTCTAACTTATCCATTCATTACAGGTACTGTTGAAAAGGTTTATCTCGATATTGGTGGCTTAGTCTGGTTCGCTGGGACGTGCTTTTGTCTATTGTGGCTCATTCAACCGGAGACATATCAATTTGGTATAGCATGGTGGCACGCAGTTCTAGGTAGCTTTGTTAGCGGCCTCGTAATTCTGCTCATTTGTCCGTTTTTGAAATCTGTATTTCTAAAAGAAAAAATCGAATTCTACTTTGACCTTTACCCTCTCTAAGGATGTCTACAATGAAAAAGTGTATCCTCATCTGTATGTTTGTTTCGTTGATCGCAGTGACAAAATTAAATGCTCAGGATCACAGTCCTCATGATCATTCACACGCGCCTGGTCATTGTCCAGCTTGCAATTTTGATCCCGCAAAAGCTACGGAACCAACTACCTTTGAAGGAGAAGTTGAAAACTGGTATTCGACAACGACGACTATGCAAAACTCAACCAATGTCCTCAGTCTGACATTGGCACTTTTTGCGGGAGGAGCCTTGCTAACTGGCATGACGATAAGGAAACGTAGACACAATTAACCTTCCTGCCAATCTGGCAAACCAGAATTAAATGTTTTTTATAAATCTCTATCTGAAGACAAAACAGATAGAGATTTTTTTGTAATTACAAACTTTAGAGAATGCCTGAACTCAGAACGCACTTAACTAACTCTTTCTTTGGTAGCACACCTATCAAAGAAAGCTGTACGTTACGGTTTTCTTGTTTTTACCTTTATCAAAGGAATAACAAAAATGGTTTCAAAACCTCGGCACGGGTTTACATTAATTGAGTTATTAACTGTAATCTCAATTATCTCAATTTTAATTGGTTTATTATTGCCTGCAGTACAAGCTGCTCGTGAGTCGGCAAGAAAAGCTCAATGTCAAAACAATCTCAGGCAAATAGGACTTGCATTGCTGAATTATGAAACCACCTATGGCACATTTCCTCCTGGAACAAGCAGCGATGGTAAAGTAAGTTGGTTTCCTGGAATTCTTCCTTACATCGAGCAATCAAGCCAATATTCTGAATATAATTTCAACTTGTCATACCTACAGGACGGAAACGGCAAAATTGTCAATGCACCGATTGAACTCATGCGCTGCCCAAGTGATACTGGAGATTCTTCGAAATTTGTAGAGAATAATTACATATTTGTCTCAAGCTATTTTCCATCATCGGGAATTGCAGACGAACTAATCGATTTTTTAATTGTTCAAAAACAACTTCAGAAATCAGAATATGAAACTGTTTTTGCAATTGACAACTCGTTGCAATCAAAAGGCACGAAACTTTCTCAAGTAATAGACGGACTTTCCAATACAATACTCGTTGGCGAAGTTCACCACTTAGGTATCGACAGTATTAGAATGCATAAAGGCCATCAAGATCCCTATATAAATTTAGCAGGATCACCATACGACCCCTTGTCAGCGCTGAAAGTACATGGAGCTTTTGATCCAACATTAAATTGGCCTGGCCCAGAATGGAATATCACAAATGGCAATGGAGGTGACGCTGAATTTTATTCGGAACATTCAGGTGGCGTGATCCATTTTGCGTTAGCAGATGGCAGCGTGCAAACCCTTTCATCGTCAAACACTTCGCTTCCGATGTTAGTTAAGCTACTTTCGATTAATGACGGTCAGTCAATAACAGTAAATGATTAAATACTTTTAAGGTTTTTTAATTCATAGTTATGCTAGAAAACTAGCATAACTATGAAAAGAGGAAGGATATATTTTAAATCATCCGTAAGGACCTGCCACTACTAGTTTTAAAATATTCGCTTCGTTATAACAAGTACAGCTTCACTTCCGATCTTAACCTATCCGCACAGAGCAAAGCAAAATCATTAAAAAAAGTTAAATCTATTTCTCTCCATTTCTCAATTATTTTTTGTTTTTTCAGAAACGACCTTTCTGTTTTGTTTTTCCTGGAACGACCTTCCTATTTCCTGCAACAAACCAACCAACGCTACGAAAACAAAC
>CAYYIQ010000153.1:0-8474 GCA_964472005.1 uncultured Bdellovibrionales bacterium | reverse complement strand
GCCACGTGGATTTTCATTATGAAGTTTCTAGAAGTCTTGCTGCTTGTGAGGGGGCAATCTTGGTTGTTGATGCAACTCAAGGTGTTGAAGCTCAAACTGTTGCACATGTTTATACGGCGGTTGCTGGTAATCTTGAAATTATCCCTGTGTTAAACAAGGTCGATCTTCCGACATCGGATCCAGATCGGGTACGTCAAGAAATAGAAGAAATTATAGGGCTGCCAGCGGACGAAGCTCTGATGATTAGCGGCAAAACTGGGCAAGGCGTGGCCGAACTCTTAGAACTTCTCGTTGAGAAAATTCCAGCGCCGACCGGGGATCCTGAGAAACCATTAAAAGCGCTACTTTTTGATAGTTGGTTTGATACTTATCAAGGCGTCATTATTCAGGTGCGAGTTATCGATGGCGTGATTAAAAAAGGCAGCAAGATAAAATTTATGCAAACTGGTGCGGTGCATACCGTGGATACCCTCGGAATGTATAGTCCATTCCCCGTTGCTATCAATTCTTTAGAAGCGGGTGAAGTTGGATTTATCGCAGCAAATATTAAAAATATTGCTGATGCAAAAGTTGGTGATACTATTACCGATCTCCACCGCCCGACTGAAAGCGCATTGCCAGGATTTGAGGAAGTTAAGCCTTTTGTCTTTAGCGGACTTTATCCAACAGACCCAGATGATTATCAGTCTTTAAGAGAAGCTTTAGAGAAGTTAAGATTAAATGACGCTGCAATATCGTTTGAACCTGAAACTTCTGCCGCTCTCGGTTTTGGTTTTAGAGTTGGTTATCTTGGTCTCCTACACATGGAGATTGTTCAAGAACGATTGGAACGAGAGTTTGAACTTGATTTAGTTACAACTGCGCCAACCGTTATCTATCGTTTAGAAATGAAGTCAGGAGAAGTTTTGACTGTTGATAATCCTGCAAACTTCCCAGTTGCCGGTGATATTCAGACGGTCAATGAACCAGTTGTAAAGGGTACCATACATACCCAAAAAGAATTTTTAGGCGCAGTGTTGTCGTTGTGTGAAGAAAAACGAGGAACTCAGATAAGTATGGATTTTCATATTGGGAATCGAGTTGCTGTTGAATATTATCTTCCTCTAAACGAAATCGTTATCGATTTCTATGATAAGCTTAAATCGGCGACAAAAGGGTACGGGTCTTTTGATTACGAGTTTCATGGTTATCAAGCTGCCGATCTAGTTAAAATAGATTTGAAAATTAACGGTGATCCAGTTGATGCTTTGAGTGCGATCGTGGCGCGTAATAATGCCTTTTATTATGGTCGTAGATTGACAGAGAAAATGAAAGAATTGATTGATCGCCATATGTTTGAAGTCGCAATTCAGGCATCAATTGGTAGTAAAGTTATTGCGAGGTCGAGTGTTAAGGCTTTACGAAAAAATGTTACTGCGAAATGTTATGGCGGTGATATTTCAAGAAAGCGTAAGTTACTGGAGAAGCAAAAAGAAGGTAAGAAGAGGATGAAACAAGTCGGTCAAGTCCGAATTCCTCAAGAGGCTTTCCTTGCAGCTTTAAAGCTTGAAAAATAGAACTTCTATAATCTGGCTTGGTGAAGTCAGTTACGATTTTTCTCGGAACTTTATTAGAGAAAAGCTTCATCCTTTATGTAAAAATGGCGATAGCTTTATTGTATTTTGTTGCCATCCTCCGACTTTGACGTTCGGGAAGAATATGTCTGTCGAAGAAAAAAAGGCGATTGAAAATATTTTTAAGAACTCCTCTCCAAGAATCGATCTCGTGAATGCTGACAGGGGTGGAAAAGCAACCTATCATGATCGGAACCAGCTCATGATATATCCCGTTGTTAATCTGGGTGATTTGGCTGTGGGAGTGAGGGTGTTTGTTGATAGAATATTGAATGCGCTTGTTTCTGGTCTGGCCGATATGGAAATAGAAGCGTTTATTGACGATAAATTGCTTGGTATTTGGGTAAATCGGACCAAGCCCCAAAAGCTTGCTTCGGTCGGATTTCGGGTCGTCGATCGGTGTACTGATCATGGAGTCGCGTTATATGTTAACGGAGTTGCTCCGGAATTTTCAAGGTTTTCGCCTTGTGGGGTAGGGGATTTGAAATTAGTTTCAATCTCTGAAATTATCAATAAAAACATTAAACTAGAAGAAATGGTACCCGTCCTGAAAAACCGAGTTCAAGCGGTTTTTTGTTAAAGATTGCCTTCGTGATATGATACTGACCTTAATTATTTAGGTGTTTAGAATATGCTTGATAAATTTAATGAAGAGTGTGCCCTTTGTGGATTAATTGGTGTCCCAGAGGCGGCTAATTTCTGTTACCTTTCTCTTTATTCACTTCAACATCGTGGTCAGGAAGGGGCAGGGATTGTTACGAGTGATAGCAAGGTAATGATCGCTCATCGAAAGATGGGTTTAGTTGCGGATGTTTTTAATGAGGATAATCTCTCAAAACTCGTCGGAGACTGTGCTGTCGGTCACACGCGTTATGCGACGTTTGGTTCAAAAGACTGGGCAAACCTTCAACCGTTTGTCGCAAACTTTGCAGATAACTCGTTTGCAGTTGCTCACAATGGAAATTTAATTAATTCTGACGAAATAAGATTGGGGCTAGAGGAAAGAGGCGCTATTTTTTCATCCTCGTCTGATACCGAAGTCATTCTTCACCTTATCGCTCACGCCAAGAGGGATCAAAAACTAAGTGAAAAAGTAGCTGACGCACTTAAGGTAATTAAGGGTGCCTATAGTGTCGTTGTGATGAGTCATAATGCACTAATTGCGGCTCGTGATCCTCATGGTGTTAGACCATTGTCACTTGGAAAGCTCGGTGATGGATATATCGTTGCTTCCGAGACTTGTGCTTTTGATTTGGTCGGAGCCGAATTTATCAGAGATATTGAACCTGGTGAAATTTTACAAATTTCTCGTGACGGAAAGTTAAGCAGTGATTTCTCTTTAAGACAACAAGAGAAAGCTTTCTGTGTTTTCGAATATGTTTATTTCTCCCGTCCTGATTCTATATTGCAAGGACGAAATGTATATCAAGTACGGAAAAATTTAGGGATTGAGCTTGCGAAAGAGCAACCGACCTTAGATGCGGATATTGTTATCCCAGTGCCAGATTCAGGTGTTCCAAGTGCAATGGGTTATGCTCAGCAAATGGGTATTCCAATGGAAATCGGGTTAATAAGAAATCATTATGTAGGTAGGACCTTTATCGAACCCAAGCAATCCATTAGAGATTTTGGGGTAAAGGTTAAGTTGAACGCGAATGCCGAGATTTTAGCAGGTAAGAAAGTTGTGGTCGTTGATGACTCGATTGTTCGTGGAACAACTTGTCGGAAGCTTGTTGGAATGTTGAAAGCAGCTGGGACTAAAGAAATTCATTTTAGAATATCTTCGCCACCAACAGTCAATTCTTGTTATTATGGAATTGATACTCCTTCACCCGATGAACTTATTGCAGCGACGCATTCAATTGAAGAGACAAGGAAGTATATTGGTGCCGATTCATTGGGGTACTTAAGTATTGAAGGTATGTATCGAGCCGTTGGCGCACCACGTGAAAATCATTGTGACGCTTGTTTTTCTTCAGTTTATAAAATTGGCACTCCTGCTGATTTGGAAAAAACGGGATGCGGAAGATCAAATAAAAGTAGAATTAAGGGCATTGAATCAAACTGCCCCGAATAAACTCTATAAAGAATGTTTTTGAGAACTATAACTCATGTCTAAACTGATTGAAAAAATTGTTACGGGTGGTCAGACGGGTGTTGATCGAGCCGCCATGGATGTTGCAATTGAATTAGGTATCCCATATTCAGGGTGGTGTCCTAAAGGGAGACTCGCCGAAGACGGCATTCTCTCCAACGAATATAACCTAAAAGAAACTCCAACATCCGAATATTCTGAGCGCACTGAGTGGAATGCTCGCGACTCTGATGGAACATTCGTGCTGAACTTTGGTGAATTGTCCGGTGGAACTAAGCTAACCGAAGAATGTGCCTTCAAATATAAAAAGCCTTATATCTTACTACAAGCTGAAGATGAATTAGCTCTCGAAAGTATTGTTGGTTGGGTAAAAGATAATAAAATAAAGATATTGAACATCGCGGGACCGAGAGAAAGTCATCAACCTGGGATCGTTTATTCTTTATCTAAAAAGTTATTAAAAACAATTTTGACAAATATTTAGTCGTATTACGTAATTTTTGTAGATTGAAGAGTCGAAAACTACATACGTTATTCGAATAACTACCGTTCTTTTAAAATCGAATAAGTTTAGCGAGAAATTCGCAACCTCATTGAGCTTCGAGTTCAGGGAGGTTGCAACGCTGTAATTTTGGTTTTAAGAAGAAAGGATTTGAATGGTTGGAAAGCTGGCCGGTTTGAGCCCAGATGTGAAGGTCATACTCTTTAGGCAGTGGATTTTTTCCTTAGGCGTGGAAAAACTCGATAACATAGTGCGGTCTAATGGGAAGAGCATGACCCTGCACATTTCTAATGTAACGCGATTGCTTCGCGAGTTTCATGCGACTTTGGAAACTTGGGTTGCAGGAGCTTTGCATGACATTGAGGAGGGGTATATTGCTGAACATCCTCATGTCACGCGAGCAAGAGTAAAAGCTAAATTGCGAGTTTGGCTTCATGAGATTGGCGAACAAATGGTTAATCAGGCCGCCGATTTTGGAGAAAATTCCGCGGAAGAAATGTTTGAGCGCTTTAGTGATAATTTCATTACTGAAGTTCTTACTATGATTGAAGCCGTTACCGAACCAGTTAAATCGGACGTTTCTGGTAATTGGTTAGAGAGAAAATCCACATATATTTCTCAGGTTGCAGAAGGAAATGAAAATGTTGCTTTGCTTTCGTGCGCAACTAAGATCGATGCCCTGATGAACGTCGTGCAACTACTGCATGATAAAAGTGAGGCTTCTATTTCGGAGTATGCAAACTGGTCTAGTGGTACGACTGGTTACAACATCTGGTTGTTTGAAGAGCTTTTGTTGATCTATCATTCAAAAAATATCGATCCAAATGCGATTCAAATTTATGAGCACTACCTAACGGTTTTTAAAGAACTTGCCGAGGAAATCTTTGCAGATCATCCCGACGAGTTAAATTCACCTGACAATTAGTTTCGAAATTCGATTAAATAAAGGTGTGGCAAACAGCGTTGCATCTTTTAATCATCTTTAAACGAGTTTGTTGCTATCTTATAGAACCTCTAATCTAAGTTAAGTTGGAGCTTAGTAGGGTTGTTGTGCCTCTATCAGAGACCTGAACTTTCTTTCTTCAAAGCCAATTATTGTACTCGCACCAATCTTTGTAATCGGAATACCCCCATTCTCCTCTTCGAAGACCTCTCTTCCATAGGCGTCCTCTTCAACATCGTATCGGATATAACTTATGTTTTCCTTCTTTAAAAAGGCCTCAAGGAGTTTGCAGTGAGGACACCATTTTGCGACGAATACTTCGATTTGAGGTACGTTTGATTTTGAGGCGATCGATGATCGTGTTCTCGAAGGCAAATTATCATTTGTAATCTCGCTTGCCGGAGGAATGTCGATGTTGTTGACGACGTTATTTTCCACTTCGGTTGTTGTCCTGGTTCTTGAGGGTAGGTTGTGTTCACTAATAACTGGTGTGCTTGATTGGTTGCCCACATAGCTGCTCGCCATTGGCATGCCATTCTGAATGATTGGAGGTGTTGGTCTTAGAACCGGTTGATTGTTTTTTGTTTGATCGGGAGTTTCTTTGTAAAACGCTGCTGCTCGATATTCATGTGGAATATCATCAAGTGATTTCTCGCACTTTAATTCACCTGTCTGGCTCCGATAGCAAAATGAATCCGCACCCAATGCATTGGTAATATTAAGAAATAATATAAAAACTAAAACTACCGGTTTAGAAATCATAGGTGTCATCATCTTGCTCGTTCTCCCAGCCTGTTTGTTCAGCTTGAATTTTCCATATTTCGGTAAGGTCAGATACTTTGTAAATTTCACCTAGAAATCTACTAGGTTCTGAGAAAGACATTCCCGAATATCCAGGTGTGTATGATCTGCTTCTATTATGTTCCGGACACAATAGAAACAAATTCTGTTTCGCCCGAGTACAGGCGACATAAAAAAGTCTTCTTTCTTCTTCTATCTCAGAAGGTGAGTTCAAAGATCTTGAAGAAGGTAGGTATCCATCAATGACCGAGATTACAAATACTGTGTGCCATTCAAGACCCTTGCTTGAATGAATAGTGCTCAAGGTAACGAACTCCTCTTCCTTTGAGTCTGCTTCTACGCCATCTTGTGTTAAATCTGGGATTTCTAGAGTTAGGTCATCAAGGAAGTCGCCAATGCTTGGGTATCTTTCTGACATTGAGACAAGAGAGTTTAAGTCGTCAATTCTTTTGATATAGTCGTCGTGTTTTGCTTTTAGTAATGGGAAGTAGATTTTAAGCAGCGCCTCCAATATTTCATTAGGAGTCTTGTTTGCGGCATCAAGTCCGAGAAGTTCCTTTCTCAGATTAGCTAGACTAGCTCCATACTTCTTTTTTTTGTACGCTTCGAGGGTCTCTAGTTTGCTGTCACCAGCGCTAAGTTCGCGGGTTATTTTCTCAGCAGTTTTTGCTCCGATGCCTTCAAATAACAAGAGTATTCTTAGCCATGCTACTTGATCACGAAAGTTCGTGACAATTTTAGCGAGAGCTAGGATGTCTTTTACATGTGAGGCTTCGGTGAATTTAATACCTCCGAATTTTTTAAACGGAATATTTCTTGCGTTAAGTTCGATTTCCAATTCGTTGGAATGCCATGCTGCACGGAATAATACCGCCATCTCATTAAGTGACTTGCCTTCTTCCCGGAGCTCTAAGATTTTTTGGGCGATAAACTCTGCCTGTTCATTAACCGAATGTGGCTTTATGAAAACTGGTTTCTGCGTAGATTCAATAATTGAAAAAAGTTTTTTTGGATATTTTTCTTGCGCAGAGTCCAGTATCGCATTTGCAAAATTTAATATGTGAATGTTACTACGGTAGTTTTGTTCAAGAGGGAGTATCTTGCAATCAGGATATTTTTTCGGGAAATCCATGATGTTTTTAAAGTTAGCGCCTCTAAACGAATAAATGCTTTGAGCATCGTCACCTACAACAAGTATGTTGTTATGCTCCGAAGCCAATAAAAAGCCGATTTCGGATTGAATGGAGTTTGTATCCTGATATTCGTCAATCATGATGTAACGATATTCGTTAGAAAGTCTTCTTCGAATATTCTCGTTGCAAGCTAGTAGTATTTTTAACTCAACGAGAAGATCGTCATAATCTAATACATTGCGTGAACGTTTAAATTTTTGAAATTCGGTGTGGAGGTTTTCTATGGTGCTGGCGTGTTCAATGAATTGAGGATAGTCGTCATTGATGATTTCCGCAAATGACTTTGTCGTATTAACTGACTTTGAAAATATGTCTAAGAGTGTTCGTTTTTTAGGAAATCGAGCGTCTGTTTTAGCTAAGCCTTGTTCTGAACGAACGAGGTTTAGTAAGTCTTCGGAGTCACTTCTGTCGAGGATGGTAAAATTTCTTTCGAGGCCAGCTTCATTGGAAAATTTTCGGAGGATGTAATTTGCAAAACCATGAAAAGTTCCGCCTTTTATTCTTCGACATCGTTCGTCCAATACATGTGTGGCTCGTTTCAACATCTCCTGAGCAGCCTTACGTGTAAAGGTTAGCAGAAGTATTCTTTCCGGCGGGACTCCACTTTCGATAAGTCTACTTACTCGGAATATTAAAGTTCTAGTTTTGCCACTGCCAGCTCCAGCGATACAAAGTACCGGACCTTCTGTCGTTATTGCGGCTTCGTACTGTTGAGGATTTAACTCATTCTGGTAGTCGATCGAGTAGGTGGGTTCCTGATTACTGTTTGAAGGTTTTAGTACGTATGTTTTTACAACCTGAGATGTCATATTGCTAGATCAATTTCAGTTCTCTCGCTACTCGGTATAGACCAATTATGCTTAAACTGTCTTGAATTTCATTATTTTCTATTAATTCAATTGCATCGATAATCGGAAGCCTCTTTAATTTAAGAATTTCCGTGTCATCTGGATCGCATTCACAGGATACTAAATTTCTCGCAACATACAAATAGCCCCGCTCAGAAGAATGAGAATTGGACAGATGAATTTCTCCGCCGAGTGGTTTTACATCTGAAGCGATGTAACCACCTTCTTCCTTCAGCTCTCTAATCGCAGCATCTTTGGGGTCTTCTCCATCTTCTGCACCACCCTCAATAATCTCCCAAGAGTATTGATTTAGCGCGTATCTATACTGACCAACTAAAAGGGTAGTATTGTCGTCAAAAATAGGGATAATTCCAGTTGCGGGTTTGCAATCTATTACTTCGTAAATTCCAGCTTCGCCGTTTGGCTTTATTATCGAATCTTCACGTACTTTGATCCAAGGATTTTTATAAACGTCTCTT
>CAYYIQ010000152.1:0-8487 GCA_964472005.1 uncultured Bdellovibrionales bacterium | reverse complement strand
TATTCGGATAGACTCGGAAGCGGGGAACCAGGTGACTGAAATAATTAGTTCTCCTGGATTCCTGCTTTCGCAGGAATGACGGTTTTGCGCCAAATCTCATATTACTCGGACAGCCTCGAAGGCAGGAATGACGGCTTTGTCCCAATTTCGTCTCACTCGGACAACCTCTTTACAGGGACAACAGTACCCAACTACAACCAGTGTTGTGCTTTCGGGATATACTTTTTGGGCAATGAATCTTTAAAACTTTGGTTAGTATTTCTAAAGAAATTGAAACGAGCTATGTGAGCAAATGCCGCTAGACCATCTTTCCAAGTAATCTTTTTGCCTTCTATATAGTTTCTAGGGAAATAGCTGATAGGAACTTCCGCAAGTCTAATTTTTAATTTTGCTAGTTTAGCTGTAATCTCAGGTTCAAATCCGAATCTATTGGATTCTAGAATGACAGATTCTATAATTTCTCTCTTGAAAAATTTGTAACAAGTTTCCATGTCACTAAGATATAAACCGCTAGCTAAGTTACTTACGACGGTTAACAGTTTGTTGATCAGGTAATGGAATGTACGGTGAACTAAGACGCTGTTTTTATAACGTGAGCCAAAAACGACATCGGCAGTGTCGTTTAATAGTGGTTCTAGAATTTTTTGAATGTCGTTAATGTCATATTCAAAATCGGCATCTTGAATGCCGAAAATTGTACCTTTTGCTGATTCTATTCCGGTGCGAAGTGCAGCTCCCTTGCCGGCGTTAATTTTTTTCTCGATAATTCTGTGAGTAGATGAAAAAGGAAAGCTTTTTAAAATTTCCAGGGAATTATCTGTCGAAGAATCGTCAACAATAACAAGTTCTTTGGGAATAGATAATGTTAAGCTATCAATTTTATTTAAGAACTCTACTAAATGATCCGATTCATTATAGATTGGGATAATTAGGCTTACGAGTTGGTTATCAGTATTCATAGAGAAACGCCAAAAGGTTTTTAACGATTATCTTTTCTCACTTGAAGAGTCTAATCGCAAGCTAAGGAGTTAATTTAACTTGTTGTAGGCAGGAGAGAAGTGATTGAGTAAAAGGTTCTTTAAAAAGGTGCCTGTTATTTATTTTATAAATAAGGTATCAGCTGTCATAAATTTCGTTCAGTGTGCATATTCAATAAAATAATAAGACCAAAATACCATGAAAAAAGAACTCGAATCCTTCCAAAATCCTAAGCCAGACCGTGATTACGAAATCTATTTTGATTGTCCGGAATTCACCTGCCTTTGTCCAAAAACGGGACAGCCTGATTTTGCGAAGTTTGAAATTCGTTATGTTCCAAAAGAGAAGTGCGTTGAATTGAAATCTCTTAAGCTCTATCTCTGGTCGTTTAGAGATGAGGGAGCCTTCCATGAAGCAGTTACAAATCAAATTTTAGATGATTTGGTTAAGTTAACAGCTCCAAAGTCCATGGAAGTTAAAGGTATTTTTAATGTGAGAGGCGGTATTTATACAACTATTACAGTTGCTTATAAAGACGGGGAGTAGGTTAGTTTAAGAAGGTTGTACAAATGTACATTTTTTTAGTGTTTTTTATGGACACCACTTTCATTTTATGAGACATCTTCGGTTGATATGTTAATAACAGAGTTTTGATCAAGATCTTTAACGGTAACTTATATGCAGTTTTCATTCGATACTATAGTTAATAGAAAGTCATTTAAGAGTTTAGCAGTTGCTCTAATTGCTTCCTTCTCAATTTCTTCAATAGCAAACGCATCACCACTTTCGGCTTCACTAGATTCAAGAGGATCTTTTGTTTATCCAAGTGGAGCTCCAAATGCGAGCAGCTATGATGGACCAGGTTTTGATACGATGACCGCGTTCACTCCGTTTACGAACTCTAACCTATTACAAGTTTCAAATTTTACCGGACAAACAAATGGTTCTCGATTAGAAGCATTTTTGCTTTCCGAAATGGCATGTTTTGATGGAAGCATGGCTAACTACTCTAACAATTTCGGAGTTGTTAATGGTGCAGGCCAGTTTTCTTCATTGATTGATACTAAAAACGTTGACCCATTAGCGGTTGGTGCTTTAGATCAAACTGCAAGTGATGATTTTACATTCGCACTTCAAAGCCCTGAAGGACTTTTCTACTCAATCGATTCTAAGAACAGTGATGGGCAAGTCGCTCACATGCTAGCTTTACAAGTAGATAAAGACGGCACTGTAAATTTACCTTTTTCAAACGTAAGAGGAACTAACCCAGTATCTTTTAATTTGTTATCAGGTGACATCATTCTTTTCATTGAAGATATGAGATTGTCTGGAAACGTTTCATCTGGTCTCGTTCCATTTGCAAGTGATTTTGATTACAACGATATGATCGTCGTAGTAAGACAATCTGCATTAGCAAGCGCAGTTCCAGAGCCAACTTCGTTACTTCTCTTAGGAAGCGCGATCTTCGGTCTAAACAGAAAGAGAAAAGCTGCGTAATAATTTTATTACAGTTTTTCGCAATAAAAACTCCATCGATTGGAGTTTTTTTACGCCTAAAATCTTAGAATACTTTCGTCAGATTTTCTCCCGAGAGCCAAGTTGCAGACTAATATCTCTCACTCCAATTAAATCCTTCCGAATACCCCTTAGTGCCTTCCCGTCTTAGTGGTTAAACCCTAATTTCGAGTTTAGATGTTGTTGATTGGGGAAGGTTCTACCACTAAGACGGGAAGGCACTAAGGGTAAGTTGTTTTGGAGGGAGCTTTATTAAAACTCGGCTTGGCCTGGGGCTCTTGGGAATGCGATTGAGTCTCGGATGTTTTGCATGCCGGTTAGGTACATGACTAGGCGTTCGAAGCCGAGTCCAAAGCCAGCGTGTGGAACTGATCCATAGCGGCGGGTGTCTAGGTACCACCAGTAATGCTCTTTTGGTAAGTTGAAGTCGGTTAGGCGCTGTTCTAAGACATCTAAGCGGTCTTCTCTTTGTGAACCACCGATTATTTCTCCGAGTCTTGGGACAAGCAAGTCCATTGCAGAAACGGTTTTGTTGTCATCATTAACCTTCATATAGAAAGCTTTGATATCCTTAGGGTAGTCAAAGAGAAATACAGGACCTTTTACGTATTCCTCTGTAAGGTATCTTTCGTGTTCAGTTTGAATATCGGCGCCCCATTCGTAAGGAAACTGAAAATCTTTACCTGACTTCTCTAATGCTTTAATCGCATCGGTATATGTCATTCTTTCAAAATTACTGTTTACGAGTTTTTGTAAGGACTCTAAGATTCCTGGTTCAATCCACTGATTAACGAATTGGAAGTCCTCTTCGCATTCATTCAGAACGTAGTTGATGACGTATTTAAGAAATTCTTCTGCTAGCTCTGCGTCCCCTTTAAGATCACAAAATGCCATCTCTGGTTCGATCATCCAGAATTCTGCAAGGTGTCTAGTTGTATTAGAGTTCTCAGCCCTGAAAGTTGGCCCGAATGTGTAAACATTCTTGAATGCCATCGCAAAAAGTTCAGCTTCAAGTTGCCCTGAAACTGTTAGGTATGCGGGAGCATTGAAGAAATCCTTAGAATAATCAATTTGCTTAGTTTTGTTCTCACCATCTGTAAGTGGGACGTTGTCGAGGGGAAGAGTTGTTACCTGAAACATTTGCCCAGCGCCTTCGCAATCTGAACAAGTAATGATTGGGGATTGCAGGTAGACGAACTTTCGCTCGTTGAAGAACTTATGTACGGCAAACGAAGCAGCATTTCTGATTCGAAATACGGCACCAAAAGTATTGGTTCTTGGTCTCAAATGAGCAATTGTTCTTAGGAATTCATTTGAGTGTCGTTTTTTTTGTAGAGGATATGTTTCAACGTCCGCTTCACCTAGAACTTCCAGTTTTTCAGCTTTTAGTTCTACCGACTGACCTTTTCCTTCTGATTTAATTAGGAGACCGGTCGTTTGAATAGATGAACCAGTGGTGATTTTTGAGAGGATGTCACTTGAAAGAATCTGGTGATCAACAACGATCTGAATTCCTTTTAACGAAGAACCATCCGTTACTTCAATGAAAGAAATTCCCTTAGAATCTCTTCGGGTTTTAACCCAACCTTCGATTTCTAAATTTTTATCTACTTCTGGGTTTTTAAGAATATCAACAATGCTTTTTTTCACGTTTGTTGGAACCTAATAATTAATTGAGAGTGTTAATTTGCAGCTTTTCTTCTTAGAGGAATTACGTTGTTGAAACTGACGTTTGGGTTTGTGTAAGCATCGTTAAGTGTCGAGAGATTTATTTTGTTACTATTGCTTGCAGGAGAGACAAGGCCAGTAAGTTCGTCGTGGATGACTTTTAAAGCTTGTAAGCGTGCTTTACGTTTAATTAGTTCCGATGAAAGTTTTAGAAGATGTGAAAACTCTTCCTTAACCAAAGAATTCCTAGCTGATTCGCTACATTCTTGGAGGTCAAGTTCTGCAATTTCGAATTCTGCAAGAAACTCTTGCCACAAGTCGTTAATTTTTTCACTGATAAGTGAAGAGTTACCTTCTGATAAAATTTGATTTAATTTAATTCGGAAATGATGATGAACCTTAAACCATTCCTGAGATCGTACATCGTTCGCATGCTCGATTAAGTTCTGATAAGATTTTTGAAAGCTCGCACTTGAAGTGTCGTTTGTAGATAAGCCTAATGGATCAGAGTTGCCAGTCGCGTTCATGCTAAATTGGCTACTTAGTCTTGATGGATTATTTGAAATTTGTCGAAGGTTCGTTTTCGGATTTCTTGAATAATCCGTTGCTTGCACCCGACGCATTGAAGAATATAATTTTTCTGCTTTATAGAGCTTTGCAACTAACACTTTTAGCTTTGCGAATAATGTTGAAGAAGCAGACATTATGTAATCCTTCGGGGTGAGATTTGTTTTCAGCAGTTCGTCTAATCAGAGTAGCGTGGGAGTTAATTGTCGTCAATAAGCACCCCAATGTTTTTCGAAAAAAAACATTCTTTTGTTCCGCTAAGCAGCATTCGTTTTTCTTTGGAAAATGATCTCGCAAGGACACAGTTTTAGAAGTGTTAAGTCCAGTCTTACGTTGGATTTGGTGGTATTTCAACGAGCCTTAACAGATTATCGAATGAGATGTATTTTCTATCGAAATAAAAAATCTAAAAAAGTTTAATGCTTAAAGTTAGATGAATTTATCGGGCGTGGCGAAGGTACAAAACTCTTAGTTTGTTCGCCTTAAATCGCTTAACCAATTGGCATTATTGAGCCCGTTATTTTTTGTGCCTATTTGACCGTCGCTGCAAATTAGCGAGTAGAAGTTGTTGAGTTCTGATTGGTAACAGTCTGTAAAGTCGAAGAAGTGTTGTTTGATTTTCCCAGTTTCGTTTCTTTCAGCTATCAGCGCCTTTTTGTTTTTGGGGACGATGAAGGGGGATTCTACTTGGATGTAGGAGTTCTCTCCGAAGATTGAGAATGATTGAAAACGCACTTGATTGATGGATGAATAAAAGGAGGCTTGTTGTCCTTCGGGAAAAATTAAATCAATTGAAGTGTTGATATCTACGCCATCGCTAGAGTTTTTGTTTGATAACCGATGATTCTGGGGCTGGTTAATGTTAAGGAAATCGCAGATATCTAAGAAATAACAACCCGCGTCTAGCAGGGCGCCGCCGCCGAGATCAAATTTGTTGCGGTAGTTAGATTTACTAGAGATGTTGTACTGGAATTGGCCAAGGATTTTCCAATTTTCATTCTTTATTTTGTTAAAATAATTTTTTATGAAAATCCACTGTGGGTGGTAGCGGTACATGAAGCCAGTTTCGAGGGTTAGCTTTTTGCTTTCAAGAATTTTCTTGATGGAGTTGGTGTGCTTTTCGGTGAAGCAAAGTGGTTTTTCGCATAGAACGTGCTTGCCGTTATTTAAGGCTAAGATCACCTGAGGGCCATGCTTAATGTTTGATGTCGCAATTAGGACGCATTCGATAGAGCTGTCTTTTAGTAGGGAATCGTGCTCGGAAAATAAACTAACCGGAGGGTGAGTTTCCGGGAGTAGTTTTTTAACTTCAGCATTAATGGACGCGTGATCAACTTTCTCAGAGGAAATTGCAGTTAAAATAAAATGTTTATTTAAAGCTAAAATTGGTAACCAAACTTTGATTGAATGTTTACCGAATCCCACCAGTCCAATCTTTATCTTGTGCATTTTTTTGTTTTATTTTGAGTCAAGTGGAAAATTTTCAAATCACAATTTGTTTAGCGCAAGTTAAATGCACGTACACAAAAGTCAAGCTAAAAAAGTTAACTTTAAATAAATAAATTCTTTGACAATTTGCGCTGGTTAAATAAGGTTGCGACCTCAAAAAAAGAAATCTTATATCTGTAAGGATGAAATGGGAGTAATTTGTTTTTCTTCGTTAAAAGGGGGAGTTGGTAAAACCTCTTTATCGATAAATATAGCCGCCGCATTTGCTGCGCGTGGAGGTGAGACTCTGCTTATTGACCTAGATCCTGCTGCGCATACTACGCGATTCTTTAGTAAGAACAGGACGATCGATGAGTCACCATTACCTCGGATATTGTTAAATCCGGAAATTAAAGATTCGTCTTCAATCTTAGAATTTTCACTTTCTAAAAAAATAAATTTGTTACGAAGCGTTCGTGATCGGCTTGTATTGATGCCAGGTGGTCCTGAACTCAGACATTTTTTCTGGGGCAAGGGGATTCAATCTGTAAAAGATAATTTTGCAAGATTAATTGCGGAATTAAATTTAAGCTTTGATTACATCGTGATTGACACTGCGCCGGATCTAAATATTTTAGTGAGAAATGCGATCGCTGCTTCTGATATTGCCATCGTTCCAGTCGATGGAAGTGTAATGAGCGTAGATTGCCTAAATCAACTCTTAGGCGACGTTGCTCACATAGATGGTCCACAGTGGGGAATTGTAAGAAGTATGTTCTCACGTAAGGCTACAAAGCTTAGAGAGCTATCCGAAACAAGTATTCGTGAAAACCTTGCAGTTCGAGATTTGGATCAGGAAGAAACTGGAATTTATATGGATAGATTGTCTGACTCCTCGTCAGAATCGACAGATCCAATTTATCTCTTAGATTCAGTGATTTACAGAACTGAAGAGCAAAATAAACTTAGTTACAAAGCCCAAACAGCATTTGAGAGTAAAATAACTAAGAAGCTAGCTAAGGAATATCTTACTTTATCTAAGGAATTAGATGCGCTTTTAATGGTGGTTGAGGAACAAAATGATACTTCAACTGGACCAGATGACGGTAATAGCTTTGATTTAAGCAATGTCTCTGCTATGAATACCTACGCAGGATAATTGTTTATAAAATAGGTAGGTATCCCGGTGGACTCACCAATTGCTGCTAATTACTCGGAAACTAAAATAAAAGCAGAGTATACTTTTTCTGAATGGCTTAACGCTGTTTATGAATTAGGCAAACCAAAAGTACTCAGTCTATTGCTTGTTTCAACAGCTTGCCCAATGTTACTCGCATCGGGTGGGCGAATTGATTTCATGTCGATCGTTTGGACAATCATCGGCGGTTCTTTAGTTTCGTCATCCGCAAGTGTGATCAATTGCATTTGGGATATGGACATTGATAAAATCATGAGCCGTACCCAAAAAAGACCTTTAGTCACAGGGATCCTTACACCAACATTTGCAGCTGGATATGCTTTAGTCTTAGGGATATCGGGTGTGTTGGTTTTAGCCATGTTGCTAAACCCGTTATCAGCAGCGCTCGCATTGTTCGGACACCTCTTTTATGTTTTTATATATACTGTATGGCTTAAGCGAAGTACTCCACAAAATATCGTAATCGGGGGAGCCGCTGGTGCTATCCCACCACTCGTTGGTTGGGCCGCAGTTACAAATTCTATTGAACTTCCAGGTATTTTAATGTTCTTGTTGGTTTTTCTATGGACTCCACCACATTTTTGGGCGTTGGCTCTTAATAAGAACGGTGACTACCGTAAAGCTAATATTCCAATGTTGCCGGTTATTGCTGGTGAAAGAGTCACTCACCTGCAAATGCTAATGTACGCATTAGCAATGATACCAACCAGTATTTTGTTGGTGCTCTCGGATAGCAACTATTCTATTTGGTCTTTGCTGATCTATTTAATGTCTGGCTTTTATTTCGCCAAGATAATTTACGATCTATTTAAATTGGGACAGCAAGTTTCAACTCCGGAACTAACAGAACGAAAAACAAAGTTATGCTGGAGAATTTTTGGATTTTCAATCGTCTACCTAATAATCATCTTCTTCGCGATGGTCCTCGACACGTTAGTGATTTAGGCGACCATTACCTCTTTTAATTTGGGAAGTTTTAACGCAGAGCAAGCGGAGAGAGATTAGAATTTACTCACCCCTGCGACAAGCGATACCAATGACAAAGCTCCACTGAAAAATATAGAAGCGCTATTTGTAAGAGAGTTTGAGTTTAGAGTTCTTCGCTCCCCAACGGATTTTGAGAGAATTTTTTC
>CAYYIQ010000151.1:0-8497 GCA_964472005.1 uncultured Bdellovibrionales bacterium | reverse complement strand
ATGATTATACGAAGCGACTTGAATGGGATCCTTTACTTTCTGATGCTAGAATATTAGATGGAGCGACTCAAGCTGCTAAGGGAGTACGTACGATATGTACTGGTAAGTGGAAACAACTTTGGATCAGTATGATTACCGAGTATATTTCTTTTAATACTGGCAAATTAGCAGCTGTGCAAGCAGTGAATAAACCATTGTTCTTCGACAGATTCGCTGCCTCGATCAGACATATCCCTCTTGCAGAAGGGAGATCAAGAGTTGAGTATGTCTATTCTTTTGGTATTCGCCCTAAATCTCTTTCGTTCTTCTTAGAACCTATAGTAAATATTCTCTTGCAAAATGAAACTCAAAAAAGACTACAAGCTCTTAAGGTTTTTATGGAAAGAGAGCATAGAACCAATCGTTTTTACGGCGCCGATGAATCGTCCCGCAAAACTTAGCCGTTATCCCAATTTAAGACAATCTATGAAAAAATTTTTGTTAGATCTGGAACGACCTTCCTTATGTCCTTCCCCATCGAATTGTAGAATTGGTTCTGCCTTATCTGCGTTCTGGGCTAATTTTTGGTTCAGTAGATGTTAATTTAAAATTTTAAATTTAAAAATTGAGATAAATTCTTGTGATTGTGACCATACAGGCAGCTAAATTGTCATCGAGGCAATAGGCTTAGATCCTAAGAAGTCTTTCTTAGATTGCTTTGCCGTTTTGTGTTGAGATTGAGTGGTCGGTTTTAAGCGATGGTATTGAAAGGTGTGCACTCTCGCAAGATATTAGCCGAGAGAAATCCACCGGGAGCAAAGAAGCCTGGGGGGTAGTGGTTTCTATGGTGTGGAGTATCTTTTTTCTTTAAATAACTAGGTAAATTTTTACAATATTCGTAGAACCATTTTAAATAAACTAATCTTGTAGCTTTGTCTTTTCCAAAACAGAGCATTCTTTTGCCGAATTTTTTAGGCTGATATTCTTTACGTATGTTTTGTGTTTGTAGAGATTCAAGTGTGGGAAATTGTCCTTCTTTTTCTTTTTCATTCAGATCTGGAACGACCTTCCTTATGTCCTTCTCCATCGAATTGTTGAATTACTTCTGCTTTATCTGCGTTCTGGCTAATTTTTGGTTCTAAATTATACTGGAACCACCTTCCTTTTAAGTAAGCAGAGCCTGTAACCATCTGAAAACCTAGCCAATTTATATTCCGCTATTAAAATCACTATTGATGGTAATCTCCAGATTTTTGAGAAATTATTGATTGAATTTGAAATTTGTTATTAATAGGTTACGTTTTCAATAAGAGTTGTGTGTTCAGCGACTTTTGGTTTAGTTTTTTGGTTTTTTAAGGGTCTAAAGATGTTTCGATTTACATTAGTTGTTGGGAATTGTCTTGATCGATTTCATTATTTAAAGAAGGAAAATAACGAGTTCATTGAAATTGGTTCAAAGGGTGATCCAGTAGCAACTGCGGTAGCGATTTCTGCCACTGCCAGAGTCTTCGTGCAATGTTCAACTTGCGTCATTATTGAGAAGAAAAGTAGTTCTGGAGGTTACAACTTTTATCGAGCAGTGGTGTCGGGAAAAGCATATGATATTAATAATATCCCAATACCATTTGCAAATTTGAATCTCGCTTCTTTAAACAGATTGCCCTAGGTCGGATTGTTATAGAGGGAAACTGCCGCTTGTATTTTGATCAAGCGGCAGAATAGGAAAATCATAGGGAGCTGAACAGATCACTTCGTACAGCTTAGGCAGTGGCAGATCGTAACATGACTTAAGTTTGTCTGAGAGATGAATACTATAAAAATGGTTGAAAAAGTCGCCTAGAACGTAAAACCGATTGTAGGCGACATTCCTCAATTTATCCCCAGAGAAGATCCCGAACCCTGCTAAAATTAGACCCAATATAGTTTTAAAATATTATACTATGCGCATTTAGGATTTGGAATGTGATTTTTAGCCAGTGTGGAATTGAAAAGTGTGTCTAAAATCTAGCAAAAATCGTGTTTTAGTCGGAGTGGCGGCAAGGACTTGTCTTGGTTGGTAGTCCAAATTCGGAGGCGAAAGCCCATGTGGAGGCGATTAATTGAAGTCTACACTCAGAACTGTGGCTAAGGTTTTGATTATTTTCAATGACGATGACGATTTCGGTCGGCCGGACTTAGAGAGTTCTTTGGTTGGGTAACAACTTATCGCTTAGATCTACCTACAACCGAGAAAAGCAATTGATTCCGTTGGTTCCCACTTTCCAGATTTGAGTACTTGATTTCTAAAATTGAAAATTGCAATCAATCTGATTCAAATTCGGACTTTTCTTTTTCTACTTACAACTTGCTCCTGATTACGACCGCGGCTCAGTAAATCTTTTTCAATAGTGGAATTAAACTCGAATAATTATCAGTCCAAAGAGTGTTGTATTTCCCATTAAGCAAACTACTGTAGCCTAATTTCTTCAATTCTGGTTCAAGACGATGATTCTTGTCTATCAATACAATCCATTCCGAAGGGAATTTTTTGATTTCATCGTCGTGTTTTGTGACGTTCAAATCGCTTAACAGAATTGCATCAAGGTTCAGTTTGTCAGCGATTGTCCCAAGCACGGGACTTAGGTTGAAAAATCTGTTTGATATGTGAATTACGAGGAATCCGTTTTCTCGAAGTTTGCGCTGATATAGTTTGATAGCTTCGATTGTTAGTAGATGAGAGGGAACTACGTCAGAACTAAATGCGTCGACAATTAGGATGTCAAAGGACTTGCTAGTCGTGTCATTTTCGAGACTGATTCTTGCATCTCCTAGTATTACTTCAACATCTTTTACTTTACTGTTACTTAAAAAAGTAAAAAGAGATTGGTTTCTTGCTACTTCTTCAACTAGTGGGTCAATCTCGTAATATGTGTAGACATCAGGCTCTCTAGCATAACAAGTTAAGCTACCGACACCTAGGCCGATTATACCGACGTCAAGTTGGGGTGACGAACTTTTTGCAATCTCGAGTATCTGACCCATGGGCCCAGAATTATGATAATAGTGGATAGGGGTGCAATCACCTTTTGAAATATTACATTGGCCACCGTGAATTGTAGATCCGTGAAACATTGCATGGCAGTTGGGATCATCTTCTTGAACAACTTTTACAGTTCCGAAAAAGTTTCTTTCTTTTAAGAGGATAGTTTCGCTATTTGAATATATAAAAGTGCCGACCAAAAAAATTGTTACTAGTCCGAATGTAAATCGCAATGGGTGCTGTACTTGAGAGTAACAAAATAGGGCTGCAATTCCTAATGATATTAGGTTTGAAATTGACGCGGGTATGAATGTTGCAAAATCGTTAATCAAGTAATATCCGACTACGACTAGGAGTGCGCAGATTATAATATGTTTGTAGTCAGAAAAGGTCGGAGCCAAATTCCCCTTTTGCTGAAATACCCTTAGCGATATCGCGCATAGCAAGAGGATTGGGTATTCTATCGGGGTACTGAATATAAGTGGCGCGATAAGCAATACCGAGACACCTCCAACAGCTCCACCAAAAGAAATTGTTAAATAGTATGACGATAGTGAAGATAGCTTTGGACGGATCATGCTCAGTATTGTGTGAGCATATAAACTTACTAAGAAAAAAAGGAGTAGGTGCAGCGGAAATATCAATGTCGCTGGATGATTCGCACGTAGAAGGATGAAGGTAATCAGGACAATGGTAAGAAACGCACTTGCACGACCAACCAATGGTAGATTTATTTTATCTGGGGATGCAAATGCTAATATGAAACTTAATAAATATAGTGCCAGCGGCATTATCCAAAGCAAGGGGGCTGAAATAACGTCGGTCGTTATAAATAGGGTTACAGATGAAAGTAGCGCGGATGGTAAAAAGGCAAGGGCAAAACAAAATAACCAGTTATATGTTGATTCAGTTTTTTCAGCTTCTTTTTCAAGGGCCTCAGCAGGTTGTCTATAAATAAGAATTAAGAAGGTAATACCGAGTAAAACAATCGCGAAAATTAGGCAGGATTTCCAAAGTATAATTTGTTCGCTCATTGGGAAGTATTTTTCAATTACAAAAGGGTAGGCTAGCAACCCTAGTAAGCTTCCGGCATTACTTGATGCATATAGATTGTATGTACTTGAAGCGAATTTCTCGTTTGCTCTGCCATACCAGTACTGAAAGAGTGAAGGTACTATTGATAGAGCAATAAAAGGGATTGCGATCGTTCGTGTTAGCCAACTAAATAACCAACTAGTCGGACTGTAAATTTCTGTGGCATTGTCTATTTGCGGATTAAAGGTCGAAAATTCCGTCGAAAAAAGAAAAGGAAAGGTCAGAAGAAATAGAAGTACCATCAAATGGATATGAACTGAGAACGTCTTAATCAGATAATTAGAAGTCAGATATCCTAAAAGTAATACACATTGGAAAAAAACCAGACATGTATTCCATACCAAGGGAGTTCCACCTAGAGATGGTAAAAGTAATTTTCCAATCATCGGCTCCAAAGAAAAAAGTAGGAAGGATGCGATAAAGAGAGTGATCGAAGTTAGTCTATAGATTGATTGCATATAGGCTTAATGGAGTAGATATATAATCAGATTAGTATTTGTTTGCTCTTGAGGGGCTCTATTGCCTTAGCTGTTTACTATCTTTTCTTTTTGTATTTAGAAAGACGTTTTAATATAGGGATGTAACACGGAGAATCAATTATTCGGTCTCACAGTCATGTTTTGCGCGATAGCAATTCGTATTCCGATGTCGGACTTTCTTTCCCTTTTTGTATCTCGGTCATCTATTGAGGTTTCTTTAAATATGATTGTTGCATACATCTGGCTTTCATAGTGAAACATTCGAATGTAGACTTTATTTAACTACAAATTGAGCAAGATCTTCAAAAATGGAATTTTGAATCGAATGACCATTATTAATGTTAATCGATTAGTCCTTTTAAAGTATATCTTAGGAAAGATTTTATGAACTAGCTAAGTAATAGCTTAAATTTTCCTTTAAAAATGTGTATTATCTTATTATGAATCATCGTTTAGCCGCTAATATCTCGTTGACGTTATCACTTTCTACAGCTGCATATTTTACATACCTCGCAAATGGCCTGTTAATCGAAAATACGATTGTAAAAATTATATGTGGACTTTCCTTAGTCATCGTTCCAACACTGATTGTTGATTATATAACGAAAAAGTATCTTCCAGCGAAATGTCCAAATTGTTCGAATAGACTGAAACATGTACGGTATGTGCAAATGGAAAAAGAAGAAGACCTGCAATCCGCATCAAACAGCGAGTCAAAAGAGATAGGTTGGTTTACTGGATATATCTGCGAAAACTGTAAGTTCAATAAACTCTATGAGATAACAGATTCATAATTGAATGTTACCCGTGTCGTCTAGTGTACATTTAAATCGCCCGAGCCCGTATTTATATGTTTTGTCGTTTCATTGTTTTGAAGGGAGGTTTTACTACATAGATAGAAAGTCACTAAGAGGAAGTTCGATACTTAGATCTAGGTAACATTATAGGTCTGTCTATCTTAATGGAAATCCGAACTTAAAAATTCCCTTTTCGTGTCTTTGAACCTTAGTGGTTAGATCTAAGAAAGATAACAAGAATAGATGAAACAATGAGTGTTTATAAAAGATGCTCTAAAAAAGGTTTTGCACTAACCTCTAAAACTCTAAATCGTCAGATATTTGACTCAAATCCAAAGTTCTATCACCTCTCATATTCTCAAAGTGCCTAATATTATTACGTAAATTTTTGTTTTAGTTTGGCACGTAGCGTGCATTCTCTATGTAGCAATATGGTTTTAATAAAGAATGTTTAATGGCCTCGATAACAACAGAGAATTACAAGCATGCCTTACTTAGAGTTACCTCTAATGGGCAGGGCAAGAGTGACCTAAGGGGAACTCAGGGTGGTAATGATGCCACACGTACGTTTCAATCTCTGCTTGATACTGCCGAGACCAACCCACAAACCAAAGGTGCAAACACGACCCAGAGCCCAAATAGCCAAAATACTGTAACTGCCGCAAACTACAATCCGCTGAAAGCCACAGATGATAATAGTAACGGCCAATTGAATGTTAATACGGAGATTGATAGAGCCTCCCAGTCGATGATCGAGCAGCAAATCGAAGCATATCGTTTTGTTGCTCCTCCGCTTGATACAAGTGAGCTTCCCGTAAAGAATGGAATATTAGGTGATATGCCATTAGACGACGTATTAGACCTTACTTCGACTCAGAATATGAAAGTCGGAGACTTCCCAAATCATGAAGAAGCTGTTGGGGTTCCGGAAATGCCTCAAATTGTTGCGAGTAATAGGTTTGAATCAAATGGTAGTACGGTAAACCCTAATAACGTCTTTGAGAAAGATGAAATTAAAGACATTATTATTACTGCGGGGAAATATCATGGTGTTGATCCAAGCCTTGGGCTAGCAATTGCAAGAGCAGAGTCATCGTTTAACCCCGATGCGGTAAGTAGCGACGGATTTGCATCCAAGGGAGTTTTTCAGCTCCTTGATTCAACAGGTAAGGAAGTTCACGCAAATACAGGAATCGACGAACCTTACAGACCATTCGACCCGACGATGAATTCATTTCTTGGTCTAGGTCACTTTAGAAGACTCCTTGATATCTTTAGTAAGGAGACAAACCTTACTTCATCTTTAAAAACTCATCCGGTTAAATCTGCCGATGAATTGGAAAAACTTGCCGTCGCCGCTTATAACGCTGGTGAAGGAAGTGTTGCTCGCGCACAAAACCGAGCACTTCAAGCAGGGAAAAATCCAGGAATATTTTCTAACGTTAGACCGTATCTACCAGCAAGTACAAGGACTTATGTAGATCGTGTGAGTTCTCTCCGTTCAAATTTCGCAAATAATTTAAGTAAGCAGAAGGTTGTCTAAAGAATTTGGCACACCATGTGCAATGGCTACATAGTTGATGAAAGTGAATGTATAAACTTTGAGCCTGTAATTTAAGTTTTGCAAATCAAACGGATTGAATTTGGTTTCGTAAGGATAGTGCGAGTGTAGTGAATAATTTAGTTTTAATTACCATCTCCAAGGATGTGGCTTTTAAGGATAAAAAAGCAACCGACACAAGAGATGGGGAAAAATAGGGTCAAGGAGACATAGGAATTATGGGTATTAATATACGTACAAATGTTGAGTCAATCAGAGCGCAGAGAGATCTAGCAGCAACGACTAATCGATTAAATAAGTCTTATGCAAGATTGTCATCTGGGTTAAGAATTACCCGAGCTGCCGATGATGCCGCAGGACTCGCAATCGCCGAACAGTTAAAGGCCGATCAACGAATCGCCTCTGTCGCGATAAGAAATGCCAACGATGGTATTTCAATTATCTCGATTACTGATGGTGCGATGGAACAGATTACAAACTCACTTACTCGACTCGCAGAGTTAGCTGAGCAATCTGCCAACGGTGTATATGATACGACACAAAGATCTGCACTACAGCTTGAGTTCGAAGCGGTCGGAAGTGAAATTCAACGTATCGCGGAAACTACTGAATTCAACGGTCTAAAACTCTTAACACAATCTGAAACAGTAACGTTCCAAGTTGGTTTCGATGGATTCTCAAATTCACAAATTTCGTTTACAGGTGTTCAAGCAACGCTGTCAGCAATCGGGCTTGCAACAACGAGTGGAAGTAACGCACTTTCATTTTCACTAAACGATGTTACCTCAATCAGAGCACAGGAAGCATCGCGAAGTGCGTTGAACGCGGTACAGTTTGCGATTGATTCTTTAACGAGAGCAAGAGGAACACTTGGTTCAACTGAAAGTCGATTGAACATTACAATCGAGAACTTACAAGTTGCACGAGAAAACTTTGCAGCAGCCGAATCTCGAATTAGAGATGTGGATGTAGCGTTTGAAGCCGCAGAAATGACAAGATTAAATATCTTACAACAGGCTGCAACTTCAATCTTAGCGCAAGCAAACCAACAACCACAGTTGGCACTAAGTTTATTACAAAGATAATTAGTGGGCTTAAAAAATTAAGACAGCTGGGTTCATTAGAAATATTGAAACCGCTGTCTGATTTTGTTTTTAGATTTCAATCAAATTTTTCAAAAAAATAATACCTTATATAGAAGCACTAGCGTGTAATAAAATCGCTATTTTTCTTAGATTAAGAAAGTTCACATTTAAATTGTCTTGTTTAGCAGAAATATTCTGTTGTCTTTAGGAAAGTCCGCAATTTTTTGAAAGCGGTGATCATGGGTCTTACGCCCTCTCTCATCTTCCCCTATACACCCAACCCGCCGTCATCCCTGCGGGAGAGTCTGTCCGAGTAATACAAGTTGAATTTTCTTTCCCGTCATCCTCGCGAACGCGGGGATCCAGGTGATTGAAAACATTAGTTCTCCTGGATCCCTGCTTTCGCAGGGATGACGGTTTGTTTCGGCCCAAATTCATTTCGCAGGGATGACGGTTTGTTTCGGCACAAATTCATTTTACTC
>CAYYIQ010000150.1:0-8640 GCA_964472005.1 uncultured Bdellovibrionales bacterium | reverse complement strand
GTGGTCGCCTAAAAATTCCTAGGGACGATTTTGGTCTCTTGATTTAACCTTTTTAAATATTGCTGGGATTGAGTTATTTGGTACACGGAAAACAATTTTTGAATAAAAATTGTTTTCCAATTTAAAATCTTTGGATTGCGTCTTTAGTAACCCAATTGAGTCTTAGCTTTTCTACTTCAAAGCTTTAAAGAGCGCAGTGAGCTTGACTCGTCTGTACTCAATAATTTCTTGAACAGTAGACAGGCACTTTAATCGATTGTCTAAGGTGTATTCGCTTCGAAAATAACTTCTTACCTCCGACGCCAAGGTGCTCGCTTCAAATCGCAAATCAATGCTTTCTCCGAACCGATATAGGGTCTCGGGAGCATTTGACCTCGTTACTTTCTCCACCTCTCTGGCTTCTTGATTAAGCATGAGCATAATGGATTCATCGCAATTTGCTTGTAGCCACGATAGTCGGAAGGCCATCCGAAAATGCTGGAGCAGGCTTGGTGGCAAAGTTTCAACAGGCAGCGAAAATAATTCTGTCTGCAAATGTTCTGGCAAACCGGAGTGCAACTTTTTCACGTACTCCCATCTGTCTTCACTAACCACTTGCACCGCGGCCGTTCCAGCTTCGGCAAAGCGATAGGCTTCAAATAGCTTACGACTTAGCAGCCATCGCGACGTGTTTAAATTGCTAGTTCCATATTTGTCAAAATATTGATCCACTGGAAACCACATCCGGAGTGGTCGCACATCCTTCGGTGTTGTTCTATCAAAACACACCTGTTCAAATTCTTGATATAATGGGACCAAGTATGCAGGATCTTCACCCAACCCGTTACCATCTGGGGTTCCCGAAAAAACCTTTCTAAAATCCACTTTTAGATTCCTCTGAAGAGTAACTAAACATAAAGAGACCAAAACTCTCACTTTGGAACACTTAGACTTGCTCTAAGTAAGAGTGGTTAATTAACTTTACTGGGTTAGATTTTAAAAGAACTAGTAAGAAACCGAAGGACTATCAATTCACTTCAAACATATCAAGCCTTAAAAAGAGGATGCAATTTCGAAGCGAGCAATCTTCATAAGTAACAGCAACTTAGATATTTTAGGCGACCACAGAGGCACAGAGAAAGGCATACGTTTCTATTGTAAGACTCTGGCACTTCAAGAGTCTTACAATAAAGACGAGTGTCTCCCACTCTGTGTCTCTGTGCCTTTATGGTCGCCTAAAATATCGACTTTAAGGACTCTTCTTCCATCTGTTGATACAAATCAAATTCGCTTAGAACCTTTTGTCCCAACGCATCTTCAAATTCGAGTTGGCTTGATTGCGCAAATTTATCTTCTGTTTTTTTATCTGCGGCGTTTGAGGAAAATATTCCTGCGGCGCTGACGGGTAAGAAGTCTTCGTATGTAATGGGAATAAAATCTACAAGTCCGCTGGAGATTAATTCTTCTAAATTTCGACTATTCAAATTTTCGCTGTGAGATTTACTAGTCTTAAAATATTGAAAGTATGCAATTCCCTCTTTTCGCATTTGTTTTGGATCGGCAGGGAAGTCGTTAAATACCTCTTCTAGTTTTGCCATATACTCAACAGAATTTGATCCATCTGGAGCTGGTGTTATTTGCCTACGAACTTCATTTAAAAGTTTATCGTAAAGTTCTCTCCCTTTTGGAGTGAGCGCGGCTCCACGTTGTTCAATTTCACCAAATCTCGCAGTATGGAGCCCTGCCTGCCCCTCAAAGCGCACCTCCTCTGTTAATGCCTTAAAAGAGGTTTGTCGTAATAAAATCGCGCATGTCGCAGGAGGTCCTTCGACTACGTTCTTTGCATTCATCCCATATTTTGGCATTTGAGAATGAATCAAATCAATATCAAGAGTGCGGGGTGTTAGGTGATTTATATGCGGACCCTTAAAACAAACTATATCAGCAGCCCGTGGATCAGCCTTTTTTAACCTCTGATAGAAATCTTCACTTGTTGCTGCATCTTGATGCCATTTAAAAGTATAAGTGGCTTCCTGGATAAAAACATCTGCATCTTCTTGATTTAGTCCGCCTTGGGATTCAGCTTTTTGTAGTAAGTCCTTTAGCTTTGGAGTAAAAATTTCGCGTTTAGCTAAAATATTGTCAGACTCTTCACGTAAACTTTTATCGTTTATCAACTCAGTTCTCAACAGCGAAGTAAAAACTCGAAAGGGTGACTTTGACAGGCTTGCTGCGTCGATCGATCTAAACGCGGTCGAATGAACTGGCACATTTGCCTGAGTCAAATCATAGTAACCAACGGGCATCATCCCCATAACAGAAAAGACCCGTGCGATCATCTTCAACTCAGAAGCTTTACCAAGGCGAATCGCACCATGGCGCTCTTCGCTTATACGATCTAAATTATCAGTCTCTCTAAGCTTTTGCTTAAGAGTCGGATCACGCTCCAAAACATCCCAATTAATCTGCCCAACAAGGTCAAGCAAGGTTCCATACGCAGGAACTTCTTCACGATACATCTTAGACATCGCCCTAGAAAAATTGGTTCGAATTTCGTCAGGAGAAATAAATTGTTTTTGCATAAAATAATTAAATAATTTCTACTTAAACTATCGGCAACCCAAGACACTAACTAAAATGCCACAAATACTCTATCAAATTCAACTCAGGGGTTAGTTTTTTTGGGGGCGACCACAGAGGCCCAGAGAAAGGGATTTGTTTCTTTAGCAGAAACTCCTGGCACTTCAGCGTCCGTACGATAGAAACGGAGACTTCCACCTCTGTGTATCTGTGCCTCTGTGGTCGCCCCCCAAAAAAACTAACCCCTGAGTTGTCGGATAACGGTGTGGAGCTTGCCTAGTACTTTGAAGGTTGGGTCGTTTGTTACTAGAATTGGTTTGTAGCTTGGGTTTGAAGCGACAAGTTCGATGTCTTTTCCTTTCTTGAAAATTCGCTTTAAGGTCGCCTCGCCGTTTACTTGCACTGCTGCGATCGTTCCAAATGGTGTTTCTGTTGTTTCTTCTAGGACAACGATGTCACCGTCGATAATGTAATCACCGTTCATCGAGTCTCCATAAACCTTAAGTGCGAAATACTCTTTGTTTTGGTTTAACATCGCTTTTGCGATTTCGATCTCTTCTCTCTCGTTTACTGCTTCTTTTAAGACACCTGCCGAGACTAAGCCTTCAACATATATTTGACGAACCTGCGATAAATCTTCACAACATTCGTCTACCTTTATTGTATAAAACTTTTTAGCCTTGTCTAACCATGACAGAATTCCTTTTTCTTCAAGACTATTAAAGAATTGGGTAACAGAATTATTAGATTTATAGTTAAAATGACATTGAATGTGAGACTTTTTTGGGTAATTTCCACCGTTCTTACTCGCAAATTTCTTCATGAATTTGAGGATGCATTTTTCCTTTGGGGTTAATAGGCCATTATCCAAAACTATACTCCTTTTAATTCTCTAATTTTTTCAAAATCAAGATCTGGTTCGTATTTTGATTCTGATAAAAATCGGTACGCTGTTTCTGGTTTTTCAAAATTATTATTCAACCATATCTTGCTATCTTCTGGCTTTAAAAATACCGGCATTCGATCATGCCCAACTGATTCAATAAAATAATTAGGCTCCGTTGTTATGATAGCAAATGAATAGTGAGTCTTTACTTCTCCTTCAATCTGGCCTTTCCAAATTGAATAAATACCAGCTCCAAGCATAATACTATCTTCACCTTTTTCAAAAAAAGAAACTTCATGCCCTTTTGCGATTCCACGGTCTCGACAGGACTCAAAAAATTTTGTCATCGGAACAACACAATGATATTTACTAAATGGTTCTTTCCATGTTGGAGCATCAAATATTTTTTCTTCGTTATTCGTTTTTGGATTTACTCGATCCAATCGTGCGTTATAACTTGCCCATTTAACTACCGGTTCCTTAGACCACGAAGGCACTAATGAATACTCCATCTCGGGTAAGGCGAATTCGGATTGCTTCTTTGATTTTACAAGGACTCGTGTTCGTTGTCGTGGATAGATCCTTGATCCTTCTTGCAGCAAGAACTCTGGCTCGATGTCGACATCAAACATCGACTTAAGTTTATTCCACTGAACGCTATATAGTATCGAGTAACACAAATTTAATTACCTTCCTGTCTTCATTCCCGATGAAAAATTATTCTACCACCATTGGTGTAAGCACCTTCGTATAAATTCGCCAACGACTTCTCTTAATTAAAAATCCGATATATATTACTTTAATATATATTAATCTAATATAATACTATATACTAAAACAGAGAATATAAAACCCTTACAAATACACAATGTATTCAATATGTTAAGCGACTTAGCGACTCTTAAATTTACATCTGAATGTCCGACCCAAAAGGATTACCCACCGCTGGAAACTCACATAAGTCGCTTAAATGACTACCTAAGCTTCTTTAATCCAGCAGGCCAAATCAGCGAATGGGGAGCTCCGCATGGAAATTTCTCACGTGCTATCCCCGCAGTAATCGCACAGTCTTTAAGAAAAGACTGTCTTTGGATCTCTAACCGAACAGATCTAAAGTTTTACCCAACTTCTTGGTTTGATCTTGGGTTCGACTTATCAAAAATCCACTTCATGGTTTATGAAAAACCGTTTAAAATTATTCGCACTGCTATTAACGAAGAGACATACCAATTATTAATTATAGATTCAGCTGAGTTTATAACTCCAGCAGAAATAAACTACCTTGCGAGTTCCGCGAGACAAAAGAATCTTTCAATTTTTATATTAAGACATTTTTTCTTAAGTAATCGTAACGGCAACCCCTTCTCTAAATACCGTTTCAATAGCGATTTTTCACTTAGAACAAATTCATTCTCACTTTCTTCTGTTAAAGGGAAAAACACGCATAAACTGAAACTAAATATCAAGGAAGTTTTTAATGGGTAATTTAGTTTCGCTCTTCAATTATAATTCAGACAGCTCGCTAACAACAAAGGAAAAACTCAAATCTCCTTTTATTGTTTTTGATTCTAGCGAGGTTCAAAACGTTCTAACTCTGAGCCCATCCGTGATGAGACTAGACGAAAATATATTCGTTGCGGATCTCTCGCAAACCTATCACTACTGGGAGAAGTCTGCCGAGAAACAAAATATGGACCCCGGCAAACTAATCTCGAAAACTTTACTAAAAGAGATTCCCTCTAACAGCTTGATCATAATGTGTGACCACCCATTTAAGGGGCTAGTATTAATAGATTATTTGCTTGAACGGGGAGCAAAAGGCACCTACGACACATCATACATTTTCACCGATAAAATCTTCCAAAACATGAGCTGGAAACCATGGTGCAAAGCCGCGGAGCAACTTAACAAATGTTTTGATGAGCATAATATTTTAAGCAACAGACGAAAAAATTTTAAAGCTAGTCTCGCACAATTTGAAAGGTTTCTTTCACGTTTAAAACTCGATAAAATTTCTGAACTAAGCGACGCACAATTTCACGAAATCCAACGTCGTTTTAAATCCTTCATTGGCCTACTTTTTAAATGGAGTTTCCCAAGTAAGACGACTCAAGAATCACAGGAGATCAATCTTTTTAATTATAAAACTTTTGAATTATTAAATGATTTTCCATGGATCAATTTAAAGTTGTTTGAACCTCCTGTTGTAAAAAAATCATTGGAGCACGCACTTTCAATTTGGGAGCAAATTGAAAATTTCTTAAAAGTAGACCTCGAAAAATTTTCAAGCTCCGAAGAATTAAAGTACCCAAATAAAATCTCTTCTTTAAAATGGATCATAACCTTATTTGACGTCTCGGACATTGAAACCGAAATTTGTTTTCGCTACCCTCTCGCATTTGAAGAAGATCGTGCAAACGATTTTGCAATCATCAACTCGCAGTTCAAAATTGCGTTTGAACAATTTCAATTTAAACTCAAAGAAAAAACAAAGGATACGGATCTTGAAAACGTCCCTTTAATCATTGCCTGGGAAATTAAAATCGACAAAATCGTTCGCCTCAAAGAAAAAACAACGAGTCTTTTTAGAGACTTAAGAGCAATAGACCAACATTCAAAAGACGTTAAAGATCTACAAAATAAAATAGATGGTAAAATTTCAGTCTTCAAAATCAACAAAGTTCACATCCCCTCGCTTGATTATTCAGCAACTGATTTAGACGCTAGTAGCAGTAAGATAAACAGTGCCGACGACGAAGTTAACGACGGCGAAATTTCTCACAGACGGTTCTTAATGAAACCTTTATTTATTTACCCCGAACCGATCGGAATGCAATCTACAGAAATCAAACATAAAAGATATCTTGAAAGAACCGCTGCCGCATGGTGGCAGACAAATGATTTAAACGATTCTTATCGCGACTATCATATCTGCGAAAAAAAAGATGGTCAGCTTATCTGGGCTTTCCAAAACTACAGAGGAGATTGGTATGTCCATGGTTTATACTCCTAAGAATTTTCCGCTAACCGACTGGCTAGCCAAAACTAATTTCAGTTTCCTGAAAGGAGCGTCCCATCCGTCTGAAATAATCTCTACGGCAAATGCTTGTGGTTACAAATCTATTTGCATCAATGACTTTAACGGCGTCTATGGGCTTGCTCGTGCATACAATGACTTAAATTTTCTTAAAAAAAATGAACCTGTAAACCTTAAACTTAACTATGGTGCAGAACTTAACCTTAAAAAGGATCACAACTCTCCTCTTTTAAATCAAGTCACTCTTGTTCTAAACATTAAGAGTTGGACTGGTTTTTTGAACTTAAATAAAATTATTACCTTCTCACATCGAGAGAGCAAAAATGAAGCAATGATCTCAATTGAAGAACTCGCAAACTTCGATTTAAAAGACATTTTTGCAATTATCCCAATGCGCGGTGGAGTAAAGCATTTTCTAAAAAACCATAACGAACTACAAATCTTAAAAGATCTTTTTAAAAAAGACCTTTATTTTGCAATTACCAAAACACTGAACCGATACGCAGATTTAAACCTAGAAGAGACCTACAAACTCTCGGAGAAGTTTGAAATCCGCAGGATTTTTAGTCAAGACATTTTTTTCGCGCACCGCAGTGAAAAAAGTTTTCACGATGTTTTAACAGCAGTTCGACTCAATAAAATTCTTCAAGAATCCGCCGACCATTTTTTCCCTAACGGCGAAAGAAGTCTTCATACAAGAGAAACCTATTATAAAATATTTTCTACGTTTAAGGATTTCAATCAAGTAGTGACTCAAATGAATGAGTTAAATGATTCATGCGAGTTCTGCCTTTCTCAAATAAAATACGAATATCCCAAAGAATTTATCGAAGAAGGTCATACCGCTCAAAGCTTCCTTGAAAAGATAACTTGGCTCGGAGCAAGGGAGAGGTTTGGGTTACAACTTCCTGCTAAAATCGTTGCCAGCATTTCAAAAGAACTCGATCTAATTGAAACCCTTGGATTTGCAGACTACTTCTTAACCGTTTGGGACATTGTCAGATGGGCAAGAAGTCAAGATATCCTTTGCCAAGGCCGAGGCTCTGCTGCGAACTCTGCGGTTTGTTATTCGCTTGGGGTTACATCGTGTGATCCGACCTTATTTGATCTACTTTTTGAGCGTTTTATCAGCAAAGAACGCGGCGACCCTCCCGATATAGATATAGATTTTGAACACGAACGACGCGAAGAAGTTATTCAATATATCTATAAACGCTACGGCAGAAAACGCGCCGCGATGGTCGCGAATGTCATCACATTTCGTTCTAAAAGCGCAGTCCGTTCAATTGGTAAAGCATTCGGTGTCGACGACAAAACCCTTAAGAGTCTTTCGGAATCTATCGGAGCCTTTATTAATCGCGGCAAGGATATTGCAGAAAAAATCAACACAGTTGAAGCAAACAATAAAAAGCCTCTACCAAATAACTTAACAGAGGAGCTTTGGACAAAACTTGCGTCTCGCTTGATTGATTTCCCAAGACATCTTGGGGTTCACTCAGGAGGCTTTATAATTTCACAACATGAAATTTCAGAACTTGTTGCACAAGAACCCGCAACGATGGAGGGTCGCACCATTATTCAATGGTCAAAGGACGACATAGAGGAACTTGGATTTTTTAAAATAGATTGCTTGGCTCTGGGGATGCTCACGGCAATTAGAAAGTGTTTTAAAACGGTAGAGGAGTGTTACGGCCATAGTCTAAGTCTTTACGACATCCCGAACGATGATCAAGCTACTTACAGCATGATTCAGAAGGCCAAGACAGAGGGCACCTTTCAAATAGAGTCGCGCGCGCAAATGTCGATGTTACCTCGTTTAAAACCAAAATGTTTTTATGACTTAGTGATCGAAATTGCGATCATCCGTCCCGGTCCAATTCAAGGGCATGTTATCCATCCCTACCTAAGACGCCGCGATGGGCTTGATCCAGTGGTTTACCCGCATGATTCGGTTAAGGAGATCTTATCTAAAACTTTAGGCATTATCATCTTTCAAGAGCAATTAATGCGCATTGCTATCACCCTTGGGGATTTTACCCCAGGGGAAGCAGATAGTTTAAGAAAACAAATCGGGATGTGGAATTCATAAGCTTTCAATCGTTATCTCGATCCTTGTCTTGAAAAATTAACTAAGGGAATGAAAAAAAGGAAGATTAAT
>CAYYIQ010000149.1:0-8645 GCA_964472005.1 uncultured Bdellovibrionales bacterium | reverse complement strand
GGTTCGTGGTGAAAACTCTTAATTTAAAACTTTAGAATATCTTTTAGGAAATGCATCAATCCAAGAATTTATTTTTGAGATTTCTGGATGATTTTGATTGAGTTCTCTTAGTTGATCAAGTGTTGGTTTTATTTGAGCTCCATGAGCGTTTGTTGCTTTAAGGTAGCTACTAATTTGTTGAAAGACTGGATTGACAGCAAGAATAGTTTGTTGAAATGTTTTTTCGTGGGATTGAAGGACTTCTGGAGTGTATAGACTTAAAACTTCATTCGCGTCAATTATATTAACAGCGGCAAGTAATCCTTGATAGGGGTTTAAGACGTTTGAAATTTCATTAGAAATGTTTTCTGCATAACCTGAACTAATGCCAAGAGAGTTCAGGGATTCTAATACCTGCTGCATTGATGTTGCATTGTCTTCATTAGATAAACTATTTCTAACAATGTTGAAAACATCATTTGAGATAGGATATCTGCCTGCTGCGCTTTGATTGAGCATTGCGGAGATTAGCGATTTGTGATTTTGATTTTCGGGGTCGTTAAGGTAGCTTTTGGTTAACGCAAGAATTACCGTTTCGCAATTTGCTTGACTGTTGGGAGCCGAATGATGATTTGTTACTCTCAAGGCTTCAGAAATCATCTCAGTTTGGATAAAATTCTTTGTTTCAAAAAATCTGCCCCAAAATTTATTTATGACTTCTTTCCTTGAGTCAGCTTTCAATTCTTCTGGAATATTTTGATTGCTGGCTTCAAGCAAGCTAGAATCAAATGCGGAAGAAAGTTCAGAAATTCTCTTTAACGTCGCATAAGAGGTAGTTAGAAGTTGGGCATCGGCTTGCCCAACGATATCTTGCTCCCAGTCGATTCGATTGTCCCAAAGACGACTTTTTGTTTCAATTGCAATTCTAGCCTCTCGTGGACTCAGTGCCTTTAATTCTGCGTCGCTTAATTGACTTAGAATGTCAGCATTTTCATCTAGCAAATTTGAGGGAGCTGATGTGCGAATGCCAATTTCATTTAGAGATTCTGAGGATAGAACTTCAAACCTTTCGATGTAGGGGGTGATACTTGCGATGTCTCTTTGATAGGTTGCAGTTTCTGTGTAAGGTTTAAAGTATTGGTTACTTAAATTTATAGCATCGTCTAGTTTGTTTGAGCGAATTAGGTCACTAATTTCTTTAGCCCTATTATCAGTTTCAAGTATTGTTTGATGTTGTTCTAGGTAGCTCTTTGTTTTAGTGGATATTTCGTTTAAAAGTGCATTACGTTTCTTTGCATCAATGTCTGGTTTGTTGCTCGCTAATGCGAGCTCATGAAGTTCTTTTAATTTATCTGTTTCTAGTAGGTCGGAAAATGAGTGTAGCATGATCGCTAGATCGCCACGTGCAAGTGAGCTAGTAAGTGAGCTAGTTTCGGATCTAAATACGCCAAGATTAATTACATTCCCATTTAGGTAGTCGTCGTTAAAGTTTTCAAGTTGTCTTTCAATCGCCCCAGCTTGTATGTGTGCGCAATGAAGACGATGCTCGACAATATCTATTTCTTTATCTTCGCCGAATACTAAATCTGTGTACATTGAACCTATGGTTGAGGCTCTATCAGCTATAGTGCGAGGATTGCCGGAACCCGAAGATTCTTCTTGCTGCTTATCGAGCAATTCGGAATATCTCAAATTAAGGTCAGCGGTTTGAGCAATCAATTCAATTTCTTGTTTTTTTAAACTTTGAAAATGGTCAAAGGCTGCAACCGCGTCACTAGCTGCTTGAGCAACTTCTTGCTTGGAGGAACGCTCGGCAACGTGACTAAGTCCGTAAAGACTTTCAATTTTTGCTGTCGTTTTAGGTGCTAGGGCCGCTTGCATAATCAATAAATAGCTTAAAATAATACTTATTTGGTTATGATCACTTTCGGGTAAATGTGCGCATAACTATCTTAGGAGAGATTTTAAAAGTCCAATTTTGCGTATTAAAGATAGGGTTTAGAGTTAAAGAAAGGGTTTAAAGAATGCCGCAACCAGTAAAGAGGGATCAGCTTGAGGATCAGACTTCAGACCAGTTAAGTCGTAGTCGAAAGTCGAGTTATGTTCTAATTAAGCCTGAAGCATTTAGTGCTAATACCGGTAGTTCACAGCAAGTTGTGCCCGCGTCAGAGGATCAAAGAAAGCTTAGAACAGCAGAAGATTATGATGTAGAACTTTTTGATATTAATACCGGAATACTTCCCCATAGCAATAAAAAAAGTGAACCTTATCAAGGATTAGATCTAGATACTTTAGATCCAGTTCTTGCAAGATCATTGAGTTCGGAAGATCGAGTGGGCTTAAGACAAACCGCAAGTTCAGCAGCGGATAGGAGTTCTACTCCACCAGTATTTTCTCAAGCAGAAATATTAAATTCAAGAGCTAATCGAATTCTTAGTAGTTCAGATTCCTTGGTCGAGCGTGGAGATGTAGAGAAACTTTTAGAAACTCTATTAGAAAGTCGCGAAATATTACAACAAGAGCAAAAAATTAGACTCGATCGTCTTAATGCTGTCGATCGAACGATGGCAGAGTACCAGAAAGATTACGATAGCAATGGTTTGATGGTAAAGGGGACCTCCTCGGCCGTTAAGGCGGCGTATGTCCCACTTCATCTTTTTGGAAAAGCTTTAGACAATACTTTAGGCTGGAAGGTATTTCAAGCTCCACCAGTGTCTCTAAGCGATATGCAAAGCAAAAGAATGCAGGAGGCTGAAAAAGAAAAAGAATATCGACAGTCATTACTTGATTCTAGTGTTCAGGCTTTAACTTCAGTAGATAAAAAGCTAGATGAAATTAGAGAAATTCAAGGTCAATTGACCCAAGAAATAGATCCTGGGTTATTTTTAAATCTAACTTCTAACTTAAGATCAAAGGTAAAAGAAGTTACAGTTGCGTTAGAAAAAGGCTTCGATTCAGGTGATCCAAAGTTAAAAGAAGACTGGGATAAGTTAAGAAAGTCGGTTTCAAATGGATTTGAAGATTTAGATCGACAGCTAGGTTTAGCAGAAGCTAGTTTAAAGGCCGCTGAAAAGGCAACAATTATTGCAGGTGCAATTGGTGCGACAGCAGTCACCGGCGGGCTTGGAGCTGGTGTTCTGGTGGGAGTTGTTGCTGGGACTGTTGCAACAGGTTCTCAAATGGCCGGCCACTATGCGGGAAATAAGGTAATCGGTGGAAATAATTTCGATTTAAATTCTGAAATTGCGGAAGTGAAAGATGATCTGAAAGATGCGGTGCTTTATTCGGTAGGTAACTGTTTATCCGGTGTTTTGGCGCTCGGCGGTCGAGCTACTTTGTCAACGGGACAGTCGGTTGCGCCTACTTTTGTGCGAGGATTGCCCTTAACGGGCTTAAGGAATTTGTGGGCTAATGCTAAGGGACTTCTTGGAAATACTGGGATGAGAGTCGCGCAGGCGGGAAGAGGTGTTTTAGGAGGCGGGACAGCAGGAGTGATCACTGAAGCCCCCGCAGCAGTTTATGATACTTGGCGAGCAAGAGGAACTGCCGAGCTTGATCCGACGGGCGAACTTAGAGAAATGGGAATTTCTGAATATTATCTATGTGCAAGAATGCTTTCTGTTAGACTTGGTTCAGCTGCTTTGGGTGGAACTATGGGGCGAGGTTTTCAAGGCATGCGAAATAGTCTGACAACTAGTTTAAGACCAGAAAGGGCCTTCAATGCAGCTGGAGTCGAAGTTGTTACAGCTAGTTATCTAAATAGAGCTGGAACAAGGGCTGCAAATTTGGTCTTTACAGTTCCGGATCTTATGGCTGACATCTACGGTGGAATTTATTCTGAAAGAATAATAGGTGCATGGTTCTTTGGTGAAAAAGGACAGGCTCGGGAACAAGATGTCGAACAAATTATTACTTCATCGTTAGCTGGACATATGGCTGGTCGGATGCAAGGAAGTGTAATCGCCCGCCGGAATGATAGAAATGCTGGTATCGCAGCTGTCCCAGCAAATCAGTTAACAGCCGAAGCTACCGTGTTACACAATAGAAATAATTTAATAAATGATACCAATGTTGTTGCAGCTTTTGGTGCTGCTAACAATGTCGATGTTAGACGAGTCAATGCGGGAAATGAAAGGGTTGAAGGAATTCATGTTGGAGATAGGGCAGGATTAGTTGATTTTGAGAGGAGTCGGCAAGATCATCTGTTAAACGGACGACTCGCAAATGCGGCCGATAGAAAACTTGGTAACCATGTTCACAGGGAGTCGAACCGTTTAGTAAATCAGGCAGTTGAAGATATTGCAATCCAAGGTAATAGAACAGGTACATCAGGAACGCTATTAAGGGATAGAATACAGGTTGCAGAAAGGCTTCAGCAAGAGTTAAGAGAACGAGGTTCGGCGTTAAAGTTGCTTAATCGAGTTGCAGATCGTACTGATCCAGGTCATGACGACTATGTTCAGAGGCTACTTGATCATACTGAAAGATATAATTCCGAAATGGATGGTGTCGCCGGGAATTTATTGGCGAGAGGTAAGAGATTTATTGATCGGATCTACGATCCATACGGTGTTAACCGAGCTCAATTGAAGTTTACCGACGAAACACCTAAGTGGTTCGAGAGAAGTCTAAATAGTGTTCGAGACGGTTTGACAGGCAGTTTAGACTTTGTGGTTGGGAAGAGAGTTAGTCGCGGTATTCTTCAAGGAATAGCTAATGTTAGAGATCTTGGTCTTGGATTTGGTCTTGGTGCATTTACTACGACTACAGCTTCAGTTTACGGTAGTTGGGGTTTGATAGCTTCAAGCGTTTATGGATCCGGTTTGTTTATTGGACGTGGTCTCAATGTTGGGCTGCAGGGAGCTTTTTTAATTCCGTCAGCAGCAAATAGTTTTCTTAACGGTGGTATCTATAATCGTGGTTCCGCTGATGGTGTTGGTAAATTAACAGCACGAATTGCCGAGGGACAAACATTATTGACAGAATTGCAGCGTATCCAAGATGGCGGTCAGGGTGCCATGGATCCAGGTATGTTTAATGATATCGGACAACGAATTCAAGTCGTTGCAAATCAACTGCAAGCTAGTCAACAGCTTTTGAACAGAGCTAATGCTCGTCGGACTGGATTGGGTATTGGGCCTCTGTCAATTCCACGGGTTTATGAGCGTACGGCAGAGATTCTAAGGACGAATACGATAGATAAAATACTTAAAGAAAGACCTTTAACAGATAGGGAACAGCAATTTGCTGGCGGTGCTGCTGAAAATAGGAATAGATTTCTTCAAGAGCAGAGCATTAATGAAATAAATCAAAGGTCTCAGGAGTTTTTTAATCGTACCTTAGCAAATAATCCGGTAAATTTTGTTAATGACGCTAGTAATAGATTTCTTAATGAGCTTGGCAGGCCAAATGTTGATTTAGCAAGAATCGCAGAAATTAATACTTTGATGTTGTCAGAAAATTCTAACATAAATCTTTTAGCCAGAGAGCAATTAAGAACAGATGCCTTAGCTGTAGTTCAAGGAAGGTTAGCGACTTTGGCTGGCGATGATCCAGTAAGAGAAAATTTATTGATTGCTCAGGAAATGTTAAATAATTTGGTAGCGCCAGTTTTTAATGCCCGCAGAATTACTGCTATGACCCCAAGGGGAGAAAGAAATCAAACAGTTAATCAGGCTCTAGATTACGTTACGGAAATGATTAATCGTAGTGATGATGTGACTTATATGCGCCATCTAGTTGGTCAGATGCGACAGGGCTTTTTAGCTGAAAATGGTGGGCTAAGGAGACAAATTAATCAAAGACTACAAGCTGCTATAGACCAAAGAATAAATAGAGCTGATCTAGACTTAGCAAATGAAACAAATTTAGCGAATCTTAGAGGAGAACTTCTAGGTGGTGGAGAGATAACGAGACCACAAATTCAAATCAGCATAGAGGATTTGGCGCTAGGGAGATGATAAGCTATCCGATAGTTAAAAGTTAATCTTTAATAAGGTTTTTTAGAATGAGGGGAATGGAGTGATTATGGGCTTAGAGAATATTAAATTACCAACATATCAACAGGATAAAATATTACATCTTGAAGATTTAAATCGCAGTTATTTGGAGACTGGTAAGCTGATTGCGGAAGAGTTACTTAGTCAAGATGTATTTCAAAAATTTTCGACTATTCGGAATATTTTAAAAAATTCATTTTCAACAAAAAGTACATTTTTAACGTCGGGTCTGAAACTCCTTTTTTCCGACGAAGGAATTTTTATTGGTTCCGAAGTAAAATCAACCGCACTAAAAAAATACGCAAACAGTTTATCGGATATTTTTGCTGAATACTACCTCAATGCAAAAGATAGTGAGGAAAGAGTCAATCTTATAGCCAACTTGTGGGTGCTGTTAAGCCCCGTTTCACTGATTAATCTTGTAACGGGACTCATTTATCCGACAAATAAAAAGCTCGGGGAAATATTGCTTAGTCAACTTACAAGTATTGTTTCTCAAAAGTTTAGACTTGATTTATCGCAGTATCGAGAGTTTGAGAAATTACATTTAATGCAACCGATTTTGAATCAATTAGAACATGATGAGAGAAATCATGCATTAGTTGATTTCTTGTCAGCTCAGCGTGATAACTTAGGAGCGAAAAATATTTCTCTCTGGTTAGACTTAGCAGAAGGTCTTTCAGCCATCGCAAATGATGTGAGTATCTCAAAGCTTAATGAATCATTTCAATTTGGGAAAAAAGAAGAGCCGGCAGTTTCTAGATTTCTTACGAAGCTTGAGGGGGTAAAAGGTCATCCTGAAAAAGAGGATTTGGTATACCAAGAATATGTCGATTCTCAGTTTCAAGATATTAGTCGAATTTTGATGAGATTTAAGTCCAAGATTACTGAATTTAAGGATGAGGATTTACTGATATCAGAGATTGAATTGGTTAAGACAGAAATACTTTCTAAAATTTCATTATTAGTTAGTATCGGTTCGATCTTATTTGATTCAGATAGTATTACAAATAAAATATCTGAAACATTTGGTAAACTTTATCTCAAACAAAAATCTTTTGAGTTAATTTTACTGAATACTTTAATACCAATTGGAATCGTAGATCTCTCCGATTCTCTAAAAATGGGTCTAAGCAATGATCATGAACAAGATCCAGCCTCCCTTTCGAATTATGTTGTAAATGTTAAAACTTTAGTTGGTTCTTTAGAGAGTGCATTGGTGATTAAATTGGGTGTGGAATTTTTTGAGAGATTGTTAGTTGCTTTAGATTCGCCTTTAAGAACATATTACGTGCTCGGTTGCGTGGGACCCGAGAAAATTATTGATATAACTAGTGTGGCGGAAAACTCTAGTGCTTATGAGGTAGAAGCGTTAGTTAGGTTTAGCCTTCTTGAACGTGAAAACTTTTTTTATCAAAAATATATTTCTTTTTACAAGCATTAAAAGTTGCTATCAAGTTAATTTCAGAAACTATGTTCTTTGATAAATTAAAATAAATGAATATTGCGCACCTAAAAATTGATAGTTATTCTAAGAGAGAAGTTGATAGTTTTGTATTATTTTGGAATGAGCACTTAAAATCAAATAAATATCTAGTCCTAGATTATTCCTGGCCATCACTAACAGTAGTTGATTTAATTACATTTTCTTTAAGACACAAAATTAATTTAACAGAAGATGAATCTCGACTTTTAATGTCCGCTAGTGTTTACGTGTCTTGTGTTATAGCATCGGTCACAGGCTCGGAAGCTCAGCCAGCGGAAATATTCAAGGATCAAGAGAATAATAGTATTCTTAGATTTGCAATTTCAAATAAGACTTTGGAAGTAAATGTTGAAGAAATTATTGCACAAGTCTTTAGAGATATTAAGAATACCTTGCCAATATCGAGCGATTTCAAGCGGCCTGTTTCATATGATTCAATAATTGTCACACCTTTATCGTTAAGTATCGCCGCAGGAATAAGCCCATTAATCCCTAAAGAACAACGCGGCTTAAGTTCAGATGAATCGATTGGTTTATTACAAAAGAGCATTTCTAATGATTTAGGAAGATGGTTTGCAAGAAACTTTCCAAAAAACGAGATGAGTCATGTTCCGGAACTTTATTTAAAAGGTTTCATTTGGCCACCGCTCTTGATGGAAGAAGAACCACCATTGACGGCAGCAGTGGAATCACTATTAAGTTATTTTGCGGATCTGCAACTGCCAGCGTCTTACATCTTTAGCTTGTTGGAGGCTTTTTCATTGTGCCCAGATGAACATGTTGCAAGTATTGCAATAGCGATGAGTGGTGTTTTTAAAAAAACAGAAACTCTCTCACCTTGCATTTTAGCCAGCTCAAGATCAAGGCGTTATTTAACGCCATTGTTGAGAAGTGCTTTGGTGAGTTCGGCGTTGAGTGCTCAATCAATAGATAGTGACTGGATGGAAACAGGTATCAACTCAAAAAATAGAAATTTTTTTGAACTTGAAAAAGAAATTGGATCGATACCCTGGTTGTCTTTATCTCCCGATTGGATAGCTGAAAATTTTTCTGAAATTCAAGTTTTTTTGAAAAATATAAAAGAATTTGAGTTCGTTAAGGGCATGCGACTGCTTGATGAATTAGTTTCTCAAAAACCTTTTGAGGTGGAATTAAGAATTCAACAAATAAAATTTGAATTT
>CAYYIQ010000148.1:0-8656 GCA_964472005.1 uncultured Bdellovibrionales bacterium | reverse complement strand
AGATGTACTTATTCATAGCCACTGCGGAGGCTAAAACAGAAGATCCAGCATAGGCGACATCGGCCAATTCAAATAATCCTTGGATACATCCATCCTCACCATATTGACCATGAAATACAGGTATATATACGTCTACTGGGATGACGTCTTCTTTAACGGAACCCAACAATGTCCTAGATTTTTTAATTAAACCTCCGACGCCTGGCGCTGGTGAAAAATGAACTTCATCAACTTGATTAAAAGTCTGGGGTAACCCGCGGTAAAAATCCTTAGATTTTAATTTAGCACCAGAGTACCATTTCCCACTTTGTGCGATATAGACAGGAACGATGTCATAATTTTTAACATCAAGAGCATCAATTACTTGAAGTGCCGATAATACCGAAATCTCATGTTCAATTGAACGACCACCAAAGACAACAGCAATTTTCTTCTTAACCGACATTTCTTTCTCCAATTTAAATCTAATCTAACTACCTGCAAGCAAATCTCTCACAATTTCCAGATAAATTTATACCAAATCGCCCATGTCCGCCAGAGGAGAAGCTACTTAACTATTTAAGGAATACCTTAAACCAAAGCTGGAATTACCATCACAAAACTCACAAATCACGCTCCCCCTCTGTTTGCTCTGCTTGCTCTGCGTTAAAACCTTCCCAGGATAAACGCGCACAACCACTGTGGATCAATATGCCAATAGAAAATTTAACGCAGTGCAAGCAGAGCAAACGGAGGGGATTTTTGCTCTGATATTGATTTATTGACTTTTAGTTGGGCCGACTTGTTTGGTGAGGATCATGACGCCTATTAGGGCGGGGAAAAATGCAAAAACTTGGATAACGGTTGGAGTTTTAGAGAGAAAGGCGAAGCTAGCGAGGATTGTCACAAGGGGGAATATTGCATTTAGAGAAATTGCTTTACCTATCGTAATTCTATGAATACCCTCTACCCATAGTATTTTAGATAATCCAAAAACAATAATTCCATTTGGCACAACAAACCACATTGATTCTTTAAGTTGACTAGCTGTCGGTAAATCTTCAAACAGTAGTGACAAAACCATAATTATCAAACCTGTGAACACATTTCTAAAAAACACGAAGGTAGTTGAGGAAATATGGCTCCTTGCTTGTTTATTATAATAGTTTCCTAGCGGTGCAAAAAAAACCGCGACTACGATCAGCAAACTACTCCATTCAAACAATGCGTTGTCATTAAACATAACCAAGAATGCGGAGATCAGAACAAGCACCCCACCGAACTTTTGCAAAGTAGAAATAGCCTCTTTACGTCTCAGGACTATGAACGTTGCTGGCACCTCAAGCAACAAAAGAATACTGACGGTTATCGGATGGCTATATTTACCGGCGATAAATACTAGTGAATAGAACACAACTCCAACATAAAAAGTCGACGCAAGGATATATTTAAAAGCATTAGTTCTAAATACTTGCTTAATATCATTTTTTTTCAATGTTAACGGAAAAAGCAAAAGCAACGAAAGAAGCATGCACAATGACGCAGAAAGTAATGGCGGAATTGAATTAGCCGATTTCAATGCCAAGATTGGAAAAAATCCCCAGATAACAGCCTCTAAGAAAATATAAATTTCCCCTACCCGCTCCTGGCTCAATTTTAACTTCACAACAAAAAATCCAACTAAAAAGTCTCGTCTATTTCATGCAGATCAGGTAGATCGTTTTCTAATAAAAGGATATCCTCATCTTGACGACTGCTCTGATAGTAAGCCAAAGCCTCATTTCTAGTTGCAAAATAATGCGTCTTATCTTTTGCCAAACCACCTTCCGCTAACCCTGAGAGTAAACTTTCCTTGTTAGTTTCGTTGACTACAATCACTTCATCGCAAATCTTTGCCGCTTGCATCGCTATTTTTTTATTTTCGTCAAACCTTCGATCGCCCAATTCAATCATCCCTGGAGTTAACAAAATCCTTCTTTTTCCTGGAAGATCACGCATCACTTCAAGTGCATAAAGAAAACCATTTGGATTGGAGTTATAAGCATCGTTAATTTGAATAAAATTTTTATATCTAACGACCTCTAACCTATTTGAAACCGGATTAATATCTCTAATGACCGCTAAGACCATTTCAGGCTTTGCACCTAGCGCACATGCCATAGTGAAACAACCCAAGATATTAGACAAGGCACCACGACCATGCATCTTGGTGAAACCTTCATATTTTTCTTCTTTCCATAGAATAGTAAACTTAGTTCCCGAGACCTCGGTAACCATGTCTTTCATTACAGAGTCGAGAGCACCATGGCTTGTCTCCATGCCGTATATTAAAGTTGTCTGCTTTTTAAAATCAGTGGCCATCTTTCTGGCACCAGCATTATCCCCGTTTACAACCAAAATCCCATCGTCGGGAATATTTTGAGCTAGTTCAGACTTTGCCTTATAAACTTCCTCGACCCCACCAAAACGTTCCAAATGAACAAAATGAACAGCGGTTACTAAACCTGCTTTGATTGGAGTTAGATTGCAAAGCTTCTGAATCGAACCAACGTGATACGCTCCCATTTCAACAACCGCGAACTTATCATAGTCGTTCATTCGCTCACGTATTTCCCGAGTGATCCCCATCTCGGTATTAACACCCTTCTGTGGCCAAAAAGTAGGTCCAACTGAAAGCGAAAGGATATCACCCAGAAGATTTTTTACACTAGTTTTTCCAAAACTACCTGTTATTCCGATTGAATATGGGTCAATTCTAGTAAATTTTTCGTGTGCTTCAGCCAGTAATTTTTCTTGAACCCGCTTCTCTTTCCCCGCTAACAGAACAACCGCAATCACCAAAAGAAAAGGTGGAGATTGTACAATTACAAAAAGTGTTTGAAATTTACTTAAGCCTCCTCCAAGAAAGGCTAGCGCAACAAAAAGCAAGCCTTCAAAAGTCGCGAGATAATATATGGCTTTCGCTCTGCTTGTTAAAACTAATTTTTTCTTACCATGGCTGCGAGGATCTTTTTCAAGAATGAAAATTGCAAATAACAACAAAGAAACAATCGAGGTAAGTAGCGAATGATAACCGACAATAAAAATATTCAATAAGAGCACAGCAGATACAATGCTACCTTTTTTATCGTAAGCTCGATTATCTCTAATCCAATCGATAAAACGTGTAGGAGTATACTCTTCCTGTTGAAAGTATCTTAGGTAGCGAAGACACCTTTTAGAAACGAATAAAAAAACCACAAAACTTAAAACAAGTTCGGCAATGTCTATTCGAAATGAATCCATATTTTAATCCGTTTTAAAAATCTACAATAAAAAAGGGTATTATAACCCCTACAAGCATTTCCTTTTTGAGAGGTTTTACAACTACCTTTTGAACCTCTCAAAAGCAACTTTTAAATAGTGATAACAGAGGCACAGAGACGCAGAAAAAGGCATCCGTTTCTATTGTATGTACCCTTGCGCCGCAGAGTGCCTGCGATAGAGACGAGTACCGCCCACTCTCTATCTCTTTGCCTTTGTGATTACTATTTAAAGAGGCTTTTTGGAGAGGAAATCTCTGATATATTTAGTGACCAGGGGTTGGCCGTTACCCAGGAAGGGGAAATGATCTGCACCGTCTACAATTATAAGTTCCGAGCCTTTTATCAATTGACTCATTTTCATACCTACTTCTTTAGGACTCTCGTCGTCTTCCGAACCCCAAATTAGCAAAGAAGGCTTTTCAATCCGAGACAATTCTGACCCGAGCTCCTCGTTCAAGGTTTTAACAAATGTTTTAGTTAGAGGTCCTGCGCTTTTATAATCTCTCGAGGCGTATTTTGGGATGTACCAATTCTTATAGATTTTTGAGCCTAATTTTGTATTTTTAAATCGAATAAAGTTTCGTAAAAATTTCAAGTAGATATAAAAAACTTTCTTTCTCATGCTAGGCTTTGGTCTTAGCCCCGAAGCGCCAATTAATACAATTTTATTTATATAATCTGGAAATAGATCACAAAACTTAATAATTGTTTTTCCACCAAAACTATGGCCGACAAAGTCCGCCCGTGCGATATTCTGGCTATCAAGAAAGTTCTTCAACACCGACGCGAACGCTCCCATGTCCCACACATTTGAGGGAACCGCAGATCCCCCATGCCCTGGCAGATCGACCGCGATAACTTGAAAGTAATTTGAAAGTAACTGAGCAAATGGCCTGATGGCTTCAATTGAATTGGACCAACCATGAATAAGAATAACTGGAATTTTACCGCTCTTTTGCTCACCAAAAACTTCAAAATTCAATTTAAAGTCGCGTACTTCATCAGCAAAAGTCTGCGTTTTGCCTGAACTGTCAGTATTTAGAATCAATGTATCTCCATCCCCAGTAAAAAACGATCTATTTTGTATAAATACCTGGTCTCATTTCGGTGTCTTAATGCCATAGATTCAATCATCCCCCGAAGGCAAAGATGACGATATTAATTCCCAAATCAGAACTCAACACTAAGCTCGATATATACTATCAAAGGTCAGTTCGCTAGTAACTAACAAACCGAAGACTCTTAATCATTTGCTAAACTTAAACCTAAAGGTAGGCCATCTCCAAATAACGCTTTTTCATCGGATTTTTCAAGCGGTACAAATTCTTTCAAAACACGTAAAGACTCAATCGGGATCCCCGCTTCTCTCACCTTTGAATAGATCTGATCTCTGACACTCGATTGTAAATTTAAATTTTTCACCTTACTAATTCTCGAGGCAAGTAGCATAGACTTCGCAAGAGCGATGCCACCGACGTCGTCCCAAGTAAAATCTTTATAGTCGAGAAAAAATCTTTCTACATGTTCAGGCGGAATAATCTTATCGTCTTGAACATCCACCAGAACCCTTGAAGAAATCCGTCCAAAGGACCACGCCAAAGCTTCATCAATCTTTGTGCCCTTAAGATTTTTATTTATGAGTTTCAATATACCTATCTTACTCTCTACAGGCAGTTTTTCTAGGACACTCAAAGTGCGAATCCCCTCTTGAAGAACGCCACTATCTTTAGAGATCAACTTATTGATCTTTTCAGCCAACGCAACTTGTTCAGCTTCAGAAAGACCCCCACTAACTCTTCGCCAGAGGATACACCATTGTAAAAGAACCTTTGTTTCCTTCTGATTTTTGATCCCTAAATCAAAAAGCTTACTTAACTCCAAAATTCTATCTTCATCAGACGGAAACCCGTATCCAGGTCTTAGAACATATCCCGCTAGATTATACCAAACTGATTCGTGTTCTTTTGACCTGTTTAATCTAGTAATCCCGGACTTAAGATACGACCAAAGCTCTCGCAACAATGCAATATCCCAATCATCACGAGAGAGCTTCAAGACATGCTCTAAATCTTTGAATAGTATATTTACTTTTTTGGAAGGATCAGCCTTATTCCCTTTTCCAAAATGGGTAAGGATTAAATTTTTTGCTTCTAATAAGGCTTTGGAATTTTGTTTACTTACTAGAGCCGTTCCATCTAAGAATTTAAAGTTTTTTTTTCCGTTCTTACATCAAACTCAAGTTTCCAGCGATCATCACTCTCAGTAGACTGCATCCAGAGTTCAAGTGTTCCTAGATCTGTGATCTGTGAATATAGCCTTACCGGCACCGACTTAGCATCACCCGCTCCACTTTCGCTGCCGACAACCGGAAGGGACAATTTAAGTTGGCTGCTTGGTTCAAGTTGTCTTTCGGCATTATCTACAACAAAGCCAAAATCGTCTTCACCTCTTTCATTACTAGTGAACAACTGAAAGACTACTTCTTGACCTGTAATTAATGAAAATATTTGCTTACTAAGATCTGTGCTAGTTCCTTCCTCCATACCACGCGGCACGACACACAATCCCTTTGTAGGGTGCTTATATCCTGGAACCGCTGGCATCGAACTTTTTAAGCCTAAGTAGTACGATCGAGGAATACCTGCTTTGATCCGAATCCCCTGCCCAGTTAATTTTACTTTTCCAAAATAACTTGCTCCCTGCGCAACCGCCGAAACCAAACTTGTGCCTTCTAGAACTTTTAAATCCTGATTGCCCCAAGCTCCAACAACTTCCAAAATTCTTTCCCTAACAACCGACGGTGTACAAACTCCACCGTTGAATAAGATAAAATCTGGAAGGATAGTAGTCTGTTCGGCTTTAATTTTAACTTCATCTGGAAGTTGAGGCAGATGTGCAATCTGTCGTGAACTTCTCTTGAAAAAATCACCCAAATGCTTTGTTAACGCAGGTTCGTTTTCAAAAGGCAGTCCTAATTCTGAAATACCTGCTTCGGTATTTTCAATTACAGCTTCGTCTAATGAAATCTTTGGAAAAAATCCGTCTAAGATCTGGGAAATGACTTCGCTCTTTTTAGCATCGACCTTCATTGTACTAGCAAACAAACTAGAACCTCTTCCAGCAATACTAACAGGTAAACTTTCAACATCCTCGACAAAAAGCTTCTCTTTAACCAAACGTGACTGATGTATCAGAGATTGAAATTGCCAATTATCAAGATCCTTACCGGATTCTTCAAGCTTTTGCCTAAGGCCAAATGCAAGCGCAAGATCCATGTTATCCCCTCCTAGAAGAAGATGCTTACCTACGCTCAATCTTTGAAGGTTTAGTTTTCCTTCTTCCTCTCCAACATATATCAAACTGAAATCAGCAGTTCCTCCTCCAATATCACAAACGAGAACAATATTTCCGATTGAAATATGATCCCGCCAGTTTTCTCCCATTTGAGAAACCCAAGAATAGAATGCAGCCAATGGCTCCTCAAGCAATGAAACTTTTTCTAACCCAGCGACACTTGCAGCTTCAAGCGTAAGGTTTTTTGCCATTTCATCGAAAGACGCAGGAACAGTTAAAACGAATTCGATTTGATCCGTTATTCCATTTGAAGTTTTATAATTTTCAATTGTATTTTTAAGGTGTTTTAAATATGTCACTGTCGCAGTAAAGGGCGACAACTTAGAATCTTCTATTTCAGAACCCCAGGGTAAAATCGGCTTCTTTGCATCAGACTTAGACTGACACAACCAAGACTTTGCGGACAAAACTACCCTATCTGGATTATCAGAAGCGCGATCTTTTGCTAACGCACCAACAACGTTATTACCGTCTTCATTCCAAGGCAGAAGATTTTCATCAACTTTAAACTCACCTTCAATTGGAATGTATAACGCAGAAGGCATCTGCTTATCTTCGATTAAAAGCTTAGACTTGGATAATTGTGGAATAAGAACTGTGCTAGGTGTGTTTTCCTCCTCGGAAGAACTAACACATGAGATGCTACAATTAGTAGTACCAAGATCGATACCAAAAACAACTGAATCAGACATAACTTATTTAACTTCTATTTCTACTGCTTGAACTACCATATTTTGGGGATCATTCTCGGTTAAAGAAATATTTGGAATTGAAATTTTTCCAGCTTTCCACCCCTTATGAGCAACAGTTCCCGAAAAAGGAGGCTTTTTTGTTCCCGTACCAATTAACTTGTAGGTTGAAAAATCTACTTCATCATTGAAGGAAATTTTTTCTCCTTCTGCGCCGTTGTGAATTGATTTTATATTCATGGTATTATCAAATACCTCTCTCACTCCCTGATGAACCACTCGAGCCACACGGCCAACATCTTCATCACTGTAAGTTGAAATATCATCCATTACGAAATCAAGTAAACGCCCCTTTTCCTGCATGGAAGAAACCAGATACAATAAACTTTTTGAACCATCATCTCGACTAACAGCTTTTGGAAGACTCGCTGCGGTGCTTTCAACTGCATTGTTTTTGCGCACAAGCTGTACAACAAAATTTGAAAACAGGATGATAAAAAGTAGACCAAGAATTAAATCACTATCTAAGCTAGGAAGAAATATTTGATTAACTACAGAGATTTCAAGTTCTCGCCCTAAAAATAATCCAGCGTAACAAAAACAAACTAAACACAAGAATATATTCACAAACATAAACACCAATCGATTTCTAATTAATTTACTCAAATAAGGTGAGTGAACTAGCCTCTGTCGCAAATATTAAGAAACTTAGATTTCCAAATCTCAACTTTTGCCACCCGAACCTTTACCTAGCTTTTTCATCAAGTTAAATTGGCTTGTGTAACCATTAAATTAATGAATTTTAAGTGCGTATATATAGCATGAAACGACTAACAACAGAAAAGGCACTAAAGTAGAGTAAAAGCATGGAGTTTTTTTCAAACTGTTGAGAATTAGACTGTTACACACGCCAGCAAAAGACACTTACCGAATCGGACCGCATAGACATTTAAAATTATAACCAAAGGGAGCATGACAAACTCGTTGAAAAAGCAAGATGCGTATTTCAGTTTCTCAGATAACTCCATGCTCCCTGACAGAAATGTTTCTTACTTTACCCCCACAATCCTTTTAATGTGTAAGGACTTCCCTCAGGGGTCCAGAATGCACCGTCAACATATCGATGGTTTTTATCAATTTTAGAAAGACTCTGCATTTCGTCTTCAGTTAACTCTAACTTCGCAGCATCAAAATTTTCCACTAAGCGTTTTTCATGCACAGTTTTTGGAATTACGGCGGTTCCCCGCTGCATCCCCCACGCCAAAATCACTTGCGCTGACGTAACATTATGCGATTTTGCAATCTTTTGGATAGTTTCGTTCTCCAAAA
>CAYYIQ010000147.1:4043-8730 GCA_964472005.1 uncultured Bdellovibrionales bacterium | reverse complement strand
TGTATTATCACAACTTCTAAACAAAGAGGCCGACGAAGCAATAACCGAAATCAGTCGAGTGGTACAAATTGAAAGGACGGTCGTTGCAGATATCTTCCCGTATATAACTCCTATTTTTTTAAATAAACTTTCACAATTTTTTGATATTTCGGCTTTTGATTTTTTGGTCGATCCCTCTACTCTCCCTAAATTTGAGATAGTTAAAAACGAGATGCAATCCAAATCATTTGTGGATGGCAAAAGTAAATTTGCGAACATTTTAAACCCTTTCATGGTCGCATGTAGAAAGGTTAGGAGTGCTCTAGGTAGCCGTTCGCAGGTAGTATTTGCCCTGTCAGTTGTCTTGCTATTTGCTTTCATGCTTCTATTTCTTGCAGTTAGACAATCCTCGCCACAAGTTACGTCACCTGCAAGTAAGATTTCATCTAAGCCAACCGCAGCGCTAGCTGAAACGAGCACTGAAGGCAAAAGCAAGAATGAGATCGTCAAACCTTTACCTAAAACGCCTAAGAACGGAGGAAAGTCAGAGATCGTTCCAATGCTCTATCCGGATTTTCCTGATGACAGCGTTGAGAATCAGTTAATCCCATATCTTACCCCTTCTGAAAGGACTCTTCCCAGTTCGATTTTCAAGATAAATGGTTTTAAGTATTCAAACGGAGAAATATTCTTTTCAGAATTTTTGGTTGAAGATATTTTTTACATTTCCCAGTTTTTAAAAACATTTCCTGCTGTGCAAATTGCATTGCGTGCCGATGATAATAAATTTTTATCTTCAAATCGAACTTTACAAGATTTGTATATGAAAAGTTTTAGGGATTCATTAGTGGATTCGGGCGTTTCTAAAGATCAAATTAAAGTGCAATATTTAATTGGACTGGAAGAGGTTCGAAAATTTAAGTTGCTGAATGAATTTAGTAATGGTGTCGTTTATTTTCGTGTTATTAAAAATTGATAGCTTCTACAGCCATTTCTAAATTCATCGAATGAGGAAACGCAAGTTACGATGGGTCGTTTTCGAAATCTTCCTTCTTTAGATCTATACTTATTAAAGTATCTCCAACAGACGCGCTCATTTGTGTCGTTGTATCCGCTGGGATTACATTCAAATCTTCATCGATATTGAATAGTAAAAGAGATTTGTTCTCGATTTCTTTTTTTAGTTGGCTAAATGAATATTCTTTTGTAATTTTTGTTTTGCGAATAGGCTTAGGAGATTCGAGTAGATAGCTTAAACGATAAAAATTAAGTGTTTTGTTAGCGAAAATGCGACCGGCTTTAAGGAAGTTGTTATGTGTATTGTCCAGAGTTACGTCGGACGGTAGTTGGTAAATATTCTTGCTGCTAAACACCGTACGATATTTTGCGGCGATAATGGCACTTTCCTTTTCGTCCGGGATTAAGATCAAAATAGTTGATATCTCGCCTAATGGGAGCTTTCTAAAGGTATCCTGATCGAGCGGATTCGCAAATACGCTAGGAATGTCTTGCATTTTCGCTTCTGCAATTGCTTTATGATCTGAACCAACAATCGTGACATCGCACTCACATTCAATTAGAATTTCCGCGATTGCTCGAGCCGTTTTGTTAGCTCCGACTATTAAAACTCTCTTTGGGTTAGAGTTTGAAAGCTTTAAGATTTTTGCAATTATTGGTGTGCCTATTCCATAAATGGTTACCGTGAGTGCAATTACTAAAAAGGTTATCGGCATGAGGGCGCTACCTTCTTCACCAATTCTGGAACCAAAAATTGAAGCAACAGCGGCTGCAACAATTCCTCTTGGTGCAAGTGAAGATAGGAACACTAGTTCTTTGCGGGAAAGGTTTGATTTTCTCAGAGCTAGAAAGACGGAAAGGGGTCTAACAAGTACGATTAGTAATATTGCAAATGTAAAAGCACCAAATCCGAGGTTAGCTAATTGGTCTAGGGTGATGCGCGAGGATAGTAAAATAAAAAGAGTCGCAATTAGTAATACTCTTAAAGCTTCTTTGAATTCGACAATGTGATGAATTGGGGCTTTCTTTTGATTAGCAAGAATAATTCCCATCAGTGTTACGGTAAATAGCCCTGATTCGGGTTGTATGTAGTTTGATAATATTAATGCAGTTATAGCAAACATTAAGGTGACGGGGTTCTGTAGGTCATCAGGGATTAAGAATCTCCGTAAAAGAAAAATTAGAACAACGGCCAATATGATCGATAGGGCAGATCCAGTTAGAATAGTTAGACCGATGCTTGTAAGAACATCGTAAAGAATTGCATCGGAGGTAGAATTTTTATGTTTTACAACTCCTTCAAATACAAGTGTTGCGATCAAGGCTCCAATCGGATCAATTAGGATACCTTCCCAGTGGAGAATGCTAAAAAGTTTTTTATCGGGTTTTATATGATGGAGAAGTGGCCCGACAACGGTTGGTCCAGTAACAATTAAAATTGAACCTAGAAGTATCGAGTTCGAAAGAGAGAATGGAAGTAGAAAATAAGAAAGAGTACTAGCCATTACCCAGGTTAACAGAGCAGAAAAAGTGAGTAGTCGAGCGAGCGATGGTGCCGCTTCCTTAATGTCGGAAAGTTTGAGGGTGAGACCACCTTCAAACAGTATTATTCCAACCGAGACCGAGATAAACGGATGTAGGAGATTCCCAAAAAGCAGGTCGGGGTCAATTAAGTTGAATACTGGTCCTGCGATTACGCCAAATGTAAGTAGAAGTAGGATCGATGGAATCTTAATCAGACTTGCGACCCAGGTAGCCGTAATGCCTAGAAAAAAAATTAGTCCTAGCATTAATTCTGGGGATAAATTGTGGAAATTAGAATGAGTCAAAGTTTTAAATTTTAAATTTCAGTCGTTAATACATTACTTCTTCGGTGGAACTTGATCTAAAGTATGGCATCGTGAATTCGAAGCAAGCACCACCTAAGTTTTCAGAAGGTTTTGCTCTGATTTTTCCTCCATGTTGTTCCACTATTTTTTTGCAGAGAGCTAGGCCAAGACCTGTTCCTTCAATTGACTGATCGCGAATTGACCTCCTGAAAGGTTGGAATATATCACTGTCCTCAATGTTTGGGAGGCCGAGACCGTTGTCTTCAATCACTATCTTCGTTAGAAGTTTTTCTTCGCTGTTTAGTTCAAAAAGTCTAATTTTCAGATTCTTACTCTTGTCTCTAAATTTAATGGCATTGCCAATCAGATTTTGAAGTAGGTGTTCGCATTTCAAACGAGATCCATAAATCTCAGGTAAGTTTTGGCATTCAATTTTTGCATCCAAGGATGAAAGTTCCAATTTAAAGTTATCAAGGATTTTATCAACAATTGATTGGAGTGAAATTACTTCGCGTGTATCGCTTGATCCAGCTACCTTCGCATAGGTAAGTAGGTCGGAGATCATTTTATTCATGTTTTGGGCGCAGCTATCAATCGAGTCCAAGATTTCAAGATTTCCATCAAATTGCTTACTAACGATCTGATCCCTGAGTATAGAATTGAAACCTAAGACATTTGAAAGTGGGGATTTCAGATCGTGTGCAACGATAGATGCAAAATCCGTTAATTCAGAATTTTTGTCTTCCAGACGTTTTTCATAGTCACTTCTTGCTAGAAATTCGGCCTTAAGTCGTTTGAATAAGGGGACTAAGACATAACATGCTATTAGAATAACTATTATCGTTTCGAAAATAAAGATATTTCGTGATCGTTGTTCAAGATTTGCAATACCTTCTATACTCTCTTTTCTAAATTGCTCTGTTAAGAGGTCAAAACCACTTAGTAGTTCGGTTGAATATTCCGTTAGCTCAGCGGCTAATAGGTGTTTGCGTTTAGGTTCGTTTGAATTGTCTTCGAGAAACTCGTTTGCCTTTGCTATGAATTTATCTACTTTTGCGTTTAGCATAGTTGGGGATTGGTAGAGAATGTTCACAACCTTATCTGAGTAGCCTGTGACTTTCCATGTGAGTTCAGATTCGGAAGTTAGAGTCTTTTGTTTTTTTTTCATCTGATGAAGCTCTTCTCTTAGGGAGAGTAGAACTTTATCTCGCGTTTCATCTGACTTTGCGTAAATATTTAGAAATGCGAGTAGTCCGATTCTTTGTGAGTGAAGACGTTGATCAGCGCTTACGCTTATTAGGTTTGCAATGCCCTTTTCTTCTCCGATGAAAGACTTAAGCAAGTAGTGGGCGCCGCTTTGAAGAGCAATTATTCCAATAAACCCGATGACGAGTATGCTTAATATTGATTTAATAAAAAACATTTCTGATGGAGAAAGTGAGCTGTTTTGTTCTTCGTTGACCATCTCGATTACTTTAGTGAAAATTATTTAATTTAAAAAATGCAGATAATCTTCTTGAAATTGATTGGTGTTGAGGACCAAAAATTTTAAGAGGCTGCATCTTTGACTCTAGTTCAAAATTGAATACGTGAAAACCCAAAGATAAATTGCTGTAAGAAGTCACGCTATGCTTCTTGGTCGCCATTGTATTTTTAGAAAACACAATGTTTCTGATGATGAATGGATGATGGGTGGGTGCAAAAATATTAAAAATTCGGGGCAGATTGTAAGACTGATTGGCAATTTTTATCATAATGAGCTTGAAATCAGTTTTAAGAGGAAACCAGGTTTTTCAGATGGAGGCTATAACTCTTAAAATGGATTAAAATAATTTGATATGTTTTTAATCATACCGTGATCA
>CAYYIQ010000147.1:0-4033 GCA_964472005.1 uncultured Bdellovibrionales bacterium | reverse complement strand
TAAGGTTTTTTAACGTTTTAGTAGCAACGTTCATCGGGAGTTAGTGAACTTGATTTTCTTACGAGATTATTTAACCGGCTCTATTTAGATTATTGAGCCAGTCCGTGTTTATTGTAGTTTAATATTTTGAATTCCCTAAAATGGAAATTTAAGCTAATTGCTATACGGTTCTTACGGTCTTTGATTTCGCTATTTTTTTATGCCTTGTGGCTAGGTGGTTAGATAGAGAGTAAGAAAACAATATTATAGTAATTTAAAATTCTAGGTAGATTCTACTGTATGGGCAATCGTTCAACTCAAAGTCGTTTTTTTACAGTCGCTTTTATTTTAGTCTCATTTCTATTAACAAGTTGTAGTTTAACTTCTCCCTCCAAGATTAAAAAAGAGAAAATTGAATCTCGTAGGTTCGGTGTTCATATCGTAAAATACGACAAAGAGAGTCCTTCGCTTGTTTCAGCTTGGTATACTGACTCACCTAAAAACTGGGTGAAATTTTTTGTTTTAAAGAAGTCAAAATCTAGTAGCTTGTATCTTCCTAAGGGTTCTGAAGTTTTTATCCCCGTTAAGTTGATGAAAAATAGAGAACCTATGCCAGAGTCTTTTGCGAACGAATGGCGTGCAAGAAATGGAGCGCCGAAGAATTCGAGCAGGAAAAAGTCACAGCTTGTATCAAACGATGCCATGAAGGACCAAAGTCAGACTGAAGAAGAGTCCGTTGAATCATTTGATAATGATCAATTGATTGAGAATCTAATTGGTGGTGAGTAGTTCCCTTGCCTCCCTCTTAAAACCTGATTTAATAACCTTCTAATAGTGTATTTTCTATATCGTACTCTATTGTCGGATTAAGGGTTCCGATTAAGCCTGTAACGGCTGAAGGACCAATCTGGTTGACAATAAATTTATGGGGGTCTTCTCCGTATTGTTTGAAAACCATTGAAAGTTTTTCAATCGATTCTTCTATCCACTTTGTAAATTTAAGATTGTTATAGCTCTCGACAAGAGACTTGATGCGCATCAACTCTGTAGGATCATGCGAATTGAAGAGAGAGCGAATCTCCCTTTTTATAAAAGGGCTGTGTCTGATTTTTTTACCTCCAGCACTGATAAAAATATTTTGCAAGTTAGAGTGCCACTTCCATGTTTTTATTATTGTTGCTTGATTAGCGTCGAGTAGGCTAGATAATTTACTGGCAGTGTCGTTTAAAAATGGACTCTCCATCTCGGCTAAAAATTTCGAAATTTTAAAATTGGTGATGTTGCTATCTATTTCTCCGAGAAGAAGTTGGTCAATTACTGTCTCCAGACGTCGGTGTCTTGCCCTCGCATTTGTTCTTTCGATTGCATTTGGATGATTATAGTCACCAGTAACTTTGAAAATAAATGGATGCCAGTAAGAATCAAGGAGAATGTGACTAATTACCCCAAGGAAAAAGAAGTTCAAATGTTGATCTCTTGTTGGGGCGTCTTTATCTAAGATATTTTTAATAAACTGAAATGAATCATGGGAATCTGCTCCATGAAATAAGTCTGCATACTTATTACCGTTTTTTAAAAGCAATATGTTGTAATAGGCACTGTCAGGCGAAATGGCGCCTAGTAGAAAAGACGATCTGAGTGATTCATTGTTTGTTAGTAGAGTATTGAAAGATTCTATTTGAGAAAGCGCAGATGTTGCGATGTGGCAATGGGCAATTTCTCTAGGCATCGTGTTTAGAATCGTTGTGGCTTATTTATAAAATTTGACCGAGTCTCAAATTGAGCTACGCCGATGTTTTTTAACATAACATCGGTTGGTTTCCTATTGAATTCTGCAAGTTTGGAAACTCTGCCGAGATTGAAGAACACCTTTACTATCTATTCACAGTGAATTTAATTGCTTCATTCATTAGTGAATTGATTGATGGAATATGGGCAAGTTGGTGGTTGTTACCAAGTTCTCTTAGAGCAAGTTTAACTTTAGAGTTTTTTGCTAATTCCTTTATCTTTAACGCAGATATGGGGCTCAGGTGATAGTCATCAATACTTTGCAAAATATAGATCGGCATTTTTAGTCGATCTAGTTTAGAAGCAATCTTCTTTCGAAATATTGATAGAAGTTTTAATAGATTTGGAGAATAGTGTGATTCAGATCCACTATGTTTTTTGCTAACCCACTTTTTTTGGATATTCGGCACATTTTTAATTATAAAATCAGGGATAAACCGTAGTGCACTTATCGCCATATCAAATAAGTTATTTCTCAAAATAAGGCTTGGGCTGATAACAATTACGCCATGAATGGACTGAGGATACTTTTCTGCGATAAAGAGAGCCAGCATTGCGCCAAATGATTGACCGACGACTAGAATTTTTTCAGTGAAATTTTGTGTTATGTACTTCATGTAACAATCGAGTTCTAGTTCGATGTTTTGAAAGTTGATTTCAAAGTCTTTCGGAATCGTATGTCTGTGTCCGAGTAGTCGAGGTGTAAAGCAGTTGATATCTTTACTCTCAATAATTTCAGCGAGTGGTAGGATATCTTCCCTGAGAGAAGCTAGGCCGTGAAGTAATAAGCATTTCATGATCGTTTGGATTTTTCTATGTTGTTAGTTTATATCCATCTTAGTATAAATTTCGTAAACGGAAATTCAAATTAGAGCAGTTTCGTGATGTTTCTAGATCAAATTCATGCTTTTGGGAATTTAAATTAAGGGATCTAGGGAAACTTGTCGAACTATCTGTCTAAAACTTCAACATTTTCCTCGTTAGAGATACGTTGAGAATTCGAATGTGTGTCCATGTAGCAACCTTGGATTTTCTTTGTTATTGGATGAGAAGTATGAAGGAGCTGAGTTGTTTGGGTGTTCAAAACTTTAGTTTTAAATGTGTGACTTGTTTTAGCCGAGATTAAATAGTGACATTTTGAGAAAAAATAAAAAAAATAAGGCAAAAGTCAGTAAAGCAGGTTCGTTGTGGAGTATCGCTTTTTTTCTTGCGACGTTAGGAAACTTTGTACTTTTTTCAATCACTGTTTTGTTATTGTTGCTCTCCAGTCATCGAGAACATCTATATCGAGAAACGTTGATTGCGTTTTTCTCCGGTTTTTTTCTTATTGCTTCCATACTCGTGACAACCAAAATGCGTAAGTTTCGGACGATTATACATGAAATGAAGCATGCGGTTGTTGTTATACTAACTGGTAATAAGTTGAATAAAATTGTTGCGAATGCAGACGATGGTTTCGTAGAGTATCAAATGTACGAAAGTAGATTGCATTTTGCGCCAATCATTTCGCTAGCGCCATATTTCTTCCCGTTTTTCTCGCTACCTATTTTCGTTGGGGCACTATTGGTCGAGCACCAATCACTTGTTCTTGCTTCTTTAATTCTTGGTGCTGGTCTAGCTAGCGATATTTGTTTAGGTGTCGGAGAAATTCATCCGTCTCAATCAGATTTCAAATCTATCTTTGGTGGTTTTTGGCTCTCTAAACTATATCTCGTTGGCTTCTATCTTTTTTGGCCAACTTTTCTATTCTTATGGGTAAACTCTGGCTCAAAATCCATACTTTCAGGCTTTGAAAAACTTGCGTTGGTGTTTTTTCAATCTACTTGATTTTTTTTGCTAGCCACAGAGGCGCAGAGACACAGAGGTCGTTATTCGGTTTTTGAGGGGGGGCTTTGCGGGTCAGAGTTTTGTTGTTTTTTTAAGAAGGGGTTAACGCAGAGCAAGCGGAGCAAACGGAGAGGGGTTGGAGGGGCGTGGGGGCGTTTGAGTTTAGAGTTCTTCGTTCCCCAACTCGTGCTCGTGCGGCAAGCTTGGCTTGCCTAACTGCGCGGTTCGATAATTTTTTGCTATGAATTTTTAGCTTGGAAAAAATTCTCTCAAAATCCGTTGGGGAGCGAAGAACTCTAAACTCAAACTCTCATGCTGGCGAGGTCGCTTGTGTTTAAATAAACCATTTTGTTCGTGATTCAGACTTTAGAGAGGTTAACAATTACAAACTCCCTCTCCGTTTGCTCCGCTTGCTCTGCGTTAAAACTTTCCCCAAAAA
>CAYYIQ010000146.1:0-8884 GCA_964472005.1 uncultured Bdellovibrionales bacterium | reverse complement strand
AAGTGCCCGAGAAATTTTTTAGCGATCCAAATATTGAGCAGCAAGAAAGCCCTGGCGAGATTACTGATAAGTCCCTCAATGCGCTAGCTCAACATATCAAAGATTTTATTGATTCGCCGAACTTCAAGTTATGGTTTGGCGAGCACATTAGCGAGCCAAAGACTTACTTACAGCAACAGGAAGAAGACACTCAGCTGACAGATGAGCAATTGCTAGCGGAGCTTAGAAATGGTGAAGTTTTACTTCCAGCCGAAGGTCTTAAACGATGTTGGATTAGATCTACGGAATCATTACTGTTTATTGAAGGTGAAAGAGTTAATGTTTCAAAGCCTCTGAATCCAGAAATTTGTGCCTTGTTGTGCGATGCGGAGGAAATAGGGATTGCCAATGTTTCAGATGATGTTGAAGTTGCCAAAGTTCTATTGGAGCTTTTAACAACTCTCTACAATAGGGGACATGTTCTTTTTCAAGAGAAGGATTAGGAGCAACCTTGAGGTGAAGTTTTAGCTCTGACATGATTTAGGGAGTCGCATCGATTCCCTAAATCCTTTATTTAACTTTTAAATCTATTCTTTATTCTTGTTTTTCTGAACGAGGATGTTTTTTACCTTTCTTCATCTTGTCGTGCTTCTCTTTCATCATCTCCTTGATTTCTGTTGAATCTAAAAAGCCATCACTATTTTTATCTGCTTTTTTAAAGTTCTCTTTTTTTGACTCTAAAAATTCCATTTCTGAAACTTTGCCGTCTTTATCTGTGTCACATTTTTCGAGCATGCGATTGCCCTTTTTGTGTTCAGCCTTATGTTCCGCTAAAGCTGGTGTTGCTAACGCGATCAATAATGCTAATAGCGTGCATTTGCTTAATGTCTTCATTTGCTTTCCTTTTAATTTAGAATTTATCGTAATTAGCCAAACTAATCGGCTAAATCTGTACCATCCTTTGACGGCTTGATCGCTAAAAATATTTATTGTCGAAGATTATTAAGCTGAAAAAGAGTGATGTACCGAGATGTAGTTAAGTGAAATGAGAAGGATAGCAGCTATTCGTATTTAGTTTTATATTGGCAGTATATTGTATATACTGCTCAAGAAATTAATTTTCGTATGGAAATTTAATTCGTACTAGCAGGAGCGTTAAGCGACTGGCCTTAAAGCAACTATACCCACGAAAAAAAATTCCGTTTGCGTTCAGTATATAGTGGTAGTTTATGGATGATTTATTAGCAGCGAGATTGCAGATGGCAATTTCACTAGGTTTTCATATTGTCTTTGCATGTGTTGGAATGGTGATGCCGTTCTTAATGTCGATTGCACATTTTAAATGGCTTCGTAGTAAAGAGGAAGTTTATCTCGATCTTACGAAGGCGTGGTCAAAGGGCGCTGCTATCTTTTTTGCTGTCGGGGCTGTGTCGGGAACTCTTCTTTCTTTTGAGCTTGGGTTGTTATGGCCAACTTTTATGGAAAAAGCTGGGCCGATATTTGGACTGCCATTTTCTTGGGAAGGGACGGCTTTTTTCCTTGAAGCTATTTTCTTGGGTATCTTCCTTTATGGTTGGGGTCGATTGTCTCCATGGAAGCATTGGTTTTTTGGATTGTTAGTCGGAATAACAGGAACAATCTCGGGAATTTTGGTCGTTGCAGCAAACGCATGGATGAATGCTCCCGCGGGTTTTGATATCGTAAACGGGGAGTTTGTTAATATTGATCCCGTCGCAGCTTTTTTTAATTCTGCGTGGCTTTCACAATCATTGCACATGACAATTGGAGCTTTTGAAGCAACCGGTTTTGCGGTTGCGGGGATTCATGCTCTTCTTTTATATCGTGACTCAGGAAATCAATTTCATCGTAAGGCAGTTGAAATTGCTCTTGTGATTGGTGCTATTGCAGCTATTCTCCAACCTCTTAGCGGCGATTTCGCAGCTAAGGATGTTGCCAAGCGGCAACCAATAAAATTGGCGGCTTTAGAATCGCATTTTGAGACACAAAAACATGCGCCATTGATAATTGGTGGTATTCCGAACGTGGAGACTCGCACAGTGGACTATTCAATTGAGCTTCCTGGACTATTGAGTTTTCTCGCACATGGTTCTTTTGATGCTGAAGTTAAAGGTTTGAACGACTTTCCTGTAGAACATTGGCCTCCAGTTGCAATAGTGCATTTCGCTTTCCAGATAATGGTAGGAATAGGAACATTGCTCGCATTTATTGGTGTTCTATTTTTTATCCAGAAGTGGCGCAAGAAAAACTTATTAGAGTCTAGATGGTTCTTGTTACTACTTTCAGTTTTGACTCCCGCGGGAATGATTGCGATAGAGGCGGGGTGGGTTGTGACGGAGGTCGGACGCCAGCCTTGGATAATATATGGAATAATGAAGACAAGTGATTCGTTAACCCCAATACCTGGACTTCAGTATTCAATAATTTTTTATGTGTTTATGTATATTGCGCTAAGCGTGATTGTTACCTGGTTGATGTGGAGACAAATTAAGACTGCTTCGAAGAATTATCCTGCTTCAGTTAGGAAAAACTAATGGAAATTATAATTTCACTTTTTCTTGCCGTCTCACTTGTTTTTTATGTCGTCTTTGCAGGTGCAGATTTCGGAATGGGGATGTTGGAAATACTTTGTCCTAAGTCGCTTAGGAAGCGAGTTGCTAAGGTAAGCTACCGAGCAATCGGGCCAGTTTGGGAAGCAAACCATGTATGGCTTATACTTGCTGTAGTCATAACATTTGTTGGCTTTCCTCGGGTTTATTCTACACTTAGTGTTTCATTGCATATTCCATTGTCTTTACTGCTTTTGGGAATTGTTCTACGTGGCTCTGCTTTTACGTTCCGACACTATGATGCGGTAGTTGATGGTAGTCAAAAATGGTATGCGATTCTGTTTCAACTTTCTAGCTTCTGGAGTTCTTTCTTTCTAGGAATTTGTGCGGCGGCTGTTATGAATGGTGAAATGGGTACTAATACTGGATCATTCTGGGAGATCTATATTTCCCCTTGGTGGAATTTATTTGGAGTTTCAGTCGGGATTTTTCTTTGCTTTATTCATCTGTTGTTAGCATCTATCTTTTTACTTGGAGAGGAATTGCCAGACGATTTATTGCGTCTATTCAAAAGGCGGGCAAGAGAACTACTATTGGGCGTAGTTATAACTGGTTCACTCGTATTTCTTTCGGCGCAACTTAGCGATGTGCACTTAGTTAATAATTTTCTGGGAAATTCAATTGGATTGACTATCATAGTGCTAGCTATTCTTAACTCATTACTTCTATTGTGGGCTATCTGGCGACGTAAGCCTTGGACCGCGCGTGTGCTTGTGGGGCTTCTTGTTAGTATTATTCTAGTTGGATGGTTTGTCTTACAGTTTCCAATTTTGATACATCTTAAGAACGGCGAAAATTTAACGATCTTTAATGCTCATGCTCCTCGCGCGACCTTAAGAGGTTTGCTTTGGGCATTGTCGATAGGAGTCGCGGCAATATTCCCGGCTTTGGGATATTTGTTTTATGTGTTCAAAATTAAAGACGAGGGATAGCTTTCTATTAAACTAGTTGGCACGAGATATTTTTCTCATTTCCTGGCAATATTAACTTTTGTTTATATTTCATTAACAATCTTATGATCATCGAGTCGGATTTGGGCAAAATTTTGAAAATAAAATTGACGCCAAACGCGAAGTTTAACTCAGTGTTAGGAGTTGAAAATGGTGCGGTTCGAATTTCAGTGGTCTCGCCACCGGTGGATGGCAAAGCGAACAAAGCTCTTATTGAATTTTTAAGTAAGTTAACAAAAGTAAAAAAAAATAAAATAGAAATCATCTCCGGTGACCTTAGTCGCCATAAAAAAGTACTGTTTAGGGAAGTTGAGTCTCTCCTTAAGTTTTGGGAATGAGCGACCACAGAGGCACAGAGTGGGAGGTGCCCGATTCTATTGTAAGCACTTCAGAGTTCGTGCAATAAAAACGAATGCCTTTCTCTGCGTCTCTGTGCCTCTGTGGTCGCTCATTCCCAAAACTTGCGTTTTGACTATTGCTCGTGTCATTATTCCTTAGGTTTCAAAGCTTTTTTTGTCTAAAGCATTTGTCATGACTAAAAACTATAGCGCTGTATTTTAAACTAACAATTATTCGAACGAAGAAATGAGGAAATATGAATAGAACATTAGATGCGGCTCCAAAAGCTATCACTGCGGCAATATGCCTTGCACTACTCGCTGTACTACTCGGATTTACTTTGGGTGGGCTCTTTGGTTTAGCGGAAGACTCTATTAAAGAACGTCTCAATAATTCTGGTACTGCGGTTTTAGAGACTGTTTATGAGGGAGATGTAGCTGCAAAGAACGCTGTTGTTAAGAAGTCCTGGGAATACTTAAAGCGAGCTCATTTACATGGTGGGGCTATCGGTTCGGTTGCGATTGGTTCAATTCTTATTCTTGCTGTATTTTGTCGGTTAGGCTCTTTTGAGAAACTTTGTGCGTTGTCACTTGGCGCAGGGGCTCTTTTGTATTCACTGTTTTGGTTGTTCGCTGGCTTTACTGCACCTTCGCTTGGAAGCACTGGTGCTGCAAAAGAAGCCCTATCTTTTATCGCTATTCCAGGTGCGGGACTTTGTCTCTTGGGTGTAGTCGGAACGATATTGTCGGTATTAAAAGCTTCTTGTTGTAGTTGTTCAAAAAACAATATCTGACAGCTCAGTTTGTTTCTTCTCAACTTCAAAGATTCATATTTTACGGCCGAGAAAATGTTGAGAGTTGGATGAGGTAGGTTTGCTTTTAAGTTACGAAGAAGAACTATTTACCAGAAATAGAATATTTAAGTCTGAGATTATTCTTAATTTCATTTTGACCAATGGGTCAAAACAGTGTAATTTAGAGAGGAATATCAACTTAAAGTGAGACTGTGTCATGCCGTGGGAAAAAACATTTGAAGAATCTGAAGTGATTGGACAGGTGATGCAGGTTTTTTGGGAAAAAGGATATTCGGCAACGTCAATTTCGGACATCACCGAGGCTACTGGAATTAAACGCGGTAGTCTTTACAATGCATTTGATGGCAAAAGGGAGCTATTCTTTCGGGCATTGCTAAAGTACGATAATGAAGAAAGAAAGAGGCTGTTACGCGAACTAGAGTCGGTGGATGATCCCAGAGATGCAATTGAAATGTTTTTCAACGGTCTTGTAAAAGCTTCCCTTAACGACCCCGACAAAAAGGGCTGTTTGTTGGTTAACACTTCGTTGGACTATTCGATACATGATGAAGAGGTTCAGAAAGTCGTATCTGACTCGTTTAAGGAAATCGCTAACTTCTTCGAAAAATCTTTAAAACGAGGGCAGGAGTTAGGGAGAATACCTTGCTCGATAGAACCTCGATCAACAGCCAAAGCGCTAGTTGCGTTAATTGTTGGAATTCGTGTTATGGGCCGTGGAATTTACGGAAAAGCCGCTCTCGAGCAAATCGCCAACCAAGCTAAGCGTTTGATTTCGTAATTAATTTACCCTGGAGATTTAACTATAAAGATCTATGGAGGGAAAAAGTCTTGACCATTCGGTACAGACTGTATATGTTGGTATGTATATAGTAGCGCCTGTGGTTATGAGTCTATGCAGCGACTCTTTTTTTACTACTGGTTTTGACCGATCGTTCAAATTAAGGGGAAGTTATCCTAATGTTAGATTTCACAGTTCACGAGTTAAGTTCAGCCGGAGAAAGTAAGTCTCTTTTAGAAAAAAGCATGAAAGCTTACGGCTTTGTGCCCAATCTTCACGCCGTTATGGCTGAATCGCCAGCGTTACTAGAAGCCTATCAAACTCTTGCTTCAATTTTTGGTACTAAGACAAGTCTGACAACTACCGAGCAGCAGGTTATTGCGATGACAAACAATCGTTTGAATGCTTGTACGTATTGTATGGCTGCGCATACCTCTATCATGCAAGCGGCAGAAATTCCGGAGGATATTATAGACTCTCTACGAAACGGTACCCCTATAGCGGATCCAAAGCTTGAAGCACTTCGAATTTATTCAGAGAAAGTTAATGTCAGTCGTGGCTGGCCGGAGGTAAGTGATATTGAGGCTTTGTTATTAGCTGGATATACGAAGCAAACTGTTTTCGATGTGATTTTGGGAACTGCCTATAAGGTGCTTTCGAATTACACAAACCATATTGCCAAGACTCCACTAGATAAAGGTTTAGAAAGAAACGCGTGGAGTTCAGAGATCAATTGAGATGTTCTTGAAGTCCACTACCCTGGCAGAAGTTTTTCGAGTGATATTTTCGAAAACTGCATTTTAAAATATTTAACGTAGAAATTGTAACAATAAAAGTGATCTGTAAGTATGATTAATAAAATGAAAATAAGAATACCTTTAGTGGTCTCTATTTTACTTATTGCGTTTGGTGGTTCTCATACGCGGGCCGAAGAACCTGCTGTAGACCCTAAGCTTAAAAAAGGTGAAAGCGTATTTCAACCAAAGGTTATCATACTTGATGTAAATGAAACTTTACTTGATCTTGCTCCCTTGAAAATTTCAATTGGGAAAGTTCTTGATAATCGGGAAGACCTGTTGTCACTTTGGTTTTCTACGATGCTGCACTATTCATTAGTGGAAACACTCAGCAATAATTATCATAGCTTTGGAGAAATCGGCACGGCCGCTCTCATGATGGTTGCCGAAACTCAGGGAATTCAGCTCACGAAAGAAGATGCAAGGGATGCGATAGTGACCCCACTTAGGGCTCTTCCGGCGCACGCCGATGTAATTGCTGGATTGAAGGTGCTTAAGGCTGATGGATATAGAATTGTGAGTTTAACTAACTCGTCTTCAGATGGTGTCGAAATGCAATTGCGTAATGCTGGCCTGATAGATCTAATAGAAAAACGCTATAGCGTAGAAAGCGTAAAGAAGTTTAAACCACATCCAGACACCTACCAGATGGTTCTCGATGATCTCGATGTTAAGCCGGAAGAAGTCCTGATGGTCGCAGCACACGCATGGGATTTAGCCGGAGCAAAGAACGTCGGTTTGCAAACAGCTTTTATAGCCCGTCCAGGAAAAACTTTATATCCAAATGTTGGAAAACCCGACTACATAGTGAAGGACTTGTTAGAACTTCAAAAAATAATATCAAAGTAATGATTTAGGCAGTTTTATCGAGTACTAAACATAAAAAATATTAAATCTATTGCTGTTTTAGGGAACAGGAATAAAACAGGAATTTATTATGAAAGCATTGCTGATTTTTTTGAACCTAATTGCAGGTTCGATTCTTATTAGATTTACTATTTCAAAGTTTGCAGCCTGGCCGGTGTCTGTCGCAGGTTTTGTTGATATGGCAAAACCTATTGGAGTTGATCCAACTTTTTTTAGAATCGCAACGGGATTTATTATTGGTTTTGCGGCGCTATCTTTTTTCATAAATTGTTTGATAATTTTATTAAGGAAAGAAGATTATTCTAAATATCTCCTTTTATTTACGTTCAATAACCTATACTCGACTGGTGCAATGCTTGGCGCACTTCTCTCTGAGTTTTTTTTGAGGTCTAGTGTTAAGTGGCTTTTAGTTTATATCGCTATAGGAATTGTATTCATTACGATGTTAAATCTTGTAACCTCTTATCGTAAAGTCACGCAAGCTCTTCGAAATAAGAATAAAATGTAATCTAAATTTATCGAGTTTACTTCGGGAAGGATATGCCTTCGCACGGGAAGCTTGACTAGGGAGCTGAGTGATCGTCGGCTAAGCCGACTCTTTATTTTTCTATTTCCCTTGAAGTTATTTTTAGCGCCAAAAAAATAATATTTGGGAGTTTCACGTAATAATACCGTTAAAAAAATGGCACTTCTTCTAATAATCGTTAATAGCCATTCGTAAGTATCGCTATAGTTGGTTGAGGGGAATGTTATTCAACTAGTTGCGAAGTCTTAATTAATGAATTATGCTTGCATAATGGTGCAACTATGCAAAAGTCCGAAATCTCCAAAACTCGCAGCTTCTTTAGCCGCGCCACTAGACGATCTATTGGCGGTAGAATTGTTTCGCGCATTGAGTGATCCGACCAGAAATAAACTACTATCTTGTCTAGCTAAGTGTGGTCGAGCATGTTCTGTTTCTGAAATTGCCGAGTGTTGTAAGGTCGATCTTTCGGTCGTTTCAAGGCATCTTTCAATGTTAGCTAATGCGGGGATATTGAGTTCTTCGAAAGAGGGTCGAACTGTATTTTATTCTGTTCGATATAAGGAGGTTACTTTACTGTTGAGAAATCTTGCCCACGCATTTGAAAGTTGTTGTCCTGATAGTGCAACAAGGAACGTAGCGTCTAAACACAGTAAAATAAAACAGGGGAAACGAAATGATAGATAGCACTTCTTCTAAATTAAATGTGCTCTTTCTTTGTACGGGAAACTCCTGTCGTAGCCAAATGGCTGAAGGGTGGGCACGAAGTTTAAAATCAGCAAAAATTGAAGCGTATTCTGCTGGAACAGTTCCGCAAGGAATTAATCTTTTGGCAGTTAAGGTAATGAAGGAAGCTGGAATTGATATTGGCTCCCAAGTTTCGAAGTGTGTTGATGATCTACTTGGAATAAACTTTGACTACGTAGTTACGGTTTGTGATGCTGCGAATTCATCATGCCCTGTCTTTCCTGGAAATGCGAAAATAGTTCACGTTGGCTTTGACGATCCACCTAAGCTTGCTGAAGATGCTAGGTCTGAGGATGAGGCACTTACTCATTACCGAAGAGTTAGAGATGAAATTAAAGCTTTTATCGAAACGTTGCCAATGGCCTTCGAAAGCGTGGGGAGTTAATGAATCAGAAAAATAATAAAGATCGCGACTGTGCTACAGGAACGTGTGCACCGGGTTTAAAGAGATTGTCTTTCCTTG
>CAYYIQ010000145.1:0-8971 GCA_964472005.1 uncultured Bdellovibrionales bacterium | reverse complement strand
TTCAGTTTTCAATACTGACTGTCTTTCCGTGCTCGTCTTTGGATCGGCAATTTCTGCTTGGAGTTTACTAACCTCCATTTTACTTAAAACTAAATCCCTATTGCTGGTTAGATATTCATTAACGACCTTGGTAGCAGGGCTAGCATTAAGTTGCCTATCAAAGTCATCTGCGACTGTTTTAAGTGCATCTGCACTTGATTGTGCTGCACGTCTAGCTTGCCCAGTTTGGCCTTCTTCAATTCTGCTTTTCCATTCTTCGTTGAGAGATTTCTCTAATTTTTCTATTTTCTTTAAATTTGGTTTTGGAGCAGCTTGTTCTTTCGCGATCTGGTTTTCTAAATATTTTTTGGTTGTGAGTGCGAGTTGCCTTCGTGATTCTTGAACTTTTTCGAGTAACGCAGCATCTTTTCCAGGAGTCGATGTTTCAGTTACTCTTAATGATCTTTCCTGATCAACTAATTTCGCGTCGATTCTTCCTAATTGCTTCAAACTAGTCCGTTTAACTAATTCAGCTTCAGACAATGTCTGAAGCTCGGCTACACGACCAGTAAATTTTTCAGGAGATCCGTTGAGTGGGTTATTTAATTTTTGACGAGCTCCTCTTGCTGCATCTGTTGCTCTTGATGCATACCTGTTAAGAGTACTTTTAGGAGGAGTGGGATTATCATTCAGATATTTGGTTTTAGCTGAGTCAAATTGTGCAAGTTCGCTACTGCCCGCTGGTAATGCTTCAGAAATTTTACTGCCCCATTTCCGATATAGTTCGCTTTTAAGTGATTTGTATGAATTTTGATGCTCTCCTAATAAAAGTTGATTAGCTGGATCAGCTGCTTTAATAGTTTCAAACTCACCTGGGTTTAGAGGTGTAGCAGGACTCGCAGTTTTTGAAATTAAGGTTTCCGCTACCTGAAGTCGGAAATCCAAAACCTTTTTAGAAAGAAGTGACAATTTTGATTGAGCAGCTTGAATTTTTTGGTGCTCCGCAACTTTTGTTGGATCTGCGATTGATTCGGCTTTTAATTTTACTTCTTTGTTTGCTAGAGCCCGTGCAGTTTTTTCTAGCTTTTTTAAATCAGTTTGATTATGAAGTTCTTGCAAATCGCTGATCGCTGAAAGTTTTTCGATTTGCGCGATGGAAGATTCCAATCTTCCATTAGCTGAAATTGATCTTAAAATTGGCGATTTTTCTACGGTATTTCCGTATAGTTTTTCAAATTTAAGTGCTACTTTTGAGGCTACATTGGCTTCACCGTTATTTACAAGTCCTTCCACTCTAGTTTTAAAAGTCGTTTTTTTATCTAAATAAGTTTGCTTATTTGCTGGATCCAAATCCGCCATTTGATCAAGCATTGCAGGTACTGCTTTTCTCAAACCAACTATGGTATTCTTACCGGCTTTACTGATTTTCGCGTCACTTGAGGAAGCCATTGCTTCCGCTATTTCTGCCTGTCTTATAACCATTCTTGCGGGTAAACTTTTGTTTGCCTTTAGCTCCGCTTCTAAATTGGTATATTCAGCGCTGTTGGGATCAAGTCTTCCCATTTGTTTGGTTATTCTTTTATTTTCAGACGCTAAATTTTTTGTAAGCTTTTTCTGTGCGTCACTGAGCTCTTTTTTTGCAGCAAGTATCTCCTTATCTGTTGTTAGCGGGGATTTTAAAGCAGCTTTTGCATTAGCTACTTTTTCACTAGCTTGAATTGTTTCTGGTATGATTGCGTTTTGCTTATTCGGGTTTTTACGCGCCCTTAATTCACGATTTCTCATCACTATTGAAGCTGCGGTACTTCCCGCCATGCCATCACGTAATAAATCGCTCATCAACTGGTGCTCAACTGAGGTCAAAGGTTGAGATTTTGTTTGTTGTGCAACTGCTGCAATTAATTTTTGTGCATCACTTTCGTTTAGTGTGTTTTCAATTGGTTTTGCAACATCTGTTTGGATTTCTGCTTCCGCTTTATTTTCGATTTTTGGTGTTGTGGATTTAGCATCGGCGTGGTCTGGGAATGCCGCTACTTTGTTTTCATTGTCTTTTTGTGCCGCGTTTTCTTTCTTTTGTTCGATTTGTTCAGCTTGCTGAATTGGTGGATGGTCACGTTTATACTTGAGATCGTTAATATTAATATAATAGGTTTGATCACCCATATTAATTTTGACTGCTGAAAGGGAAGGATCTGGGATAACACTGATAGTGGAAGATGCATCGTGATTATGTGTTACAGTCACGTGATAGGTTCCGGGTGCAGAAATACTTTGGAGATTGCTCGGTCGTCCGCCGTATGAACCGCGAATTGTCGATGGTGCCTGACACTCACTGTAGGATCCATCGTGTCTAACATATCCTAACTCGATAGAATTTTGTCTCGAGTTTGAGACAGTAAGTTCGATTTTATTATTTTTGTCGATAGTTGCGCTAAATTCCTTAGAATTTACGTGTCCACGTGAAACATCTAACTTAGTTTCTGGAGCAATCGCTTGGAACTCACCTGGTCGATAATATCGGGTCGAATTGTTAGGTTGCGCTGCATGACTCATAATTGTTGATATTCGAAGTTAACTATTAAGATCTAAATATGTAAAAGCTCGTTATCATTGTTATTGTAATAGATTGGGAATTGGTGCTTCAAAATTATGAGTTTTAATATAGACTTGTAATATTTGGTTTTTATAAAATTTAGATTTTTCCATAAGTACTTGAATTTTAAGTGTTAATAAAATAATGCGATTTATTTGAAATCTAAATACATTCTTTGCGATAACTTTTAGGGTACCAATATTCCTACTCAGTCTTTAGAATGGCAGTAACAAGATCTACTCAAAATTTTAAACAGTCCGGTAACATCACTTTCTACATGATGTTCGTTCTCCCCATCTCACTAGTCTTTCTAATGATCGGTATCGAAGTCAGCCAGTGGCAGTATTTGAGAGAAAAAGCACAAAGTGAAGCTGATAAGATTGCTTTGGAAGTTGCCCAATATTTACCCTTTAAGGAGGCTGCTTTTAATAACTTTTTGGTACGTGCAAATGCGTTTAATTCACGGTCGGAGAATCTTAAAATTTCATTAGATGGGTTTTCTCTCGATAGTGCGGACAGTCAGGAGATTGATGCTGGGAAAATTAGAATTAGGATTACAGGGCAACAAGATTCGGTTTTGGATAGCCTCCTTGCAGCGGTAACTGGTGAAGAGGTAATCTTTCCTGTTGAACAAACGGCGAGCGCGAGGGTCGTTCCTACTGACTTTATGTTGGTCATCAGTGACGATATCTCAATGAGGCCCGCGGCCTTTAGTACATTTGGAAATGAGTTAGAATTCCCACAAAGCTCGTATTTTAATCAAATTTCATTACCTGCACTGCGGGTGTCACCGCCACCAACACCACCTCGGGCATGGCCAGAGTGGTGGAACCCAACGACATTTAATAATGTAGAGTTTCAAAGGTGGTCTACCCAACTTTGTTTCAATCAATTACATTGCCATTAAAAACAAGTGCGCTGATGCTCGTAGATGTACTTGCTGCATCCTCACAGAACAAATTGGGTGTATATGCAACTCCGGGAGATGTTTTCCAGCAAGTTGGTTTTAGTGTGATTAAGGAGCTATCTTACTCAATTGAGCATAGCTCGCCAGTGAACTGGTCAAATTATTTTGAACCAGATGTTCCGAATTCAGATGAAGCGTGTCTCTACTATTCATCCTCAGAAATTGGCGTCAATAGCTATCCTATCCCAAATAATTTAAGTGACTGGCAAGAAAGTACATCATGTAGTGAAAAGGTCATTGTAAATCCTTTGACATCTCCGATCGGGCATTATCCGAGTCCGATTAATTCAGGGCTCTCTCCGTGTTTTCTAGAAGGGGGAGCGTCACTTCGTGAGGCAATATATTACCGTTCGGTGAGAATGCACCCTCATGAAATTTTAGCAAAAAATGTTTCACGAACAATGAAAAGTGCGTTGTCTAAGTTAATAGAAGGGGAAAAAATTGATCCGACTTTAGACGAACAATTTAGAGGAGGCCTAGTAGGAAATGCGAATAAAGTACTTGTTGTCATTAGTGATTTGGTGCCAGAACTAACTGATCCAAATATCCAAGAAGTGTTGAATGGATTTCGTTCCGATTCCAAAATTAAAATATATTTATTTGCCTATAATCACCAAAATTTAAATCCGGTTGATATAACCTTTAACAACGCTAATATCGCTGGTTTTGCCTCACTAAATGAGGAACGTCTATTCGCTCGTTCTGTAAATGAAAAAACTTTGATTTATGAGATTCGAGCACTCCTGTCGAATGAAAAACAAGTGGTCATATCGTCGTGATTTTTAGAAGTGGATTAAATATTTCGAAAGACAACAAAGGAAATGGTATTCTTGAAATGATACTATTTACACCTTTGGCACTGCTTATTCTATTTGTCGGTTCGGATATCGGACTTTCATATCTCGATAGAGCAATGCTCACTGACGCAGTTAGGGAAACTTCACATCAGCAGCTAGTAACTCGTGTAAGTTCAACTGGTAATACTCTGTATCAAGCAAAGGCGAATGGTGTGTTAATTAATAATACTATTGTTAATGTATTTGCGCTAAATCTTGCGGATCGGATTAGCCAAGTAGCTAGTCAAAGAAGGGTCGGTCTAGGTAGAGCCGGTTCAGAACAAGAAATTAGATCAACTGTTACACCGGTAGTACTTAACGTGAATACGGTCACAGGAGTCGTTGAGAGTTTTTCTAAATTGTCTTCTATTACTTCAAATTTTGGCAATCCAGATCTGACGTTGGGACCCAAAGTAAAAGTATTAACGCATGATCAATATCTTGAGTCGGTCATCAATACGAATAATATAGGATCGAGTTACGCAATACCTGCTCCTATATATAACGATACCGGTAACTTATTCTTGCCTCAGTCGCTTGCATTTTTAGTTACGGTAGAGGCTCTTTCACCATCAATAAATCCAGTATTTCTGGAACAGATTCTTGGCAGTAATTTAGGAATTCAAATTCAGGACTTTCATGTTATTAGAAACTAAACCGAGTATTTTTAGGTTCGTTCGTCACGTTTTCTTAATTGGAGAAAAAAAAGAAAAGGGAGCTGCGGGTGTGTTGCCATTAATGGTTTCTACATTCAGTGGAACACTTTTTCTTTTTACGTTTTATAATCTCACACAATACACAGCTGCAAGATCTGGGGCTGAACAAGCTGCAAGGCGAGCTGCAAGATGTCTTTCAGCAAGTGATGCGGAATGTCGTGATACAGTTGGTAATGGTCTGACAGATGAAAGTCAAACACAAAATTGGTACGGGTATCTCCCTACTAATGGTCCTACTACTATTCAAGTTGATAAATACACGTACAATGCGCAGGTTTTCTCTTCTAAATTTTCTGCGTCATTTAATTCTTACGACGTGCAAACAGCTAACCCAATCGTTGTACATCAAGAGGTAAGAGTTAAGCCCACTAGGTTCCTTGGACTGCTAAATAGCTATCAAAGATTAAGAGCAGATATCGAGATTAATGTGAAAAACCGTGTAACTAATGCTGAAAAAAGTTGTTTCCTCAAAGAAGCAATTGAGCTGCCAGCAATCTTAGATTTCAACCAACCTGCGATCTATTTTGATCCAAGATGGTGTGCTGGGCATACTTCGTTAGCGAATTTGGCATTGACTGCTAATAATTGTGCTGATGTTAATGATGGCAATTGGGAGTTAAACACTGGTTCTTCCGTGAATTTTAGCCATTGCCGGCTTACTTTGCCTGCAGCAAGAAGTGCAGGCGAAGTCCCTTGGACTCAGTTGGGCGGTGATCCAGTTTGTGACGGAGACCCAGAAGCTCCTTTTGCTGAAATTCCCCAAACAGAAGAAGATTTAAACAGAGGATTTGAGTCTGCATATGGAAGTCGAACTGAACCGGGAAGTACGGGTCGTGCATATCCCGTGACAGGTACTCGACAGTTTGTTGTTGTTGAGGTTTTTTCATGTGACCCTGAGGGATTTCTTACAAAACTTAAAAATGAAATTAAAGACAAAGATGATTTAAAAAAGTATTTCGCAACTGAAAGTAAAATAGATGTTGCAGGTTTTAAAGGTAAACCTGATTTTGATGGAAGTGGTGGAGAAAGTTCGTTTGTATTCAGTGGTGGAAAAAATTCTTCATTTATTGCCGAACAATTTTGGACTTATTTTGAGTGGTCTCGCAATGCAGATGGACTGAGACATCTGGAACGAAAGGTATGTAATTGGGTAACTTTTGATCAAGCACGATCAATATACCCAGAATTTTCAAGCGGTAACACTGATTCGTATGTTTCAGGTAGCAGCTATGGGAATGATATACCAACTTTAACTTTCTATGATGCTCCGAGTTGCCTTAAACCAGAAAAACAGGATGTGCAGTTCAATTGTGGTAATACAACTATCTTTGGTCAACCAGGTACGCTTGCCGATTGTAGTGGTTGGAGTGAAACGGAATCTAGTCTTAGAAGTCTATATAATTTAAATTTAAAAAAAGCTCTGGCTGTTAACAGTGATGAAAGTTGGTCAAGTTTTGAAAATTTGCCCCTTGGTTTTAGTTCGGACATCAAGGCTAGATACAGCGCTAATAATTCAAATTCTAGATGGAATTTTTCATGGTCGGACTCTGAGTATCAGGGTGTTTCAATTGTTAATCCAGCTGCTATACGTGCACATAATGGGGTCAATCCGAAGTTTCTACCTGCTCAATTTGAAGTTGATGTCTACCAAAGAGTTGATAATCAAGTTGATCCGAACTTGGAGCCGAGGTTGAAGGCAGCAATTTCACAATTCCAAGGACATGCGGGAGGACCAGTAAGCTTTAAAGTAATACCGAAAAATAACTACAGACCGATTGAAATAAGTGCAATTTGGCCGTTCATTAAGGATGAAAATGGGTCTGCTTATCCAGTGACGAGACCTTACATTAACCCAGAATTTAATGGTTCAGGCTTTGACTATGATCTAAATTGTAAGCCTGATAATGCGTGTGAAGGCTCGAACCATTTCGAAACCTTGGAACAACTTTTAAGAACTCACGCATCAGGGGCTATTCAAGGAGTTGACCTTCGTGATCCTGCTTATCTATTTACATTTCAAGAAACATTAGTCGGTCATGAATTTGTTACCCCTGATTCTACTCTATCATTTCCCGCTTGTACTCAATATAAAACACTCTGCCAAGATGGAGTAGGAGGAGGTAGTCCAATATTTATAGGTGTTGGATCTGTGATGCCAGATTCTTGTAGAAATGGTCAATTTCTGAATTGCTATCCCGAATACTCAAATAGTCATGTCGCTACGCAAAATTATAAGTCTACTTTTTTAGAGGATATTGCAAAATTGAAGGCGTTGTCTGAAGTGCGAAGATTGATTCCCAATGCAGAACTTTGCGAAGATATGTCGGTACCAAATTGTGTCAATGTAGGTATAGAACAAGTTGGAAAAGTGATTCAAGTAGGGGTTAATTTTACAGCTCCATTAACTACTCCTTTTAAAGAAATTTTAGGTCAAGACACATTGATTGTAACTGCTAGAAAGGAAGAAATTATCGAGACTGATCGTTTATCGACTAGTCCTTAAAAAGATAATCAATGCCATCCGGGGTTAAATTTTTTTTCTTAGATTTGTCTCATACTCTTTGTAGACAGACCGCTCGAATTTATTTAAGGCCGTGCTTGCACGGCTATAAACTTAGTGTCGTGTAACTTGGTCTTCTGAAATTGCTTTTGTCAGAATTGCGCAAGGTAAACTGTTAGAATACTCCTCGATCAATCTCGTAATGCTTGGTCGAACGATATATAGCAAGCCATAGAATACTGAAATCAATCTTCCTGATTCAACGACATCCTTTTTCGCAATTGAAAGTTGTAAGTTGTTAGCAGCTTGTAATAGTTTCTTTTGAGCTGATTTCACTCCTTCGATTTCGGAAAGATCTGCTATTGAGATTTCGGCTGTCTTATCTTCGAGTTTGTTTAGTTGGACCTCAATTAGAGAACAAGCTGCGAAAAGATGTGGAAGTATGTTTGCGTATTCCATTTTAAAACCTTCATTATAATAATTTTCACAAAACACAATTGAAAACATTTGGAATTTAAGCCTTCTACCTGCGTTCTTATAGTCAAATCAATAAGATAATATGTTGTTTGTCTATCAACCTAATATCATTTTTTTATACGCAAATGCTTCAAATAAATGCTGTTGGATAGAAGGAGGTGGTAAGCGCCTAATATTACGTAGGTATTTTAGAAGTTTCTCTTTTTTTAATAGTTTGCCTCGTATTTATTTGGCTCGACACTCACGATGTTGGAGCGGTGTAAATGATGCTTTTAATAGGAGATGTTGTTGATCAACGAATAAGGTTAAATTTTATTAAAAATTTATTACCTTCACTTAGATATCTGGCTTATCTTCTTTATCATGTCTAAACACACTGCCGAAGGAATTTTTATCTCACTGAAATAGTTTGTTCGTCCTCTTTTATTAATTCCAGTTTGTGGATTACCAAAATACCATTCCCACTTGTGATTGCTGGTAACGTCCGGTGGAGCAGAATTGTCTATCTCCTTATTTAACCTAATCAATAAGAAAATCGAATCGAGATTATTGTTAATCGTGTACATCACATCGAGTTCATCTAAGACCGCTGAATTTACATATTCACCGGATTTGGTAGCTTGAAGCAGGAAAACTAAATCCTTTGGAATATTAGATACGCCGGCATAAGTAATGCTCATGGGATTTTGGCCGAGATTTATCTTGAATCCATCTTTATATTCAAGTGTAATTCCACCGTCATTACAAATCTCTATTTTATGATTATATCTCGCTAAGATTTGATAAGCATTTTGAATTAGTTCCGATTTATCGGCATCAAAAATCTTAAAACGTTCTTTATTTTCGACTTTTAGTAGACTTTGACCAAGAGGAAATTTTGCGTCTGTTTGAATCTGTAGGAGA
>CAYYIQ010000144.1:0-9027 GCA_964472005.1 uncultured Bdellovibrionales bacterium | reverse complement strand
CTTTGAATGACCTATTTATTTTTACGATGTTGGGTCTCGTTCATAGTGAAAAATTTGGGACGTGGATCTTTGGTCCGAAGGGATCTGATGGCGTTTTTTCAATCAATGGAGAGGTGACTATCTTAACTCCGCAACTTGGGAATAAGCCAATTTCACCATGCTATCGCTTTGTTCCCAATGAATTTCAAGAGCAACCTGATTTAATGCAGACGGTGGTTCACAAGTATTTACCTCCAGGTGAACTAGAATCTTTTGTTATTGGTACTGATGGGCTTGAACATTACATTAAGGCCGAAGGTAAGAAAATGCCGGGCCGTGATGAAGTTGTTCATCCACTATCAGCGTTTTGGGAAGATGAAGAATTCTACAATGGCGATTCTTTGCAGTTATACTTTAGACAGCTAAATACGGAATCTTGTCGACTTCATAAGCCTACTCCCGATGAAGAAAAGCTTGGTAAAAAGGCCAAGCTTCTTAGAGAAGGAAGACTTTTGCTCGACGATACGACGGTAATAATTGGTAGACGAATAGTCGACGAATCACTCGCGATTGGAGGTGTGGAATGATTACAGCGTATATTGATGATAGAGCGATCAAGGTAAATCCACTTGATCCATTTGGAGAAGGAGGGGAAGGCGTTGCTTTTCTAATTGATGGTAAAACTCTTCATGCCACGGAAGATCATATCTTAAAACTTTATCGTGGAAAGAATGATCCAATATATTTAGTCCCAGGTAATCCTGAGCTTCAAAAAAGAAATCAATTAGGAGCTGTTAGTCGACTCAAAGCGCATCAAAGTAAACTGCCAGCTTTTCCTAAGGGATTGCCTGATCGAGTTGTTGGTCCAAGTAAACTTGCTTGGAGTGCTCGAACTGGCTCAGATACAAATGGCAAGCGAAGAAAGCCAAAGGTAATTGGCTACTTAATGCCATTTATTAAAGGTAATGTGATGTCTGATTTTGCGGATATCGATTTTCGCGAAATTCACAGTGTCGATAACAATCAAATTCGAGACATTCATCTAGATTGGCTTACGACAATTGAAAAATGTCATCCAAAAGGTTTGGTTTTTGGGGATGTAAATAACAATAACCAAATTGTAACGTCAGATGGGAAAGTCTATGTTATTGATGCTGATGCGGCTCAGTGGAGTGATGGGAGTGGTAAAATGTACTTTTGCGAGACATTTACCCCACGTTTTGTCGATCCATTAATCTGTAAGCCGGATGAGCTGGTGATGAAAGCACCCCACTCAAAAGAAACAGATCTTTACGCATTTGATCTAATCTTTTGGTCAACGACCCTATATGTTGGACCTTGGGAAGGTGCCTTGCCGTTAAAAACAAAGGATCCCAAGGTAGCAGGTATTAGGCCAAATGAAAGAGCATTACGTAGAGTTTCAGTTTTTCACCCTGATGTAAAATATCCAACGTGGGCGACGCATTTCCGTTGTCTACCAGATGACATTTTGCATCACTACGATCTTCTGCTTCACAAGGATGTGAGGGGAAAGAGTATGCGTAAACTTTTGGAAAATTTACGATGGACTAATTGCTCTTCTTGTGGATTCTATCATGCACGTACTTCTTGCCCGAATTGTGCAGCTCCCTCTGCTCCAGAGATTACAGTTGCTTCAATCACAAAGGATCTTGTCATTGAAAAAGTAGTTGACCTTGGAAGTACAAAGATTCTTTCCGCGTGTTTTCAGGGAGGTAAATTACGATACCTTTATCAGAAGGGAGATGAGTTTAAGCGAGAGTTTGGCTCGATCGGCCTGACCAAGTCACTGGATCGTGATTTTGAGTATGCGATCTGTGGCAATAAAACAATCGTTTCAATGAATGGCACAGCTGTTTGCTTTTCTCCTAATGAAAATCCAAGGCGCCTTCAGGCCGAACGGTTTAGAGGAAAATCACCGCAGTACGCCGGAAACGAAACTGACATTTTCTATCTACGAGGTGGTCATCTGATCAAGGAGTCTAATTCGATTGAGGGTGACTTCGTTGATGAAACATTGTCGAATCAAACTTTGCTTTGGGTAGGTGATACATTTGGCATTGCATTCTATTTTGTAGGAGGTCTTCAGAAAGTTAAAGTTTTCAAGACAGAAGAAAAAGGCTCTGTTTCGGTGCAGAATATGCCCGATCTTCAGGGAACTTTGCGGCATGCGTCAGTCTATTTTTCAAAATCTAAGGCGTGGTTGTTTGTTACCACAGAAGATAAAGGAGTTTTAACGAACAACTGTTTTATTATTCGCAAGAATGGTGAATGTTCCTCGTCGTTGAGCGTCGAGCAGGGAAGTCCTGACCACACCTGGCTTAGCGGATTTATCCATCTTGGAAAATGCGCAGCTCAGTTGAAGTCGGGGAGTGGACAAAGGATAGAGTGCCTGTTGGCCGCTACTGACGAAGGAGTTGTTGGTATCATGGAGCAGAACGGAAAGCTTATCGAAGCTATGAAGTTCGAAGGAACGAAAGGTGTGGTTTTGCCAACTGATCGTTTGCTTTATGACGAAGTCCTCTATCGGATTAGAGGCGGGCAAGTACACACTATACGGAGTAAGTAGGTTTCGTTGATCTGCTAGGCCGCAAGTGTTTAGTTTTTAAGATAACAGGTATTGTGTCTGTTATCGTTTTTCTCCGAGACCAAATTGAAAGGGTTTCACGATGTCGACTGCAAAAAGTTCTTTAACACTACCACTTCCTGATTTTTTTCCAGCAAAAGCTACCGGCCATGGTCGTAGACCGTGGTATCAAGCAAATCCATTTGTTGCGAATCTCATCGGAGTTCCGGAGCTTGCGAGAGATGGGCTATTGGAGTTAGGTCAAAGTTGGGCTGATACTCATCAGATTGCGCCGTCACGAGACGATACGCAAAGAGTGTTGTTACTTGGAATCGACTATGCCGATACTTTTGGTAATCAGGACGCGGAACTTGGCGTTCCTGGTGCTCCAGAAGATGGCTATCGTTTCGCTCGACTACTATTGGAAAATCTTCGTGTCATCACGGACACGATGTTAACCTTTGATAGTCACTTTGTGCCCCATATCTTTCATACGCCGATGTGGGTCTATAAATCGACAGGGAAGAACCCTGATCCTTTTACGGCGATTACCGTAGATAACTATCAGGAGTTCAGGCCCTCGGATTTTGCGCCATATTGGATTGGCAAAGATCGTCGGTATCTCGAGCAGTATCTGGCTTATTATGTTCATAAGCTTGCTGAACCTCGAGTATTTTCGATCAACGGCGAAGACCGTGATCGTCCTCGCGATCCGTTGATTCTCTGGCCGCTTCACGCTCAGTTGGGAAGTCAAGGTTATACCTTGTTCCCCGAAGTTGAAGAGGCAGTGATGTTCCATCAGTTCACACGTGGTGGACGCATGATTCCTCAAGTGAAGGGGCTCGATAAACTTACCGAAGCCTACAGCCCATTTGGTTCGGAGGTTACCGTTGACCACAACGGCGATGCGGTCGGTCGAGATTCTGAGCGAATTATCGAAAAGATTTTGACCTATGATGCGATTATTATCGGTGGCGAAGCCGCTTCGCACTGTGTTCGTGCAGGTATCTACGATATCTTGGGTCGTATTCTCAAAAAGAATCGAGCTCTTGCTTCGAAGATCTATCTGTTGGAAGATTGCATGAGTCCAGTTCCCGGCTATGAAAAACAAGCTGCTGAAGCACTCAAAGATTTTGTAGATGCCAAAATGCATCTCGTTAAATCGACTGATCCGATGATAAGCTGGCCAGGTGTTATGCAACAGATTGTAGCAGCGCACGCTGCTTAGTGATTCATTACTCGGTCGATATTAGACTAGGGTTTAACTTACTCTAGTTTGTGTGGATTAGATGTCAACGTCGTGTTGATGTTTCTGTGTTAGTTTACTTCAATCGGGACAATGTCCCAAAGGAAATGATATGAGTGTTTCGAACGCAGCAGACTTATTTAACACTGCTGAAGAGTTTGGTGAGTTGAGCAGTGACTCGGTCGCCCTGCTAGACCCTTTGCAAACCGAAATCAATGCAGCGTTAGCCCAGGGAGAAAAGAAACGTGCCGCTAAAGTGGTTCTTGTTTCGACAGGAAACGACAATTCCCCGTCCATGGGTCATATTGGTCCAGGAACTGCTAAGACAAACTGGGAATTGGCGTGCGAAGGTCATGATCTGATTATGACTTCACTTGCAGGATCGAAGGCAGCTAGTGAAATCTTGGCTCATTCGACTTATATCAATGAGTTCGATGGGAACAGTGGGATTCACTTTGAATTCAGAGATTTGGTGTTGCCGGGTCATACCGCTAAAAATCCAAAGTTTAACTTCGTTCCGTTGCCGCCCAAGACAAGACTTCTTGGAGGGACGCCGCTATGTAGTTGGATGTTGCGAGTGCTTGGTACTGTTCAAGCTCAATCAACGGTTTATACTCAAGACGGTTCCGAAGTATTTTCAATTTCCATCTTTTTGACTGACGGTGGAAATAATGATTGGAATTGCAAACCTTCAGAAGTCAAAACTTTGGTCGAGGATATGCGACGTCAAGAGCGCCATATGATTTATCTTGGTGGAATTGATGACGGCGTAACTAATTACGAAGCGTTTGGTGCGGAATGCGGACTGGATCCCGATTGCGTCAAAGGCTTACCTAATGATCCAAGTGCAATTCGCGCATGGTTACAGCAGGTCAGCCAATCCGCCGTCGCCGGAAGTGAAGCTGCGGACATTAACTCGTTTTCGCAAGTTAAACTGTAGAACTGTGTTCCTCACAGTAAAGTCTTTTCAAATTTTTTAGTTTTACCTAAAACGTAAGAGGTTCTAACTATTACAGTGAGGAAGGAAAGGTCAAAACCCTTCCTCACTTTTTCATTCCTTTCTTTATTAATTAATAACTAAACTAGTTTGTCATCGGTAATTTAGTCGTCAATTGAAACTTATTGTTGTTTCTAAACTCTCATTGGCAATTTACCATCCAAATTTTAGCTGAGTAGAAGAAAAAAATTATTTCTCAGATGAAGGTCATTGATCGGTCTCTTTTTGAGAAATAGTGAAATAGGTTCACTTATGTTTTTTTACCCCTTTGGTTGAAAGTAGAATAATGACTACTCGACGTGAACGTGGCTTAAACCGTAAAACCTATCGTACTCCAGTTGAATACTACATTGATCGTAATATTGATTTGAGTCCAGCGGCAGATTTGTACGGCGCGACGATGGCCTATGCATGGTACAAAAATAACATGGCTCATCGACAAGCAGTCGGAAATTGGTTCTTTCGAGAAAATCCGTTCGATGCAGGTTATACCGTTTTTATGGGACTTGCTTCGATTCAACAATTTCTTGAAAAGTTAACTATCCCGTCTGGGACAATTGACTATCTTGCAACATTAGATGGTCGAGATGGTAAACCACTCTTTGCAGACGAATCGTTTTTTGATTTTCTCTCGAACTTCAAAAATGAGATTTATGTTGATGCGTTTCCAGAGGGATCGGTTTGTTTTCCAAGACAACCGATTGTTCGATTCAGGGGGCCAATTTGGCAATTTAATTTTTGGGAAGGATTTTTTCTAAATCAGTTGAATTTTTGGACACTGATCGGAACAAAAGCTGCTCGTATGGTCTATGCAGCAAACGGTAAGCCGATATCAGAGTCAGGATTTCGCCGCGGTCAGGGTCTTGACGGACACTTGACTGCAGCTATTGCCGCTTATTGTGCTGGTGCGGCCGGGACTAGTAACTTGATGGCAGGTAAACTTTTTGGCTTGCCAATTTATGGCACTTTTGCCCACAGTTATGTCAGTTCTTTTGGAAATAACTTCGATGCGTTTACTTCGTATGGAAGAGTTTTTCCGGCTAATTCGGTATTTCTCGTCGATACACTCGAAGGAGTTCTTGTCGCTATCACTGTAGCCAAGACAATGGAGCGACAAGGACACAAAGTTTTTGGAATTCGCCTAGATTCGGGAGATCTTTCATGGTTAAGCAAAGAGGCTCGTCGTCTCCTCGATGATGCTGGTCTAAACTACGTTAAGATCCTAGCTTCGAACCAGCTCAATGAGTATAAGATCGGTGCTCACGAGCGCGATGGTTCGATGATTGACATCTATGCTCCTGGTACAGAACTCGCGACTGGTGGTAAAGATTCAGCGCTCGGCGGTGTTCTAAAACTTGTTGCTATCGAAGATGAAAACGGCGTTCTGCAAGACAGAATTAAGTTGTCCTCCGATACTGTTAAGATAACAATCCCTGGAATGCAAGAAGTTGCCAGATACTCCGATACGGCTGGTAAGTTTGTCGGTGATTGCATTTATGATCCACGGGTTAGTCGAGCTGGTGACGATCGATTGATTGTTAACCCAGCCGATCTTATTCAAAGTAAACGAATTCCTGATGACTATCGCTTTCATGATTTGCTAAAGCCAGCTTCGTACGCAGGTGTAGTTCAAGGTGGAATTCCTTCGTTTGATGAAGTAAGGGCCCGAGTAAAATCGCAGGTTGCATCACTTGACAAATCAGTTCGACGAATCGAAGAACCACATCCTTACCCAGCGGGAATCTCTCCTGAGCTGGATTCCAGAATCAGAGGAATGATTATCGCTGAACGATCTCGCTAATAGACACAACTTTTTTTGGAAGTAGGTACATTTTGTATCTACTTCTCTTTTTACTTTCACTATTTCTTTAAGTTTCTTTTATAATTTAATCTGAGTAGAATTTAGATTCTTTCTTTAATAGTTAAATGCAAAGAGAGAATTTGGCGTATAGGTTTTTTAGATTCTAAAAACTTGGGAGTATGACGATTATGCGAAGTGCTTTGTCTAGGACTATCGTTTTTTGTACTAGCCGCTACGATCACATCCAAAAAGCGTTTATCGCTTCTGGTTCATTTGAAAAAGGCGTTTTCAACGAAGGAACCCATCCGAACAGTGAAATATGGGGTGCGATTTCTGAACATCAAATGGATATTGCCCGAGATCGAAAAGTATTAGTCGTTGGAAGTACGGACCGGGCAGACTTTGAAGAGATGTTGTCTTGTGGAACTGAACTTGGTCGAGTTGCTAGTGAAGTTAACTACCTAGTTCCATTTATGCGTTATGGTACAAAAGAAAGACGAGATCATCCTGGTGACATTGTAGCTGCAAAGAATATTTGCGAAAGGATTTCCGACGCTCCTGCTCCTGGAATTCGAAAGCGTGTTTTCTTCTTCGACTTGCATGCTGAAACGATGGAGTTTTACTGTGATCGAAGACAGATTGTAACCGAGACACTTTATTCGAGTAATCTTTGGATCGACCTGATTCGGAAGAATTCGGGGAGTTCTAGCGTATTCGGGGACGATATTGCTATCGGATCGGCAGACTTAGGTCGGAAAAGTAAAGTGATTCATTTGGCAGATACCTTGGGAGTTCCTTACGGACTTGTCGTGAAGGAACGTTCCTCAAGTTCGGAGACTCACACCCTAGGTGATGTTATTGGTGACGTTCGAAATCGCACAGTGATCCTTGTAGATGATATGTTAAGAGGCGGTTCAACTGCAATCGACGGGGCTAAAGCTCATCTTGACGCTGGAGCAAATAAAGTTTTTCTCTTAATAACTCACCCTGATTTCGCGGGAGATCCGATTGGGAAAATATTTAATTCTGGATTTTTCTCGGGTGTTATCTGTGGGGATACATACCCAAAGTATACACATTGTGCCCACTATCCATCTTTCGTTTCTGTGGTTCCAACAGGCCATTATTTAGCAGATCTTCTGCTACGTAAGTATAAGCTGTAATTTATTGTTCTATTTAGGCTAGGGAATTCATCCTCTCTAGCTAAGTTTTTTCAAGCCAACTTCTCTCTTTGTGTTTTTCGTTATTACAAAAAGTACAACAACAAGTATTGTTTAGATATCGGCGTAAAAGCCCGATTTTCCAGGTTTTACCAATTTAAGGTTTTATCAGATGATGTCATTTAATGCGGTTATTTGCGGAGGAACTTACAATCCCGTTCATGAAGGACACCTATGGGTGGTTCAAAAACTTTTAGATGAAATTCACGAAATAGAAAATGGACTTATCGTAATTGCTACGACCTTTCACAATCCATGGAAAGGTGATGTTCAGCCGGCTGATTTCGAATTGAGATTGCAGATGTGGGAAGCTTTACTACAAGATAGTGGTCTTCCGTCTTCTCGATTTCCTAAGAACGGACATATTTATATTAGCGATTTTCGATATGTTTATGCGGCTGATTTTATTAAGTGGTGGCGAACTAATTATTCCGGATCGCAAACTTGGGTGACATCTACAGACAGCGCAGGTCTTGAAAAAAATTGGAAAGACTGGAGTGAGCTTGAAGTCTCGATGAAAGTTTTGCCGATGCACAAAGACGTTCATTCAACCGCAATCCGAAAGGGAAGTCATCCACCAGCACCAGCAATTCGTAGGATTATATCTCAAAACCGTCTCTATCCCAATTCGCAATGGGAGTAGGTTAAATTCGGCGCAAAAGCTACGCCGATATCTCAATAATATTGTTGACAGAGCACTTTGTAGTATCAATATGAAGTGAACTTGTATTACAAATTTTTTTGTCATGTTGATGTGAGTAGATGAAAAATGTCTGTCTACATTTGTGAGTTATACTCAGAATTGTAGACAGCGAAAGCTGTTTTTTTTAAGGTTGTTTCGTCTCTGGAGTAGGAAAGATGACAAAGCTTATTAAAGTAGCAGCTGTTACAGTCAATCAAACACCTTTGGATTGGGAAAGAAATTTTTCGAATATTAAATCTGGAATCGAAAATGCAATTTCTGAAAACGCCTCAGTCGTCGTGTTGCCGGAATTGGCAATTACGGGTTACGGGTGTGAAAAAGCGTTCTTGATGCCTATGGTTCAGGTAAGAGCTCAGAAGATGCTTAAACAGATACTTCCATTGACCAAAGGGATCGTCGCCGTCGTAGGTTTGCCAATCGCTCACCGAAAGGCCGTATTTAACTGCGCCGCAGTGATTTCAAACGGGAAAATTCTTGGTTTTGTTGCAAAGCGGAAT
>CAYYIQ010000143.1:0-9091 GCA_964472005.1 uncultured Bdellovibrionales bacterium | reverse complement strand
ATCGTGATTAGACAGCATAGGTGATTTGTTTCTCCTGGATCCCTGCTTTCGCAGGTACGACTCCAAACCGTCTTCTAGTTGAAAATTTGCCGTTCGAGTATTAAATGTTCTTTACGCCAAATGCCAAACTTCGCATATCCGTATGCGCTTGCAAAATGATGGATCATCTTTTTTTAGTCACCCAAATGTCCAATAATTTTGCAAAAAGTAAGTTTAATTGACTTCTCCATTGTAAAGACGGATTGACCTGTGAACTGCTGAGAGCAGCAAAGGTCACTTCTTATTATGCTGAATAGGTGTTGGAAGCGTAGGTTTGGGGAGATTCTTGATCAAATTATGCTCCTATTGGGGGCTGCAATAAAACTTTAAGTGTGTTAAACAATCTTTTGTAAAATTAATGATTTGTAACTCTCATCACGAAAGGATCTAAAAAATGGCCGAAGAAGCAAAAGGTTTAAGTAAACCTGTTCAATTAAAGCCCGCATTAGCGGCGATGTTAGGCGCGACTGAATTGCCTCGTACTGAAATCACAAAGAAACTTTGGGATTATATCAAGGCTCACAAACTTCAAACTAAAAGTGAGAATGGGACGCCTGAGAATGCCGGCAAATACATCGTTACAGATGAAACTTTGTTGCCTATTTTTAAGAATACAAAATCTACAAGTAAGTCTGGTAAGTTGACTGACCTTACAAGCATCAAAGTGGGTGAAACCATTGATATGATGCAGATGGCAGCTGTGGTCGGATCAAACATAGATAAATAGTACTTGTGGTTGGTTGAGCTGACGGTTCTAGATATCCGTGCATCACAATGGTGACAGCTTAGCCACTTCCACGATAATATTAAGTTGATAGATGATGTCTAAAGACGTTATCTAAAAACATTATTCCTTTGATTATAATACTATATGGGATGATTTGTGCTGGAATTTCTCATAGTATATATAGTCTAAATTCAGTTCTTTACTTAAATTCAAATTAGGAGAGGCGGACATTAAATTTTTCTGAATTAGACTTCTATTGTCTAATCAAGAAAGATTACTTTTCAACGAAAGGTTTTAAAAGATGTTTTTTCCTTCTAAACTTGATTCCTCATCAGACTCGTTTTCAAATTTGGATGAAGATGAAGTCGAGACTCACTCTCACATTCTACGGTACGGAGACTTTCAGCTTACTGGTGCAGTAGTTCCCGCATATGATCTTAAGGTAAAGCCTATTCAAGGTTATAGTACTCATTTTGGTTCAGAAGATACGATAATGACGATCGTAGCTTCAGCTGAAATATTATTTGAATTATTCCTCGAACTGACAGCATGCCTTGGTGAAATGGTTGATGTTTCATTTTGTTATAGTCATGAAATCGTAGAGGAACTTTGTGATCCGGAAGATTTAGTTTTTGATGTTTTCGGTCATCCTATAGTCACGCACCTAAGAGAGGATCTGGATAATTGCGTGTTCAGATCCAAGCTTATAGATTTTAAAACAATTATACTTGAAGACGGCTTTGTCGGAGTTAAGGTGACTGACTTGGAAGGTCAGAATGTTGTCGAAATGGATGAACATAAATTTATTTTTGTAGAGACTCGGAATCTTTCATTGTTCGAAGCAGTACTGCAAAAATTCCGGCTGAGATACTATTCTGAAATACCATTGATATGGGAAGCTGAGCATCTGCATTTAAGTGAAACATCAAGCTCTGATGTGTACTTTGAAATGTTAATTTCATTTGGTGCAGAAGAAGAAGGTGGTTAACTTCGAAGTGAGTATTGAGTTCTTTTTGCTGTTATTTAGTTGAAGTGTAATCTTTATTTTTTGTTGCGTAGAGAATTATATTTTCCAACCAACGCTAACACCAATTTGACTCAGTAAATTCCCCGCGATTAATTTCCTTCGTATCCAATTCTAGTTTAGAGATTAACCATAGCGACTGAGTATCTAGAAAGAAATGAAATTTTATTAAAGGTGGCTTTTGAAAGCCTCGTAGGTATCTCTTCATGTCTTCCTCTTAATCCATTTTTCGGTTAGGATAATTTGGCTCTATTAATATATGATTTTTTGGGGATTCATTTATGATGTTTAAAGCTGCTGTTTTTACGTCTGTATTTTTATTCTTTTCTTCAGTCTTCGCTTTAGAATTAAGCTCGGATGAAAAAGCATTTTGTAGCCGAATTCGTTCATGTACCTTGGATAAAATAAGAGAAGATGGTGATAGTGCAATCCCAGCTCCGCAGATGGAAGCAATGGTTACCTCGATGTGCGATAGCATAATTGAAGAAATGCGGAAGGAGATAGCAGGACATGAAGAATTGAAACCATTCTTTTCAGCCTGTATGAAAAGTATGGTCGATTTAGGTTGTTCAAAACTAATGGAAGAAGACGACGTTAAAACAACAGCGTGTGATAAGATGAAAACCGAAGCCGAAAATCTGGGGATTGTAATTGATTAGGCGTTTCTAGAACTGTGGACCTAGTTTTTCTCGGAGACGAGATTTTACTCCGTTAAAGATTAGTTTGAGATTTGAATATCTTAATGATGGTTTTTGTCAGGCCGTATGTGACAATCGCCTAATGAAAAGTCAAAGAATCTTTTAGATTACTTTACAGAACACTTGGGAAAAACTTGTAATTGTTACACAACTTTGTGTGTAAAGAAATGCTTTATATGACTACTCGCTAGATTCGTATGGAGCCATCTACCTCAAGAATCTATCGAAGAATAGCCTCGCTTAAACCTATAGGTGTCAAGATTGTGATGTACGGTAAGATATCTGTGCGCTTAAGTGTACCCAATCCTTTATGGATGAATCCCGTGAGTCTGGTCAACTACGATAACGCAACTAATCAATTTCATTAGATTTTATAATTTTATTTTCTATTCAAGAAAATAAATAAAAAGGTCGACACTTTTGTTGCTGGCTAACGTCCCCCTCTATGACACAATAACGTATGGAGGAATATATGAATATAACTGGAGCTTCGAATGCGAATGGTGTTTCACCATTGCAGACTCAGCGGCCAAGGGGAGGTAGGGCAGGATTCTCTCCCGAAGAGGCGAAAAACGCGTTAAGCGATATATCAAATAATTTTGATACTATTGATATTGATAAGGATGGGTCTTTAAGTTCAAGTGAACTTGAAACTTATTCAGCAGCTAGTGGTCTCAAAACCCCGGAAAACGGTCCGACGGATATTACTAGAGAAAAGTTGGCTGAACTGCAAAGCAAAATTGATGAACATTTAGCAGGCGGCGGACCTCCTCAAGGAGGACCAAAGGGAGCGAGGGGACCAAGAGGTCCTAAACCTGAAGGCCCACCACCAGGAGAAGAGTCGGAGTCTATCACTAGCGAAGAGAGTACAGAAGATTATCTTCTAGCTCTGCTTGAGCAAAGTGAAGAGTCTAGTAGTAGTTTTGGTTCACTTTCGATAAATGCTGCAAAGGTTTCTTCGTTCTACAATTCGAATTCTTACAGTTCTAGCGAAAACGAGACTCAGTCGTTCTTAGCATAACTGAAATTTTTAAATGAGCGTAGTTTGTTATTGAAAATTGCGCTCATTTTTAACCGCAAAACCAAAATCAGAAAACTAGTCAAATTCCAAGTCCTTGTTTTTAGCGTATCTGAAAACGTTCAATTAAAATCTATTCTTCGAAACGAGGTGGGCGGCGACCGAAATGAGGCCTTCTACCAAGACGATCACCGTGAGAGGAGTCGAAGATACTTTGCTGCTCAGAATTGAGTAACTCACGGATTCCTTTTCGAGTTTCTTCTCTAATACTCTCAAATTGTGGAACAGTTTGTTTTCTTATCTCTTCAAGTTTTTCATGTTGCACTTTGAAAATCGAAAGAGCCTTGGCTTTTTGGTCTTCATCTAATTTCAGATGTTTCGTAAGCCGCTCTACAAAATGTTCACTTGGATCTCTAGGCCCGTCTTTCATGTCATGTGGCGGTGGCCGAAAATGACGTCCTTTTACAAGATGACTTGAAGACATTCCTAGCGCGAAACCCAATAAAAGGAGTACTGAATAATTAATAAATTTTTTCATTTTTATTCCTCAAGTTCCAGATGAAGTAGGACCGAATAATCAGGCGAACTTTTTTTAAATAATGGATCTTTTTCTATCGAATCGTTAAAATATACGTTTGAGCTATAGGTAGTAGGACCAGTTGAAGTGTCTGAAAAATTTTGTTGGAAAGAGAAAAGAGCCAACGAAGCTAAAACCCCTGCTATTTGTGGAGTCCATGAGAATATCTCGAAGAATGATGGAAACTTTCTTTGAGGTTCTTGTCGAATACGTGACATTACCTGATTAACGAAAATTTGATCAGGATCAGATACTTTTTTCAAATCTTTTTTAAAATCGACAACTAGCGAGACTAGGTCTTCTGGGTATTTGTCTAAATCTTGACCCTTGTCAATTGCCTCAAAAATGTCGTTATCTTGTTTTTTCATATACTTACTCACACACTCTATACGTTTTTAACTGCAATGATGTGTCATATATATTGCATAATTTTAAATTTTTAAATGTTATCTTTAAGTTCAAAATCTTTCATTATCTTAATTACTTCTATTCTAGCTCTTTTTAGACGACCTTTAACGCTTTCTAAGCTTGAACTTGTTATTTTTGCGATCTCTTCATACGTCAAATCTTGAGACTCTTTCAGCAAAATTAGTTCTCGATATTTTTCAGGTAGCAAACGAAGTATTTTGGCCGTTAAGTCTTTTGCTTCTATTTTCGAATCAAAGTTCGTTTTGTTCGAATGATGGTATCCCCTGTCTTCATCATACTCGCTTTGGGGTCGACGTTTATTTTTTCTTAAAAGATCTATGCAATGATTTCTTCCTATTTGAAAGAGCCATGCAGCAAATGACGAATCTGCTCTGAAAGTCTTAAGAGATTGAAACGCCTTTATAAAAGTTTCTTGTGAGGCATCCCGCCCAGCTTCTTTAGAAGAAAGCATCTGAGCGCAAAATATTTGGAGACGAGGTTGATATTTTTCTACAAGCGCTGAATAGCTATGAGTACTTCCATTCAGTACTCTTTTTATCACTTGGAAATCGTTTTGAGAACTATCGCTAACCACGAAGGAGTTTCACCAAAATAGTTTTGAGTTCTGTTAAAGGACTCGGGTTTTTAAAATACGTATAACAGGTTTTGCAATTTCCTATAATCTCTACTTGTTGTGGACGACCGAAACACTATTAACTGTAAACTTTGAATATCACAAATCGATTAGTCCTTCATTCAGTATGGCAAGATTTATTAAAGTTTGGCAATATTATTTGTCGGGTTACTTTAAATTGTTTCAACTTTGTTCCTGAAATTTCTTCTATAGTCCTGCAAGTTAGTATTTTTTTCTGACTGAAAAGAATATCTATGAGTTTTCTGATTAACGCGAAGCAGCATGCTAAAGATAGCACGCTGCTTCGTGTCCAGCCCCTCATAATTTGTTTAGTTGCGACTTTTATTCCTATTGTGTTTTGGGTGACTTGCTTTGATTTCGTCGAACTTGGTTTGTTGTTCTGTGGTCAGAACGTCTTTAGTGGCAGAATCAATGCTGTCTTTTTGCTTTCTCATGCACTTGTGATGATCCTTTTTTGATTCCGCGTTTTGACACTGACTCGCTGCTTGCTCATGTATTTTGAGGATCTCAGATTTTTGTTCTTCGCTAAGGTTTAAATCCTCTGCAATTCGTTCTACCATTTTTTCAGGATGCGGTTGTGCGATAGCAAACGTGGTCATGAGTAAACAAGTGGCAAAAATAAAAGTTTTAAAGGCTATAAAATTAGTGTTCATCTAATAACTCCCATGGTTTATTTTGTTTTATCTTCTGTTGTGACGTTTGAGGGGTGATGTTTGTGTCGTTCAATAAAAGAGATTTTTCGCCGAGAAGCTATTTTTGACACTTTTCTCTGCTTGGAATCGTATGAAGCGTAACCCAAGAAAGGTTATTTAAATATTGGAGGAAAGACAAGGGGGATGCCAGCACATAACTCGCATTTTCTTCACGTTTATTGATTTCTCTTGGGTTTTTATTACGGTTAAAGGCTGAGGAAGTTGACTAGAGGTTAGACTTGATTTCGTAAAACTATAACCTCTCACCGACAACTTAAGAAATTATTAGTTGTTTTGCAATTTTTGATTTTGAAAAAGCATTGTTTGACTGTCTTTTAGAAGTTTCTAAATTTGAAAATGAATAATTGAGGAAGAAAATGAAAGGATTTCGAAGTGGATTCTTAGCGTTACTACTATTTACGATTTTTACCTCATGCGGAAGTAATAGCTCTTCATCGTCCGATGAGGATCTATTCGAGGTAAATAGTACTTTGACCTACTCAAACGTTTTATGTGATTTTGAGCACGGAGGTACGCAGAAGTTAAACTATTCGGTCTTTAGCCCAGAGAGCGGAATAAATCGATTTGTAGCTGATGATTTAGAATATTCCTTTATGTGGATTTGTGAAAATTCGGAAAGAATTTTGATAGGGAATGGTGTGCCTAACCATAGTGTAACTAATGGTGAGTTTGCGACTCCCATTTTAGCGCAAGATGTAAAATGGACATTCCCCTTACATCCAGTAAACCGTAATATTGCGACCCCTGTTAAAGAGCCTGGTTTTGCAATAAACAGTGTGAAATTTGATCCTGGTACTGCGGGAACTTGTCCTGATGAAGCAGTAGATGAGTTAGATTGTGACCCAGGAGCTGGGAGAGATACGTGGAGAATGGTGGCATTGCCAGGAGAGGTTAGCCCTTGGAAATTCGATTTTGGAACTGATACAAGTAATGCACATGTGCAGCCGGGTGGAACTTATCATTACCATGGAGTACCAGAAGAACTTTTGCCGAAACTTAATACTGAGAGCGAATCTTCGATGACTTTAGTTGGTTGGGCAAAAGATGGTTACCCAATTTACGCGAGATTTGGATATAGTGACGCATTAGACAGTGCTACAAGTTTAAAAATAGTGAGAAGTAGCTATCATACGAAAGACGAGGCTGATGCTGGTAGGCCGTCAACGGGTCTAATCCCTATGGGGCACTTTGAGCAAGACTGGGAATATATAGAAGGTAGTGGCGATCTAGACGAATGCAACGGCAGGACTGGAGTCACTCCAGAGTTTCCCGAAGGAACCTACCACTACTATGTCACTGACACCTATCCATTCATCCAGCGATGCATTAAGGGGGCATTAGGATAGGGGGAGTCCGTAATATCTGGAGATAATGGGCCGCCCCCTTTTCTTAATTGACCATCTCCTCGAACCGACTAGTATAGATAATCTGAAAGACAAAATTCCAATTCCTATCTAGTGCGTTTAATAATTTTATAAGGTGAGACCTAAGCATTATGAAAATAAGAAACTTCTTGATTCTCTTAACCATTTTAACTCTTTCCTCGGTGAATTTTGTTCAAGCTCATTTGATACCTGCGGGTCGAGGTACAGTAAATGTTATCGGCGAATTAGTATATGTCGCGATTTCACTGCCGGTTGAAGTTTTCAGCTCCGAGCGAGAGTCAGGTAAAGTAGAGCTTTCGACTTCGCAGTTAAATTTGATAAAAACTCAATTCAGTAAAAAAGTGCGGTTTAAAAGTGGAGACCAAAATTCAGTTTGGCAGGAAGTCTTTATTACTTGGCCAGATGGCACTCATCGACATCAAGATGTCGGAAACGAAGTTATCGTAATGGCAATTGCAAAATTTGAAGGAAAACCGAAGTCTTTAACTCTTTTATCTGAACTGCGCTCTGATAAAAGCTTCTCAATTTCGGTTGATGCGACAATTACAGAGAAAGGAAAGACGGTTAAGAAAGAAACAACTATACTAACAAATGCTTTAGGTGAAATTCAGTTCTTCAACGAGCAATGAAAGTGATCTTCCCTAATTCGAGTTCTTTTGTGCAAAAACAGACAGCCTATTAGCGTCCCTTTTCCTATCAGATAACATCTGGCACTTAACCTTTATCAAGTCTAATAGATTCGGTCACGATTCAAAGGAAACAGTCTTGACTAATTGGAACCGCAATTATCAAAATATCATCGGTGGTGGAAGCGTTGAATAAAGATAAGTAGGTCGTCGAGGATCCTATGCACGGAGTAGGATAAGATCCTCAATAAAAAACTTGAGAAAATCGATCTCGACTAAGTCTTTATATCGTAGCCGCCGAGTTGCGATTTTTATGCTGCAGTAAACATAAAAATATTAATATGTCTTAAAGACTTAACATTTTTGCTGCTTGAGAATATCAATTATTTTTTCTCCCAAGGAGTAGCTAACCATTCGTAGCTCAGATTAGTTGGAAGTCCTCCTTTTGGTACGAATTTATTTGTTGTACTTCCTACTAAATTTTCTCCAGTATTATCTTTGAATATTTCGGTAGTTGTCATTCCGTTCTCATCATTTAGGACGAATCGTATTCCTACCTTCTTGTCGTTTTCACGAATAAATTTTTGAGCATCGAACTTTTTTACCATTAGGGTACGATACTGTTTTTTGGTTTTGACGTGAGCAAAAGGTATTTCAACATATAAATGTCCCGATAATTTACCATCTTCATCTGTTATACTTATAATGCCATTGTCATTTAACCCTTTAATACTTTCAGGAACGTCTCCCTTAAACTTCCAGAGGTAGATTCCCGAGAAATTATCAAGGCTCATTTCTTTTAAGTGATCGATATCAGTTGCTGTGGTCGGTAATTCGTTACTACTTTCAGTCTGATGAGTTTCTTGGCCTTCAAACATTCTGAAGCTTTCGTAAGCTAGTGCTTCAGTTGGAGTCGCATAACTTCGAGTAAACCAATCAACCATATCTCCCGTGATAGATTTTCCATCGAATTGTCTTGCAAATGCGTTTTTAACGTATAAATCAGTTAGTTTAGGGTCTTTTTCAATTTTTCCTAGCTTCAACTCGTGGATACCACTATCGGTTAGAGGCCTTACTTCTCCCACTTGAGAAATCGCATCTCGGTTAGAGTCGAACCAAAGTGACAATTTCTCAAGCTCCTCTCCAGTTAAGACGCCGTCACTATTTCTATCGAGAGTTTTAAGTGGTTCAAATCCGTTTGCCCAGCCTTTAGATTCAACA
>CAYYIQ010000142.1:0-9129 GCA_964472005.1 uncultured Bdellovibrionales bacterium | reverse complement strand
AATTGAAAAGATTCTATCAATTTTCCAATCCGCAGTTTTCCCAGCATTTTCCAAGTTAAAAGACGATCAGAAATCATTTAACGAGCTTTTTCTTAAGTTTACTAACGTCACATATAGTATTATTTTACCGATCTTTATTGGTGGGTTTCTTGTCGCAGATAAATTAATCCCTCTTCTACTGGGTGAGAAATGGAGCTCGGCTATCATACCATTTCAACTTCTTAGTATCTCACAAATATTTGTCGCCATCGGGTCCCCCCTTTCGATAATTCACACCGGGCGAGGAAAACCCTCTTGGCCACTTTATGCATATTTAATTCTGACGCCGATCATGTTCGTAGCATTCTACTACAGCTCACAACACGACAGTATTTCAATTTTGGCGACTCCGTGGTTAACAATTTATCCAATTTTCGTACTAATTTATTTATTCGTCACACTAAGAGCCATTAAATTAAATTTTTTCGACTATCTAAAATCAATATTCCACCCTTGCACAGGTACACTTTTGATGGTTATTTCATTTTATCTTGCGAAATACTATCTTTCTCCAGGATTTCCCATAACAATCCAGTTGTTTACGGAAATTGTAACGTGCGCTGCAGTCTATGCGGTTTATAGTTATTCATTTAACCAAAAAATTCTAAAATCTTTAAAGTCAATCTGATGAATACTCCTAGAAAAAAAATAATTTTTATTCTATCTGGTCCAGCGTCTCCTGGTTCGACGCCGAATGACAATCCGTTTTGGTATCTTTCTAAATATTTCACGGGATATGCAATAGGTTCGACATGGCCAAATGAAGATAGTAAGCTCTCAGCAACTTATGTTAAAGAAGTCCAACCATCGTTCAAAGACTTTAAATATAAAACCTTCAGAAAATCATACTCGCCCGTTCCGATAAAAGATATCTTACACCTCTACCACTATTTAAAAATTGGTATTACGATACTACGGTCAGAAAAAATTGACGCGATCGTTTGTTACGGGTTTTTGATTCCAGGAATTTCAAGTACCATCTTATCTAAATTATTTAGAGTCCCATTGATTGTTGAAGTTCCAGGTGTCACCGAGAAGGCATTGAGCTTTTCTAAATCTAGGCTAAAATTTATTTTTTCAAAAATTGCACTCCTTTCAATAAAATTTACGTTGAAACAAGCGACCGGTGTTTGGTTTTTATTTAGAGATCAAGTCAACGAAGAATACCTTCCAGCAAAAATAAAACGCTTTGTATCTCACGAGTTTACTCCAATTGGTATGTACAAACCAACGAAAATACAAGAACCTATTATTTCGTTTCTAGGTTATCCATGGGAACTTAAGGGCGTTGATATTTTAATTGAAGCTTTCAAAAAAATCGCTCCCAAATTTCCCGATGCGAAATTGAAAATTGCTGGTTACTGCCCCGATCCATCATCTTTCATTGAACAAGCAAAAGGTTTCGAAGATCGAATTGAATTCCTGAAATCACTAACACGCCAAGAATCAATAAAATTCGTTGAAAGTACTAGAATTTTTGTATTACCTTCTCGAACCGAAGCGATGGGGCGAGTTTTACTCGAAGCGATGGCTGCGGAGAAAGGTATCATAGCATCAAATGTAGACGGGATTCCCCACTATCTAAAAGATCATGAAACTGGACTTTTATTTGAATCGGAAAACGTCGAAGACTTAGCTAGCAAATTAGATTCGTTACTTGCCAATGAAGCTCTATATTATTCATTGTCAAAAAATGCTCGAAAAGTGGTGAACGAATTGTACACGGAAGAAAAATATGCCGAAAATCTCTATCATATTGTCGAGCAATCGACAGAATGAAAAAAATGTTTCTTTAAGTATCTAGTAAAAGTTATGCGTACACATTAATATTAGATTTACCGCCTTCTACTCCGGAACTTTCTTTCTTATCTCTATTGGCCTCAGATCCAAAAGTTGAATCCACGAATTTATTTGCCCCACTCGAGACAGTTCTTGCCTTAGAATTCGAAGAGATATTCACAACTGTTGATGGCTGATTTGCCACCGTAGATTGTGCGGCGTTGTTATCTGATCTCGTTGAACTACTAACGTTTGTTGGTACAGCAGCTGCGGAAACCTGTGGTAAAGTGTCTTTTATAATTCCCATACTAAATAAGTCGGCAGATATGCCAAAAAACTATAGATTCGGTGGCTATTGACTGCATAACAAAATAACCGCTTTAATTACAGGATCTTAACCTATTAGATCAAGATCCGCTCTGAATAAATCGTGAGTTATCTGAAAAATTTTCAATCTTAATCCAGCTCCGGCTTCTTACGCGTTTCCTTTTTCTTTGACGTTTCTTTTTTATTGGCCAGAACCTTTTCTTTCGCGCGCTTACTTCGCTTCCGTTTTTGTCGTTTTACTTTTTCTCTCTCCTGCTGTTTTTTGGACTTTTCATTTGAATTTCGAGATTCCAATTCTTCGCAAAGCGCCAATTTAGCATAATACCGATTGAGAGCTTGCGAGCGAGTTTTCTGGCACTTTATCTGAAATCCACTTGGTGAATGTACCAACTGAACGCAGACAGAAGTTTTATTGATTTTTTGTCCTCCAGGCCCCGATCCCCTGACAAAAGTTTCTTTTAATTCAGACTCATCAATACCCAACGCACGCAATCTAGCATTTAAAAGATCTATTTTCGCTTTTGAGATTACGATAGACGCCATTTCTTAAATTCTCATAATTATCGGCAATATGAACGCGGATTTATTTCAATATAACATTCTCTATAAACGTTTAAACTAGGATAACAAATCGATAGCTTATTTAGTATCTGTTTTTCGATTGGAGGGATTTTACCACAGAAACACAGAGGCACAGAGGAGGGAAATCAGAGAGTAAATTAAAAACTCTGAAGTGCCCGCGGATGTCGGACAAAAACGATTGCTTTTTTCTGTGCCTCTGTGTCTGTGTGTCTCTGTGGCAAAATCCCTCCAATCGTAAATGACATCGATACAAATATGAAAATTAGATTTAATTCCCCTTTCACCTTATACTACTCTGGAGTTTTATTCCCCGCCTCTCGGAATCAAATTCGTGCTGTTTGATAGCTATCGACCTAACCTTAATCACTGAGAATGAACCAATATAACTCCCCTACTCTTTCATTAAAAAGTCTTTTCTCTACATATCAATTTATCCAGGTTGGACTCTTTGCCTATTATCTAGCTTTTTTACCCATTTATCTTGCCGACATCGGAAACAGCCCAAAAGAAATTGCGTTGATAAGCCTTTTTACAACTATCAGCATTATGTTAGCTGGACCTATCACTCAGGAAATCTCACACTCATATCTTAGTCCTAAGAACTTAAACAATTTTTTTGAATTTTCATCTATTATCGCATTCTTAACTTTTATCTGCGTAAGAGATTTCTATGCATTAAGTATCGTATGGCCACTTTTTATGTTTTGCAGAATGGGTTCTCAAATTTTAATCGACTCAGAACTCGTGCACCACAATTTCAAGGGTGGCTTAAAATTTGAGAGAATAAGAGTTTGGGGCTCAATCGGATTTATACTATTATCTTTCTTACTTGGGATCATCTTTAAAAACTTTAATAGCTTAAATGGAACCCTTGCAATTATACCAATAATAATCGCTTTAAGTATCACTAGTTTTCGACTGTCGAACCATTTAGAACCGCTTCAAGAATATTCGATTTCGAAAAAAGCCATTCTAAAAATTTTCAAGAATCAAAACATAATGATTCTACTCCTCTGTGTCTCACTGATGTGGATTGCCCACACGCCTTTGTATATTTACCTATCCCTCTATCTTGAAAGACTAGGATTTAAATCCAGTGAAATTTCAATCATTTGGAATCTTGGGGTCCTTGCAGAAATCTGTTTCTTTCTACTTTTCACGTTTCTAGAAAAATACTTTACAGTATTAAACATCTTAAAGTCTTGTTTATTTTTAGCTATTTTCCGTTGGTATATACTCTACACATTTACCTCTTATCCATGGTTTATAGTTGCACAAATATTTCACGCCTTTTCTTTCGCGGCCATTTACATTTGCTCAACAAAATTAATCTATCAATATTTCCCCGTAGATTTGAAGCATAAATCGCAAGCATACCTTAGCTTTCTCGGAATTGGAGTAGGTTCCTTACTTGGTCGCTTAATAATATCCGTGGCGGCTGAAAATCTAAATGACTACTTAGATGTCCAGAACTTATTTTGGTTTAGTTTAATAATTTCTATTCTTGCCTTCACTTTTTCTTTACTCCTAAAAGAAGAAAAAGCTACTTTAAACTGTTAAGGATCAAGTTGACAGCGACGAATTTCCTCGATGTCTTGACTCTTTAAAAAGACAACGATCTTTGTTATAAACTTAGTCGTTCTTGCTTCGCTGTATCCGCTAATTCCACCGAATGAAAAATCAAACTTAAAGGTCAGATGAATACCCCTAAAATAGCCGGCACAAAATCAATTTCGCTAGAAATGAAAAAAGGGACTTATAGCTTTTGTAGATGCGGTGAATCAAGTAGCCAGCCATTCTGTGACGGTTCACATTGTGACACAGGCTTTGCTCCCTTGGAATTTTCAATCTTTGAGGATCGAAAATGTTCATTTTGTCCCTGTAAAATTACGAAGAAAGAACCTTTTTGTGATGGTTCTCACAAAAGTATCTGCAAAAAATAAGCAAAAAAAAAGCAAAAAAAAACAGCACCTCTCTAAGGGTGCTGTTAACGATAATAGCGTAAGTAATTTTACATTACATCACTATTTCGCAAAAGCGTATCCATCTTTCGATAATGTTAAATTGTATTCTTTTCCTTCCGGCACATTTTTGAAGATATAAGATCCGTCATCTGCCGTAGTTGTCTTACCCAAAACTCCACCATCTACGACTACTCCACCAAGCGGTTTGCCATTGTGGTTGATCACACCACTTATTGAAAACAACTGGGTAGCAATACATTCGATATCTTTATTATTCAGACCGGAGATTCCACGGAACTCACTAGGCTGCAGTTCAAACTTGGCTTTCTCTAGGCTGACTTTATACTCAGTACCTTCAAGTACTTTAGGGAACACGAAAGTTCCATCAGAAGCAGTTTCGATTTCGCCAAAATTCTCCAATTTTACTTTGACACCCATTAGCGGAGAACCTTTGTGCAAAACTCGACCAGCTACTGGGGTGTAAGCCGCCGCGTTAAAATCAAATGATCTTACATCTGATCCGTCAACTTTAACCTTAATTGACAAATTATCTTGTACATTCTCTTTAGAAACTTGAATTGGCTTAGCATCGGTTACTTCTGATTCTGTTGAATCGGCAACTTTAGCTTCTATGCTTTCCTTGGTTGGCTCTTCTTGTACTTCTGGTTCAGCCAAAGGTTTAGTAACTTGTTGAGTCACTGGCTCTGGAATCGTTTCAGCGACTTCATCTTTAGTGGGAATTCTAAAATTACGAGCAAGCTCGCGAGTCATGTTCTGTTCTTGTGTACTAGCAGCTCGATCAAAACCATTTTCATTGCTAGATTGAGAAACAGCAAAATCATTTTTTTTGCTTTCAAAGGTTTCTTCGTTATTCATATCACTTTCTTCATCTATATTTTTAAAAGAACCTGATCCAAAGGGACTTAAGGCTTCTACTTCCTTCTTTTCATGTCCAAACATCGCATTTAAACCTAAATTACTTTCGCCTTCATCTAGTGGATTTGCTTTATCCATCATCGAACTCAGGAAACTCGAACTTGGAGAAACTCCGTTAGCTACTGCACGTTCTTCAGCAAAACGATCAATCCGCTCTTCAATCTCTTTACTACGATCTAAATTTTCTTTCCCTTCTTCGTATTCTTTTAAGGCATCACTTAAATAATTCCTTCTAATCGCCGAAGAACCAGAAGAATCTTTTTCCTTTTCGACCGAAGAACTTTCAGTAAGTTCACTTTGATGAAACGCAGGTTTGATTACGTAGTTTCCAATGAAAATCCTTTCATTAGGCTGCATCGCAACCTCTACTCGGGCCCTAAGTGGGTTTTTTTCAACCATTGTCCCGTTAGAACTTCCAAGATCAGTAATATAAAGTTTACCTTGATCAGATCCGTAACTACTTTCGAGCCGAAGTCTGGCGTGAATTCCTGAGATTTCGGGCCTGTTTAGAACGATATCATTTGAAGGCAATCGACCAATTGTAAACTCTTCTTTTTCTAAAATTTGAACCAATGGCTTAGAATCTGGATCGATATCTAAAGGCATTACGGTTACTTTTATCGCCATAACTGACTCCCAAAAATCATAAGTTTTAAAGAACTTTAAGTAAGATAGTATAAAATCCTAAAGAGTAATCGGCAAACATACTAAAAAAATTAAACAAATTTTTAAATTTCGCCATACGTATTCTACGTATTTACACTCGGTAATCATAGCTAAAACCTCGTCTCTTTGAACTGACTCCCACTGAGAGGGAAATAATTCGAAAATACCCGATGATTTAAACTATACCCATTCTGATGCAGAAAATGACGAAGTGGATTGTGAACTTTTATCAACTAGCGCCTAATTGGATGTGAGGATGGAAAAAAATCGAGCTCATTTACCACCAATAAGATGTCACAATGGTATTATGCTAGAATTCATCTCTACGAAGACACGTGAAGCCCCTCGTACATAGAAAAAAGCTTGGTATATTAAAATGTTCTAAGTTAATTTATCGAAGCGAGCGATATAGTACCCTTAGTGCAAACGAATCAACTACAAACTTTTTAAATGCTTACATCCCTCAAGTTAATATTAGGATGCCACTTTCTTTCAATTTTAGTTGATGCTGCTTTTCAGTTTGCCGCTATTTTAGTTCTATCCTCGAATGATGGTGAGAATTTAAACACCGTCACTATCATGATTATTCAAACTCTTTTTTTTCTGCCTTTCGTACTCCTTGGTCCGATAGCTGGATCAATTGCGGACAAATACAGCAAAACTATAATCTTCAAATACTATAGATTTATAGACGTTCTTGTAATGATTGGTGCTGCTCTTAGCTTCGGTGCAATGAATTACTATTTGGCGTACCCCTTAATATTCCTAAAAGGAATATTAAGCGCTGTCAATTCTCCAATTAAGTTAGGCCTGCTTCCAGAGTTGAGCGATACTAAAATACTGTCAACGGCAAACGGAATATTTCAAATGTTTGTGGTCCTTGGAACAATTCTCGGCACGTTGCTTGGAGCTCAAATCGCACAAAATAATTTATGGATCATTCTAACTTATTTATCACTCGCAAACCTAGCTGTCTCATTATTAATCAGGAATACAAATCCAAAAAACCCGATTTCAAACTTAAAGTTCAATCCGATTCCTAGCAAATCGTCACTGCAACAATTCTTCAGTATCCGATCGCTGTATTTAACAAATCTTGCAATTGCATATTTCTGGGCACTTGCTGCATTTTATAAAATAAATATCGTGATCCTAGCTGAAAAAGACCTACAAATTACGAATGAAACTTACATCTCGATTTTACTAGTTACCATTGGTGTTGGAATAGCATTAGGCTCGATATTAAGCGCGCGAATTTCATTTGGAAGAGTAGAAATAGGTCTCGTTCCTATTGGTGCGTTCTTCATTTCCATCGTAAGCTTTCTTGTCGGTTTTACAACTCCAACCTATTTTGGGACCGCGATTCTTTTATTTCTTTTGGGCTTCTTTTCTGGGATATTTATCATTCCGCTATCTTCCTATTTTCAAAGTGAAAGTAATCCAAAATATCTTGGAACAATGTTAGCCATTCAAAATCAAATCTCATTTACGTTAATTATTTTGATGAGCGTAATAATTCCTATTACCATTGAATATTTTGATTTTGGCGTCCGTTCGCTTTTCGTAATGGGTGGACTAAGCATGCTTGCTATTTCAATATTCCTCCTGAAGTACATCCCACACATGTTGATTCGACTGCTGAACTGGACGCTAATAAATACATTTTATAAAGTAAAGATCAGTGGAAGAGAAAAAATTCCGGAAGGAGGAGCATTATTAATTTCTAATCATATCTCGTTCGTTGATGCCTCGCTAATTCAGGCCTGCCTTGAACGACCAGTTCATTTTTTGATGTTTAAACCTATATACGAAAATCCATTAATCCATCCAATTGTCAGCAAACTTGAAGTAATTCCAATTGAGGCAGGGAAAAAAGAAACTATAGAGTCTGCATTGCAAAAAGCCAAAGAGTACATACTGGCTGGTGATTTAGTTTGCATTTTCCCAGAAGGAGCGATTTCGAGAATTGGTGTTCTTCAACCATTCAAGCGTGGGATGGAAAAGATTATGGAAGGCATTGATGGAGATTGCATCGTTCCTGTTTATATTGATCAATTATGGGGGAGCATGTTTTCCTTCAAAAGCGGTCAATTTGTCTGGAAATTTCCTCGAGAAATCCCCTCTCCAATCTCAATCACCTTTGGAAATACGCTTCCTGCGACCACTACCAGCACGGAGGCATATCAAAAAGTTGAAGAATTAGGGACCGAATCATTCATAAACCGCGAAGAACTTTCCCAAAGCATTCCATATAGAGCAATTAAGTCGCTAAGACGTAAACCTTTCAATAAATCTTTTACTGATTCATCTGGCCTTTCGCTAAATTCAATTACATTTTTAAGTTTAGCCTTACTATTTATAAAAGAATTAAAGAAACAAGAGTCGGGCCAAAATGTGACAATTCATCTCCCTAACTGCACTCCATCAGCAGCTTTAAATCTTGCAATATTGATCCTTGGAAAAACGTCTGTAAACTTAAATGGAACAGCAGATAAGGAATCAATCGCCGAAGCATTCAAGCAAACTAATAGCACGTTGTTATTTACATCACATAAATATCAGGAAAAATTAAAAATCGATGTTCCAGCTGGAACAAGGACCCTGTACATCGAAGACATCTTGGGTAATTTGCGCTGGACTGATAAGATCTCAAACTTATTATTTGTTTCGTTTTTTACGACCAAACAAATCCTCAGTAAATTCCGAGAACATGAATTTTCTCAAAACGATATTGCAACAATACTTTTTTCAAGTGGAAGTACGGGAACACCTAAAGGAGTAATGCTTTCCCATAAAAATATAATTTCCAATATTGAAGGAGTTTCACAAGTATTTG
>CAYYIQ010000141.1:0-9131 GCA_964472005.1 uncultured Bdellovibrionales bacterium | reverse complement strand
ACTGAAAACATTAGTTCTCCTGGATCCCTGCTTTCGCAGGGATGACGTCGGGACGCAGGGGTGACGTCGGGACGCAGGGATGACGTCGGGACGCAGGGGTGACGTCGGGACGCAGGGATGACGATCGGGACTCAGGGAGACGTCGGAACGCAGGGGTGACGATCGGGACTCAGGGAGACGTCGGAACGCAGGGAGACGTCGGGACGCAGGGGTGACGATCGGGACGGCGGGACGCAGGGGTGACGGTTTTGGCGCAAATTCATATTACTCGGACAGACTCCTTCGCGGTAATGACGGCTGGGCGCAATGACACGGGTCGTATTCACGGCCATTAAGCTTGAAGAGGTCTAACTTATTTCCCCAATCCTCACCCACGAGGGACTTCTATTTAATTCAGACTAAATTTGACGCTCCGCTGATGCCATGATACTCCGACCATATTAGTCAGCTTTTTTATTATGGAGTATTTATGAAGAAGTTTCCAAACTCAAGAACGTTCTCACTATTAACCTCACTCTTTATATTCAGTCATTCTAGCGCTGCGCTAGCCGAACAATTTGTTTACGAAGTTCATTGTGAACCTACTGAGATTGAAGACATCACAAGAGTGATTCAGGGGAATATTTACCTTGCCCTAAGAGCAGACAAGACTGTTAAGAACACAAATGTGTCTGTAAGGATTAGAAAAACGACTCCTGTTAAAACTTACAAATCTGAAAGCGACCTTTTAAAAGGAACCGGATATAGCTTTAATCCAAGTGATTTATCTATCAGCCTTGGTGGAGAAGTTGAAGGTCACGCTTGTTATGCCGATGCAAATTTACTTTTCAGTATTAACGTAACGCGAAAAGATGGCACATCACAATCTAACGAAGTTGTAATTCCAGTCAAAGCGCCTGGATCACTTGCCACTTCAGGAAAGTTTGTAATCCCGTAACTTATATTATTTGAAAAACTTAATCTGTCGTAATTAATCGGGGTAACTTAAAGGTAGCTCACTTGGTGCAATCAACGGAGGATTTGCAACAACTGGGCTTTTCACCGAAGACACTTTACCAGATAAAGATTCGGCCGTTAAATCCGACTTGTCTTTATACTTTGTCTTTCTTAGGTTGAATCTGCTAATTTCTCCGTCAACAACTCCATAGCAGTTGCCAGATTTGGTATCAAAAAGCATACATTGTGACGCCAATTGATCTGAAGGCATTTGATAACGTCCTGAATCGGTTTTCAAAAAGCCATTTCGGACAATCATCGCTGATGCAATTAGACCTAACGATAAAACAAAAGCAAACTTTGTTAAATCATTATTTTTCCTAGAAGAATTTTTTTCGTATGTCATAATAAAATTTAAGTATAAGTAAATCCAATTAAAATCAAACTTGAATGTTCGAATTTACATAACGATTGAGTTGTCGCTATTAATGCCTAGATACTTGCCACAAGTTGACGGTTAGAGACAATATTGTAGGAGTACTAAACTTCTTAAAAAAAAGTCCAGCCTTCTTAGAAAATTAAGAAATTAAACAAAAGAGATACTTAAGGTAGAAATATGTTTTAACGTCCATTTCTCCTGCAAAACTTCGCCAATTCCTAAAAAAAATATTCCCGATCAAACTTGAGTTATTATTCAATTTCTATTAGTTAGTGCAGCATTATGTCAACTTTTCAAACCACGCTTGTATCAGACCATCCCGACCTAAGTTCCTCTAAAGAACGTTATGCACTTATCGTTTACACGGAGCTAAAGAGATTTTTTGACATTGTTATCTCGCTGTCACTTCTATTTTTCCTAGTCCCAGTGATGCTACTTTTATCATTAATTATAAGGGCTTCTTCACCTGGCCCAGCGATTTATTGTCAAAAACGCCTAACTACCCATGGTAGAGTTTTTACAATTTTCAAATTCCGCACAATGGTCTCTGACGCGGAATCTAAATCTGGTGCGGTCTGGGCTCAAAAGAGCGATCCAAGGATAACAAAACTTGGACGGTTCATGCGGAAGACAAGATTAGACGAGCTTCCTCAGTTGATTAACGTACTAATTGGCGACATGAGCCTAATTGGTCCAAGACCTGAAAGACCAGAATTTGCCGTCACGCTGCAAAAACAGTTTAGTTCTTTTAAGAAAAGGTACGAAGTTCCTGCTGGGCTAACTGGACTCGCTCAGGTGTCAGCCGACTATGCCGATTCAATAGATTCCTACAAAACAAAATTAGCGTACGATCTAATTTACATTAAAAACAGATCCTTACTTGTAGATTTTCAAATCGCAATGAGAACTATAGTAGTAATCGTTACTGGCCGCGGCGCTCAATAAAAAATTCTCCAACTACCTCCTCTTATATAATCATAACAGGAAAAACTCGGCACGAGGCCTTCTCTAGATCGAAACAATAATTTTAGGCTAAAGGCTTAGTAGAATGATTGAGGACTTCTGCGGATTTTTTGAGCTGTAGCTATTCCAATTCCAATAAACAACAATAGATACGTTGAAGGCTCTGGCACAGAATTACTTAAACTAAGGCTAGCGTTAACGACTATTGCATCGTCTTCGTAACGCATCCCTAAAACTCCTAAGCCAGTTTTAAGAAGATCTATAATCAAGGATGAGTTATAGAACTCCAATAAATCTATCTTTAAGGTAATGGGGTCATTAATGGCAAATACGGGAACTAAGCTTCCAATATTAAAGTTTGGAAGAGAATCGATCCGCACAAAGTCGGAGCTAAAATCTTCGCCTTGAGGAATTAAAGTAATTAACAAGTCTGCGCTTGTTAAAGGTTGATCTGCATCAAAAATTAAAAAATTCGGATCTGCTTTAAAATCAAATACCCATTTAGTAAATTCATTAATACCGTCACCTATCAGGTAGCCTCTATTACCATCTGGCAATTTTGAGCTCCTAAAAATTTGAAAATCACCATTTTGAATAGTTTGACTTTGGTCAGCCGTAACTGAAGGAGAACTTGATCCAAAAGCTTCAGCCGTTATTTGAACGGCTGAACATTCTGACTGCAATAGGCAGCTTGTCACTAAATTAAACGCAGCTATGCCTAAGATCAACCTAAAAATTTTCATAAATACAACGCCATAAAAATTTTAAATAATCCGCTTTGTAAAAAGTTTAAATCTCGGCAACTACACCTCGATTTAGAACCTGTTAAAATAGCGTATAAATAAAAGGTGAAAGTGCAGACCCTTGGGTTAACACAATGACCATTCCAATTAACAAAGTAAACAAAATAATTGGAGCTAACCACCATTTCTTTCTAACCATTAGAAAGTTAATAATCATTCCTACTTTTGATCTAGAAGCCATATAATTTCTCGCTAATAAACTTAATAATCCGAATACCTAAAACTACCTACCCACAATTTAATACGGGGTTATATACTTTTCTTGCCGAGTGTCGCTTTCTACGTCAATCCAATACGACTTTGCAGATTTATCTATCTTCAACGAAAGAATATCTTTTTTTATGACCTTCAATAGAATCGCAATAGGCAACATTACAAGGAAAAATGTTAGAGTTAGGATAATAAAGGTGCTAACTATCGAAAGCTTTTCCGCAAATTTCATCCACCAATAAAACGTGGAGTTTAGGCTTTGGGGACGAATGGCTCCGAACAAAACAAGCAACGAGCCCATTACCGCTGTTATCCAATATAGTTCTTTTCCTAAATAAAAAGTTAACCCTGCAATCAGTAAGAATACCCCACCGACAGACAGCCCAAACTTTCTTAATTCCGAGTGTGAATAGTTTTTCATATATCCTTTTTAGTCTAGCTCAAATTCATTTTGCCAATCGGAATCGTTTTCTAACTCTGGTTGGTCTTTTTTATATAAGATATTGTCTTCAAGAACTAATATATCTATCCCAGTTCTCATAAAACATCGGTAAGCATCAGCTAAGCTACAAACAATCGGCTCACCTCTAACATTGAACGATGTATTAATAACCAGTCCATAACCGGTTTTTTCTTTTAGAGATTTAAGCAATTTATAATATGTAGGATTTGCTTGACCATCCACCGTTTGAATTCTCGCTGAATAGTCGACATGAGTAACAGATGGAATGTCACTTCTCGGGACATTTAATTTTTCAATTCCAAAAAGCTGCTCTTCTTCAGCTGTTAAAGACTTTCTTCTCTCATTTTTAACTGGAGAAACCATTAACATATACGGAGAAGGCCCTTCAATATCAAAAAAGTCTTTAACATCTTCTCTCAAACAAGAAGGCGCAAAAGGTCTAAACGATTCTCTGAACTTAATTTTCAGATTCATTGTTTTCTGCATTTCAAGATCTCGTGGGTCACCCAAAATGCTTCTTCCACCTAATGCACGAGGTCCAAACTCCATTCTTCCATTGAACCAACCAATAATATTTCCTTCTGATATCAAACCTGCAACGCGGTCGACCATTTCATCAGTAGTGTGCGAGTGATAAGGATATTTATTTTCATCCAACCAAGAATGCACTTCCTCGTTAGAGAACTTAGGGCCTAAATACGAACCTGACTGCAAATCCTTTTCGCCACCAGGAGCGACTCTTTTATTACCTTTAATCTTATACCAATCAAGACAAGCTGCACCCAGAGCCCCACCAGCATCACCTGCTGCGGGTTGAATCCAAATTGAATCAAAGATTTTTTCTTCTAGAATTTTGCCATTCGCAACACAATTTAACGCGACACCACCTGCTAGGCATAGGTTCCTTTCACCACTTTCTTTCCGAACCCATTTAGCTAGTTTAATCATCGCTATTTCGGTCACTTCTTGAACCGATCTAGCTAGATCCATTTCTTTTTGTGAAATAGGTGATTCTGGTTTCCTTGGAGGCCCTCCAAACAAGTCATGAAATTTTTGTGAAGTCATCGTTAACCCTTTGCAGTAGTTAAAGTAACTCATATCTAACTTATAGGAGCCGTCATCCTTAAGGTCTATTAGATGAGACAATATTTCATCTACGTACTTTGGCTCACCGTATGGAGCAAGACCCATTAACTTATACTCCCCAGAATTTACCTTGAATCCAGTGTAATAAGTGAAGGCTGAATAAAGTAAGCCAAGACTATGTGGGAAGCGAATTTCTTGTTTTAAATCTAGCTGATTTCCTTTCCCAACTCCCCAAGAAGTGGTCGTCCATTCACCGACACCGTCCACTGTAATGACCGCAGCACTTTCAAATGGCGACGGGAAAAATGCCGAAGCTGCGTGTGATTCATGATGTTGTGGATATACGATATCACCATCAAATTTTAATTGATTTTTTATGTAGTCCCCCATCCACAGCTTTTCTTTAAGCCAGAGTGGAAGAGCTCTTAAGTACGATTTCAATCCTGACGGCGCAACGGAAAGATATGTTTCTAAAAGTCTTTCAAATTTCAACCACGGTTTATCATAAAACGCGACAGATGTTATTTCATCGATCGTTATCCCAGCACTTTCTAAACAATATTTAATTGCCTCATGTGGGAAATTGAAATCGTGTTTTTTTCTAGTAAATCGCTCTTCTTGAGCAGCCGCAATTATTTCACCATCTTTCAATAAACAAGCTGCTGAATCATGGTAAAACGCTGATATTCCAAGGATATATGAATTTGACATAAAAATTGATACTTAAATAAACATACTTAATTAATGGCTCTTACACTTAATTTAAAACTTTGCAAGATGACTTAAATGAAATTCCTCAAATTAGCTATTCATTCATAACTAATATTCGATCATCTGGAACAACGTCACCTTCAAAATCAAATGCGTCAAGCGAAATAGATGGGCAAATTTTATTTATTAATCGAGAATCTCTAGCAATCCCGTACGCTAATAGAGATTGACCTTTAGAAGTCAAATGACCATTTATTGGATAGTAAAGTGATTCCTTATTATCAACTTCCCGAAAAAGCTCTATAGGATCAATAAAATCGACATTCAGCGGACTAACTACATCCCTAAGAACTTCTCCCTCAGTGTCATAATTAATTTTTGAAAGTGGAACATCTCGATTAAGTAGCGTATGCGTTACCAAAGTCTGAAGTGAAGGATCAAAACGATAACGATCTGGCACCATCACAACCGTGGTAGGTGCATATTGTGCAATCAATTCGATATATTTTTTAGTCGCCTGAACTTGAGGATAAATTTTATCATTTTCGTAATACAAAATTTCGGTATCTAAGATTTCACCCCAACCACCCATAACTTTTGATTCAGCATATAGTTGCCTTAAAAATTTAACCTCTGAAACTGCCTTTAAGGCGGCAACCATTAAATGACTTTCGTACCGTAAAGACCGGAGTTTTTTTACAATCTTTGTCTTTAGTCCGACTTGTTTTCTCTCGCCTACGACCTGATTCCCTAACTTAAATTGAGCATCCCGATCCTCATAATAATTTTGAGAGTGATCATTTGAAACAACCATGAGAAAGATATGAGATATTTTTAAGCCCTTTGATAGCGCCTCTTCCAACATCATCAATTCTTTTTTTGTTGACGAGCCGGGCATTGAAATATTTAGGACATTCGATTTTCCAAACTCACAGTGACTCTCTATATGTTTTGCAACAATATCACTTGCTCTTTCTCCAAGTTGGACACCTGTCCCATAGGTCTGGCTATCGCCCAAAAAAAGGATGGAGGGAGATTCGAACTGAGGTTCATAATCACGATAACCAATAGAATTAATTTGAACATTTTCTGTAAACTCGGGTTCACTGTATTGCCAGCTAGAATTTGGCAAATAGGAAAGCTTGCTCGGGCTAAGCTCCTTAACTTTAATTGACGTTGTGGGAATTAGGTTTAACTTTCGAACCACAATTTCACCGGCCACAAGACAAAATACCAATGAGAAAAACATTAATACACTAGGAACGATAATTTTGTTGATAACAAATTTCATTATGAAATTTTTCACCTCGCTAAGCTGACATAAAGAGGGAGCATAATACTAGATTTCAATAACCGAGTAAATAGGTGCACAACTATTTACCGATTTAATTTCTTCAATAAATACAGCACATTCCAAGTTTTCAATAGAAATATCTTTAACTAAAAATAATATTCAGGTCTTTTTTATCAAATTTATGGATTCCAAGTTATGAAATCGATTATTTTGAAGATCAACTCAGTAGTTTCAGAGGACATTAAAAACTTTTCTCAAACAATCTCAGCGCTTGCGCTTATATATGTACTGCTAGTACGATAAAAATTAGCTTGAAAGCAATTTTCAAAGTTTTTGAAATTCTAAAGTATTTAAGTACGGACTTATCCACATAAAATGAAAATTCTCTTCATCCCTTCGGGATGCATTTCTTTCAATTCTTCGACCCTACAGAACCGTCCACTAGGTGGAATTGAAACCGCAACGATACACTTAAGTAGAAACCTATCGGATTTGGGACACGAAGTAATTGTAGCAACAAACGAAATTAATCCACCTCTAAGTGCTCCACTCTACATTCCATTTCACGCATTAGAAGATGTCGGCAAAGTTGATATCCTAATTGCGGTCAGAGGATGGGAGCCCGTGTTTTCTAAGATCCAAGCAAAGCGTAAGTTGGTCTGGACCGGTGACTCCTATGATCAACCTCAGAACTTTGGTATTGGCGACCAACGAGTAATAGAGGAGATCGACTTCCTTTGTCTCGTCAGTAAATGGCAGCAAACTTTACTATGTAAAACATCTGGCTTTCCGATTGAAAAAACTTACTGTTTGAGAAACGGCGTTCATTTACCGAATTTTCAAAAGAAGGTCGAAAAAGTTCCTAAAAGATTAATCTATTCCTCAACCCCATATAGAGGACTCGCATTTCTTCCGGAAATCTTTCAAAAAATTTCGGAGTTGCACCCCGATGCGAGTCTCCACGTTTGCAGTGGATACGACGTTTACAAAGGTGCTGCGGAATATCCTAAAAGTATTTTCGAAGAATTTAACAAAATGTGCGAGGAACTTTCAACACTCCCGAATGTAAAGCTTCTTGGAAACCTCACTCAAGAAAAATTGGCTTTGGAGTTCTTAGAAGCATCAATCTTAAGCTATCCAAATACCTTTGAAGAAACCAGCTGTATTACAGTGCTGGAATCAAAAGCAGCTCGTTGTATCCCGGTCACCACAAATCGGGCAGCCCTGCCAGAAAGCGTCGGAAAATCAGGGGTTTGCATTGACGGAGAACCAGGAACACCCGACTATCTTAGGAATTTTGTTAAAGCTATTGACGAAATTCTCCGTAATTCAAATATAAGGAATTCTTTCCAGAAACAATGTGAGACTGAAAGCATTGGTAGTAGTTGGGAAGCGATAGCTTTAAATTTTTCAAATTTTATTATGAGAATACTATAATACTGTTGTCAGCTTCATGGAAGATCAGCAAACCCTCTATCAAATCCTTGGTATTGAGACCAACGCCAAACTAGAAGAAATTACTGATCGATATCGTATCCTCGCACGTGAACTTCATCCTGACGTCAATCCGACTCAACATGATATAGCTCTCTTCATACAAATTCGACGTGCCTACGATGTGCTAAGGGATAAGAAAAAGCGGCAAGAATACGATCGTACGATTGGCATCTATCATGCAAAAAACTCAGATTCTGCGTTTCTAAAAAATTCAACCAACCTCATTCTCAAAGAAAAACTAGAAGAAGGAGACCTGATTGATGACGTAGTAGAATTTCTTCCTGACCGAAATGCAAAAAAAGATGTGGGAGTTTTTTCTAAGATTAAGTCATTAATGACGGGCAAACCAGAAAACATCCCGAATAAGGTTCGAGTAAAAAAATACGAAAAAGTTACGAAGGAAGTTGTCGAACCTAAACGAATTTTCCAATTCTCGGTTAATCATTTAGAATCAGTGATTGGAGCTGAACGAGTTCTAGTCCTTGCAGAGAAAGATGACGAGCAAGTTTCAATAAGAGTTAAAATTCCAAAAGGGATAAACAATAATGCAACATTGCAAATCTTTCACAAGAGCCATGGAACTATTCCAATAAAAATTCAATTTCTTCCCCATCCGAATATTCAAAGAGATAAATATGATTTAACTCTTTTACTTCCGTTTACAGCGGAAGAATTAAATTCAAATCAATATTGTGAAATTTGTACTTGCCTTGGAACTCAAAGAATTGA
>CAYYIQ010000140.1:0-9163 GCA_964472005.1 uncultured Bdellovibrionales bacterium | reverse complement strand
TAGACCAGAGAATAAAATTTTGAGGAATGAAATAGAAAAGCTTTTGCGAGAGTAGCTAAATTTGATTGTTGATGAAGCCTACTTCTATTTAAAGCTGCTTTTCTCAAACAGTCTCGTGGCGATATTTATTTTTTCTCTTTCTATCGGGACTTGAGCTGCGGACTTCGTTAGTATTTCAATAGTTTCTGGGGTTAGCATCGCGCATGCTTCACTATTTTCAATGAACCCTTTTACGAGGCGATGAGAGAGATTAATTGCGTGATTCTTTTCTTCCACTTTACCGGTGCTCATAAGGCCTTTTTGGGCGAATGCTTGTACGATACTGTTGTATTCATCGCTCGAAAATACCTTCTTGTTCATCGAATCTAATATTCGACTGGCCTGAGACTGCGGATCCAACCCTTTTAATTCTTTTAGATAGAAGTTCGAACTACCGAGGTAGTTTATAATCGAATGAGCATCTTTAAAAACAGGTAGTTTAATTTGTGTCGCAAATTCTGATTTAAAATCACCTTTTGTTCCTTTGCTCACCATTTGAATTGCAGAAACGTAATTTCCTATTCCTGCGATGGGGTCTCCCATGTGTCGATATTCCGTGATGTTTCCAATGCCACTCGGCCACACATGTGTGGCAGCTCCATACGTTTTTAAATCGATTCTGCTTGCAAAATTGTTCCAAGCTTCTTTTTGGTGACCTTGAATTAAGAAGGTTTTCAGTTCTGAAAGGACATTACTTGTAATTAAGGTGCCCTGACTATATGAAATTATTTCAATTGGCTTATCGTCGTTCAAGCGGTTAACGAGATTATTTGCTAGATTTCCAGCTGCGCCGCTTTCAAGATGAACTCCAAGTCGACTTGAAAACGCTGATACGATGCAGTTTCTTATATCAATCATCTTTCCTTCGGTGTGATTGGGAATCATGAGAGATGCTCGACCGAACTTGTTTGCAATATTTTGACCCATATTAAAGATTGACTCTGAAGTCATGTTCATTCCATTTACAACGAGTATTGGGAATTGGCTCGCGCTTGGATCATTGCTTGCCCCCGTTGTCGGAAATATTAGGTAAGGAAGGTCTTCTCTTTTGTTTGAATGGATTTTTACTTCGATAGCAGGCAAGGCCAAAGACTTTAGCTCGTTGCTTTGACTTGGAGCCTCTATGCTTGAAACCGCTGTATTGTTATTAGGTGTTTCGCTCTGCTTAGAGGTATTTGTTTGATTGCTTTGATTTGTAGTAGGGCCACCCATAATCGTAGTTATTACGGGTAACTGCTACTCTGTTGCTTGGGTTTGTCGGTTTTGCAGATGTCGGATTTGAAATTGTTTAAAATTCTTCAAGTAAAACTTGAGTTAAATTTATGAGACATTTTCATTAAGTTGCTGCCGAAAGATTACGCCCGAGTTATTTCTTAATGATGCCAAGGGGTTATTCTTTAATTAAACACATAGCTTGAAGTCCCTGTTTAACTCTATCGTCTGGAACAAATTTGTGGGCGTAGGAATACCGGTCAATATGCAAAAATTGCATATTTCTCCTACAGACTGCGAGAACGAAAATAAAGTGTTTATTAGGGAGTTAGGAAATGTGCAACTCATGATAATTAGAGTGGTTTTCAGCACGTCCCATTGAAATTGTACGTTTAAATAGATACATCTGCTAAATCAAATCGTGCTTACAGTTTTTGTCATTGATTAATTTTGTGAGTTGTTTCATAAGCGTCAACCTGATTTAAATATAAGCCAGTCAAGTTCAGTATGTATTCGGTCAAAGAAATTTTTTATACATTGCAAGGTGAAGGGGCCCAAAGTGGCAATGCTGCTATTTTTTGCCGTTTTTCAAAATGTAATCTTTGGTCGGGTAGGGAAGTCGATCGGGAAAAAGCAATTTGCCAGTTTTGTGATACTGATATCTTAGGTACCGATGGTCAAAATGGTGGAACCTATAGTGAAGATGAAATAATTAATATCGCTTTAAGTTTAATACCAGAAGGTATTTCGTTAAACGAATCTCGAATCCTTGTCGTCTTCACGGGTGGTGAGCCAACCTTGCAATTAACAAATAGCTTAATCAATCGCTTTAAGTCTTGTGGTTTTAGTACTGCGTTAGAGACTAATGGATCGCTCCTAGCTCCGAGTGATATTGATTGGATTACGGTTAGCCCAAAATTTGGTGCAAAAATTAAACAAACTTTTGGAAGCGAACTTAAAATAGTTTACCCACAAAAATTTGACCCAAAGACTTTCGAAGATCTAGATTTCAAGCACTTTTACTTGTCGCCGATGGCAACAAACGATCCAGAACAAAATCGCAAAAATGTTGAAGCCTGCGTGAACTATTGCTTACAAAACCCCAAGTGGAAATTAAGTAACCAGAATCACAAAACCTGGCAGATTGATTGATTTTTTTGGGGTAGCCACAGAGACACAGAGTGGGAAGTGCATTGGTATGATATGCGGATCTTTGAAGTGCGAGAGTGTAAGCTAAAGAAACGGATGTCTTTCTCTGTGTCTCTGTGTCTCTGTGTCTCGTGGTTATCTCCAAAAAAAATCAATCAATCTGAATGAGATCAAAAAAAAGCCATCGTAGCATCTACGATGGCTTTTTTTTGGGGTGGAGCGACTTATGCGTTGTATGTCGTTGATGCTGTTGAGCCGCCTCGACCTGTCCAGTTTGTATGGAAGAATTCACCACGTGGTTTGTCTAGTCTTTCGTATGTGTGAGCACCGAAGTAATCTCTTTGTGCTTGAAGGAGATTAGCAGGTAGTCTTTCCGTACGATAACCATCAAAGTAAGATAGTGCCGAACTTATTGCCGGAACAGGGATTCCGTTTTGGACTGCTGTTGCAACAACAAGTCTCCAACCTGCCTGACCTTTTGTTAGTACGTCGGTGAAGAACGAATCAAGCATCAAGTTTGTTAAGTCTTTATCCTTATCAAAAGCTTCTTTGATCTTTCCTAAGAACTTAGAACGGATGATGCAACCACCTCTCCACATTAAAGCGATACCGCCGTAATTTAACGACCAGTTAAGGTCTTTTGCGGCGCTGCTCATTAAGCTAAATCCTTGGGCATAAGAAACAATTTTTGAACAATAAATTGCATCTTTAATTGCTGAGATTAACTTTTCTTTATCAACGTCGCCTGCGATTGTTACAGGTTTTAAAGTTTTGCTAGCTTCAATTCTTTCGTCTTTAACTGCAGAGATGCAACGTGAGAAAACAGCTTCGCTGATGAGAGTTACAGGTATGCCTTGATCCAGACCAACGTTTACAGTCCATTTACCCGTGCCTTTTTGTCCAGCGCGATCCATTATCTTGTCTACGAGGTGACCTTCTCCTTGGTCATCTTTTTTAGCAAAAATATCTGCGGTAATTTCAATCAAAAAGCTATCTAAGTCACCCTTGTTCCATTCTGTGAACTTTGCGGAAAGTTCGTCGTTAGATAGTCCGCAGACTTGACTTAAAACGTGATACGCTTCGCAAATTAATTGCATATCTCCGTATTCAATTCCATTGTGGACCATCTTGACAAAATGTCCTGATCCATCTGGTCCTACCCAGTCGCAGCATGGTGAGCCATCTTCAACTTTCGCAGCAATCTTTTGAAAGATTGGTTTTATTGCTGGCCAAGCGTCTGAATTTCCACCAGGCATAATTGAAGGTCCGTTTAATGCACCTTCTTCTCCACCTGAAACGCCAGCCCCAACGAAAAGAATACCTTTTGCGCTAAGTTCTTTTGTTCTGCGGTTAGAGTCAGGGAAGTGAGAATTTCCACCATCGATTACAATGTCGCCGGCTTCTAAGAAAGGAAGTAGCTGGGTTATAACAGCATCCACTGCATCTCCCGCTTTAACCATGATCATAATTTTGCGTGGACGTTTAAGATTTGCGCAAAGCTCTTCAACGCTAAAACAACCCTTGATCGTTTTGCCTTGTGCTCGTCCTTCTATGAAGGAAGTTACTTTTTCTGTGCTACGATTGTAGACAGCAACTTCAAAACCCTTGTTCGCCATATTTAGGACGAGATTTTCACCCATTACAGCTAAGCCAATTAAACCGATGTCACATGTACTCATAGAAAGCCTTTTTTAGTTTATAATTTTATTAAAAATTCCTTGCTCTTATTTTAAACTTCCTCAAGCTAAAATTTAAGATCAGAGCAGTATGTAGAGGAAATAGAATTGAAACCTCTTTAAGTGAGGTTTGTTTATCAATACCTGATTTATCTATTAGAGACTACCCAAAACTTAAATATAGAAGTCTCAATTAAAAGCCTCTAAGTAAATTACCTATCGGTACTCCTTCATATTTCCTTAGTCGGAATTACTTCTTAGGAGCAATATGTTCTTGATTATCACGAGTACTTCGTTAGATTATCACATCGTTTAGGTAGTGGATTCTCTTTTGAAAATAAACATACTAAAATTAGAGAGTTATAATTGTCTCCGGTGATTACGGTCGAGCCAGTGTTCTTGATAGTCACATCAGATGTCATTCTAAATGCATAATTCTTGCGAAAAATATCGAGTGAAAAAAAATAATAAAAATTTGAAGCATTCTGCTCTAAATTAGCGACTCTAAATAGACTAGTAATGTACTGTGAATCGGTCGAGAATTTGTCTTTATCAGGATAGATTGAAAATTAAGATCTGTTCTTATGAATTGGGTTCTTGCAAGTATTGAACTTTCTTTCTCTAGGTATATTCAGTCTTTTAGTGAACTTAAATTGGGACATTAGATATGCTTGGTATTATAATTTTTTCCTTCCTCTTTATCGGGTTCGTCGCAATTGCAATCTTTTTAATATCTAAAATGAAGAAAACTGAAGATGATGTTCTTGTAACCTCTGGTTTAAAAAGATTTGCTATTTCAAATGAGGATAAAGATGATCAACTTCGAGTGTTAGTTTCAGCAGATCGTGTTTCAGGAACGTTTGCGAGAGATGAAATAGCAAAAACTAAATCTAAAAAATCACTTACCGATCTTACTGACTTAAGAGAACTTAAAGAAAAAGTCGAAAAAGACTTGGAGTATTTAAATACCTTGATGGAGGCAGCCGATAACTTTTCGTTTCCTGTCGCGTCTGGAAAGGCCGCAAAATTACAAATAGCTGGATTAAAAATACTAGAATCCATTTTAGGGCGAGAGGACCTAATCGGACGTTGTATCGCTTCAGATCGAATTTCTTCAACTAAGATTACGGAGCTATTAAAAAAGCCCTATGAATTAAAGAAAGACGCTTACGTTGATTTGGTTCACAATACTAACCAAAATAGTTTAGCTTGGAATGGATTGATTACTTGGGTTGAAGAGTTCTCAGTTAATGTTTCCGAAGTTAGATCGCTTGTTGAGAAGCGAACACGCGTTGCTTAGGAGAGTCAATCTAGTTTGATTTAATTAAATCCTCCCTCCATTCTACATCTCTTCTCTATTATTCTACGATAACATTGCTGTCCTATTGCAAGAAAGATACTTGATCGATATTTCAATTGATTTATTAGAATGCTAGAATTTTCTAAATAATAATCTAAAATCTTGTGTCATGGAAAATTTAAGAAATAGAGCTGTTCAACTTTATCGAAATATTCAAAATGAAATTTGTGATGCATTAGAGGAACTTGAACCAAAACAAAAATTCCTAGTAGATAATTGGGATCGCGAGGATTTAACTGGTGCTTCCGGTGGTGGTGGCGAGACGAGGATCTTGCGTAACGGCGAAGTTTTTGAACAAGCCGGAGTTAATTTCAGTGAAGTTCATGGGCACCTCCCGTCGGAAATGTCTTTTAAGTTGACAGGCAAAAAGGAAGAGCAACCTTTTTACGCCACTGGTGTATCACTTGTGATTCATCCTCATTCTCCAAGAGTGCCAACTTCTCACGCGAATTTTCGATATTTGGAAGTAGGTGAGTATTCATGGTTTGGCGGTGGAGCAGATCTAACTCCTTATAGTCTAAATTTGGAAGATTCGTCGCATTTCCACCAAGAGCTTAAAAAAGCATGTGATAATGTCTCTCCAGCGTTTTACCCGAAATTTAAAAAAGAATGCGATGAATATTTTTTCATAAAGCACCGTAACGAAACTCGAGGGGTTGGTGGAATATTTTTTGATTACTTAGGGAAAGAAGAGAACGATAAATTAGACGTTTATTACGATTTTTCTAAATCGTGTGGACATTCTTTTGTTAAAGCATTCTTACCCATTGTGAAAAATCGTAAAGATGAAAGTTGGACTGAGAGGGAAAAGGAATTTCAATTGCTTCGTCGTGGTCGATATGTTGAGTTTAACTTGGTTTACGATCGCGGAACTCACTTCGGTCTACATACAAACGGTCGTACCGAATCGATTTTAATGTCGATACCACCAATAGCCAAATGGCAATATGAAAATGATCTCGCATCAACCGATAGTGAAAAAAAACTCCAAGAAATTTTGAGACAGCCAATCGATTGGGCTGGGAAGGTTTAAACGTAGAGCAAACAGAGGAGAGTTTGAAACTGGTAGTTTAGAATACATCTAGCAATTTGATTTAACTTTAGAACATTTTCCTCTGTTTGCTCCGCTTGCTCTGCGTTTAAACCCTCCCCAAGAAAACATACTCCCTGCTTGCTCTTCTCCCTCCGGCACTTTTCTAAAATCACTTCCTCCAAATAAATGATGCGGGGTAGATGTCTCTTAGGCTTTTTAGGCGTCGTTTTTCACGTTTTGTGAAGCGAATTGGTCGAACTGCGTTAATTATTTTTGTTGGTAGTGGTGAGATGTTCCCTGTTATTAGGCTTGAGATTATTTCCGCTCCGATAAAAGTCGAAATCATTCCTCTAGAACCGTGACCTAAGCTAACAAAAATATTTTTGTATTCACTGCCATCTTGATCGTTGAGTCTGCCTATCACGGGTAGTCTATCCGGTGAAGTCGTCCTAAAACAAACTTTACCCTTTGATTCCTTAAACGTGCTTGCAACTTCAATTCCAGTGTTTTGTTGTAGTCGACGGGATAGATCGTTGAATGCAGTTTCGTCGGTCACTTCTTCGTGTTTATTGTGTTCGTATGTCGCACCAATTATTGATTTTGCAGTGCCGGGTAAAGGGCTGATGTAACCGTCGTAACAAATAGGTAAATCGATCTTCTTTGAAGTTTCAGCGATGAATAGTTGACCTTTAATTTTTTCAATAGGGATCCAGGAGCTTATTTCAATATTGGCCGCAGCGTATGCGTTTGCAATTATAACAATATCGAAGAACGATTCTTTTCCGTTGGCATTTTTTACTAGGCATTGATTTTCGACTTCAACTACTTCTGTAATCTTAGTATTCAGAACAACCTTTAGGTTTTTTGCATAAAGACTTTGGATGTTTTCGATTACGTCACTTGGCTTAACAGATCCTCCTGAAAAAAAATTGATTCCGTCGTTCTCTTGAGGAATTCCAAAATCTTTTGATATTTCATCTTTGTTGAGCACGGAACCAATCTTATCTAATCCTTGAGACTTGAAAGTGGAGATAACGTTTTTCCACTTATTTACAGAGGCAAGTCGTAAAGCACCTTTTAAATTTAAAGACTTAATTTCTATCTTTGAATTAAGTTCGTTTAAGAATCTTAGAGTATGAAGATAGCCTGAGAGATAGAATTCACTTAGGTCATCAACTTTTTTGGAAAGTAGAGGCATTATTACAGCAGAGCTATTACCTGATGCACCGAGGGCGAGTGCATCCAGTTCTTCGAATAAAGTTACGTCGAATTTACGTTTTGAAAGAGAGTGTATTAGACTCGCGCCTGCGAGTCCTCCGCCAATAATTGCGACTCGTTGCTTCTTTTTATCTTCGTTTAATAAAGATGCTTCGTCTGAATCTGCGACTGTGCCATAGAGCATGTTCCTTTTTGATTCAAATCCGGGGTTTACTTTGATGTTAAACCCACCTTCTGTCGCATTCTCACGAACTGTCCTTGCGACCGAGTAGCTTGCGATTGTGCTGTCGGGCTTGCATTTGTTTCTGATTCTACAGAATAGTTCTGTTGACCACATCTCGGGATTTTTCAATGGCGCGAATCCGTCTAAATACCAAGCGTCAGCTTTAAAATCCGAATTCTCAAGCGCGCAAGAAATATCGTCAAAAATTAATGTTAAAGATAGATTTGCCTCTGGAAAATCAAGTTGATGATAACCTTTTATATGGTAGGGGTAATTTAAGATTAATTTATCTAAGATTGTTCTTTTGGCGTCGGTGATTTTCGGTGCTATTGAATCAGCTTTGTAAAATTCTACTAGATCCTCTTTTGTTACCGGAAAACCTTCAAAGCTAATATAATTTAGATGTTCGGAAGAGTTTGTTTTAATCCATTCTTCGACTGTTGTCAGAAATGACACGCCGAAACCAAAACCCAATTCGGCAATTGTAAAGTCATCTTTTAAGTCTTTCCATCTTTGGCGTAATTTACTGCCGTTAACAAAGACAGCTTCGGCTTCTGAGAATGCACCATCGCGAGAGTGATAGATATCGTGAAAGTTTTCTGAAACGAAATTTAAATCTTCTTTCTTGATTTTAGCAGATGGTATGTAGAAAGTGTCCAATTTTATTTTGCGATAGGTAGGGTAGTTATATTATGTCCATGAATTTGTCTCCGCTAGTAAATAGGCACTGCTGCAAGTTCAAATTATGGGCTGAATGTTAATGTTATAACTTTGAAGAAAAAGTTGCTAGTAGAGTTGGAAGGTAAAACAGGGAAGTTGCTAGTTTTGATTCGTTTTCTATTGGTCTTGATTAATTAATTAATCAAGCCGTCATCTTTTGCTTTGCCTCATTCTGTCGTCTTGCTGCAATGCCTCACCTTGAATCTAGCGTCCGGCCGTCTCACCGTCATCCCTGCGCAGGAGTTTTCCGAGTAATACAAGTTGGATTTTCTCTCGTCATCCTCGCGAACGCGGGGATCCAGGTGATTGAAAATATGAGTTCTCCTGGATCCCTGCTTTCGCAGGGATGACGTCTGGACGCAGGGATGACGTCGAGACGCAGGGATGACGTCGGAACGCAGGGATGACGTCGGAACGCAGGGATGACGTTGGAACGCACAGATGACAGTTTTGTCCCAGATCACATTATTCGGACAAACTCGTTCGCGGAGATCCCGGTGAAGGTACAAACAATCCGTAGATCCCTGCCTTCT
>CAYYIQ010000139.1:0-9170 GCA_964472005.1 uncultured Bdellovibrionales bacterium | reverse complement strand
CAAGTTCGTTGCAAATCGGCTTGTCGCAAGTTTTAAAGCAAGTCCACCAAACAGGATATTGTTGATGATGAATTTATCGTATTGAAACCTACCGCGCACGCTGTTCTTGTATTGATAGAAGCCGTAGCCGATTAGTCCCAAGATGATGACAATCAACCACCAGTAATTTTGCACGATGTTGCTCATGCTAACGATTATTTGGGTTGGAAGTGGAAGTGCTTTCTTTTGATCTTCGAATATCTTGCTGATTTGTGGAACGACAAATCCGAGTAAAAGGAGAACTACGCCAAAGCAAAGCAGTAGCATTAATATTGGGTATGTAAGCGCAGAGAGAATTTTACGTCTTAGGATGGCTTGACCTTCCAAGATTTCTGAAAGGCGTTCCAAAACGGTATCTAATGTACCACTAGCTTCACCGCTACGCACCATTCTAATAAACAACTTCGGAAATATTTTAGGATAGTTTTCAAGCGCAAGATGGAAGGTCGAGCCTTCGTTTACTTTTTCACGTATCGTTGTGATAGTTTGTTTTAATAGAGGATTTTCCATCTGCTCGGATAAGGCTCTTAAGCTATCAACAAGAGGCATTCCCGAATTCAACAAGGTAGCGAGTTGGCGTGTCGCAAGGGCAAGTTGCATTGTCGAAACTTTTTTACTCGTTAAATCTATAGAGTATTTTTGACCGGTCTTTTTACCTGCCACTTCTGTGAGCTTAGTTGGATAAATCCCTTGTGATCGCAGTTTTTCTCGAGCGGTTCTGAGTGATTCCGCGTCAAGGCTTCCTTTCGTCTCTTTGCCTGAATCGTTCAAACCTTGATATGTAAAAAGAGGACACATATTTTACTCTGCCATGTCTTCTTGGGTGACTCTCAGTACTTCATCAACCGACGTCATGCCTAATAAAACTTTTTGAGCACCATCAAATCGCAAACTTTTTAAAGACTGACTAGCATTTCGAATGGTACTTGCATTTGCTCTATCCATTATTAGCGGCCTAATTTTATCGTCAATTGGCAGAAATTCGTGAATTGCAGTTCTGCCGGAATATCCAGTATGTTGACAGTTGTAACAACCACTTTCAGATGCTTTGTAGACGGTAGACTTTCCTACGAAATTCTCACGATGCTCTTCCTCAAATAGTAATTCAGAAAAATGGGCAGCACTTAATACATCCGCAACTTTACATTCGGGACATAGTTGTCGGACAAGGCGTTGGGCCAGAATTCCAAGAACACTGGAGGAAATAAGAAATGGTTCTACGCCCATATCCAACAATCTGGTAATCGCACCTGGGGCATCGTTTGTATGCAAGGTGGAAAATACAAGGTGACCTGTTAGTGATGCTTGAATTGCGATCTCAACGGTTTCAAGATCTCTTATTTCTCCAACCATGATGATGTCAGGATCCTGTCGAAGAATAGATCTCAGACCGTTCGCAAAGGTAAAATCAATTTTTGGATTTACCTGCATTTGACCGACTCCAGCAAGTTCGTACTCGATAGGGTCTTCAATGGTTAGAATGTTTTTATCGACAGAGTGAATTTCGGAAAGGCAAGCATATAGAGTTGTTGTTTTCCCAGAACCGGTTGGGCCTGTGACAAGGAAAATTCCATAACTCTTTTGGATAAGCTTTTTTATATTGTCAAATATGTTTTGCTGGAATCCAACATGAGATAGGTTCAAAGCGCCTTTTGATTTATCAAGAAGACGCATGACGATTCTTTCGCCATATCTTGTCGGGACTGTGGAAACACGAATATCAACATCTTGACCAGCAATCTTCAATCCGATTCTGCCGTCTTGAGGTAGGCGTTTTTCGGCGATATTCAAATTAGCCATTACCTTGATTCTTGAGGCGATCGCGGCTTGGAAATATTTATCTTCACTAGCGACATCCTGAAGAACGCCATCGACCCTAAAACGAACTTTTAGATCATTTTCGAATGGTTCTACGTGAATATCAGAAGCTCTTAAGCTAGCTGCTCTAAAAATTAGAGTGTTTACGTATCTGATTATAGGAGCCTCGGCATCTTCCGAGTCTGTTACATCAATTTTCAAAGGTGAAGAAAGGTCTGAGTCCTGTGAGTCTTCTTTCTGCTCGCTCTCTAAAGAATAATTCCTATCTGACATCAAGGTCGATCTATATGTATTAATTATTCTATTAAACTCCTCCTCGCTTACGAGAACTGGCATAACCGGCATTTGGTAACAGTGTTCCAGTATGCGTAGAGCTTCAACTTGATCCATGTCCGTGGTTGCGACAATCAACATGCCTTCTTCAATTACAACTGGAATGGTTTTATTGAGTTTCGCCCAAGAACCTACGATTTTATTGAAGTCGCCAAATTTTATATCAACAGGAGGTCTGTCAGTGGGAAGGTTAAAGTTTAAGGTACTCCCTTTATCTTCTTTGCTTTGTCTTAGGAGTTCTTCGATCATCATAAATAACGAAATAATTTTTATATTAGCAGTGCTAATAATTTATACTTAAAAATATAATACTCAGAAGGTCGTTAATTAAAACTATTCTCATAGGCAGGAATTATGGAATGTTCGTTATTCCGAAAATTCCCAACCTAATTTTTGAAATTCACTTTTTAATGAAATCTCTTCTTCGTTCCATGTCAATAGTTCTGCGTGCATCGCTTCAGCTTCTTTCGCTTCGAGGTATACACCAAGACAAATTAAGTCTTTACCATTCACTCTATATTGAGCTCCAGCTGCGAAAGTTTTGGCTGACTTTTCAGTCCTTGGAAAAACAATGCCGATAGTATTATCCGAGTTAGATTTTAAACTTGATGGATTGCCGTTCAACGATTTGAAAACCGCATAATAATTGCCATTCGACGAAGAAGTGCTTGTCTTTTTCTTCTCTTGCTTTTTGTCCAAGACGGTAAATTCGTACACCCCATCTGAATTAGCCTTGGCAACTGTTAAACTTTTTCTAAGGGGCTGCACTGTTTCTTGGGTAGTTGGAAGCGGCAAGTTGTCTTTTATATTAATTTCTTCTCCAGATTCTAAAACTTCATCAAGTGCAGGATTTTTGAGGATTTCCTCTCTTGATGGATATGCTTTAGCCCGATCAATTATCTCGGAGAGCTCTTCGGCTTTAATCTTAGATTGTTCTCTCGAATCAAATTGATCTTGGATGATCTGCGGAGTTAAAAATATTAATAGGTTCGTTCTTCTCTTACTTGAGCTATCTTTTCTAAATAGATTTCCAAGTAGGGGAACGTCTTCAAGGAATGGAATCCCTCTGGTTGAATCGTTGGCGCTATCTTGGATCAATCCACCGGTGACAATCATCTGTCTGTTTTTAACGGCAACAACCGTGTCGGTTGTTCTTACAGTTGTGGTTGGGCCATTCGCATTGTTTCTTGTCGAATCGACGACGTTGGAAATCTCGACGAAAATTTGTAAAGTTAAAAAGTCTCCCGTTCCTAACTGTGGAGTTATCTTTAGGGTAATACCTACGTCTTGCCGTTGAATTTGGTTGAACGTATTGCCTAAATTGGTTTGGTTGGTTGATGTGCTCGCAACAAAAGGAACATTTTCACCCACGATGATCTCGGCTTCTTGATTGTCAGTCGATAAGATTGTGGGAGCGCTCAAAACATTTACATTTGAATGTTGGCTCACTGCGGATAGTAGAACAGCCTGAGAGGGTATTTCAAGTCCACCCGGTAAAGTAAGTGAACCCGCGCTTGCCGCCGCTATCGTCAAATCACTGAGTGCTGCCGGATTTGCGAGAAGGTTTGTTAAGCCACCAAAATTAGTTTGAGTTATGAACCCAGCATCAGTTGTCGCTGCAGTTCCCTGAAGCTCAAGTCCCAATGATTCAGTATCGTTTAATGAGACCTCTAGAATTGTTGCCTCAACTAATACCTGTCTTCTTTTCACGTCTAACTCACGAATAACTTGACTAAGTTTCTCGTAGTCGGTTTTACCTGCATTTATAATAAGAGAATTTGTAGAAGGATCAGCTGCAACGGAAATTTCATCTTCAAACGCTACTTTTGAATCGCTAGTAATTACTCCAGGCGCACCGGAAGAATTTTGCTTCTGACGATTGATTGAACTTCGACGCCCAGAAGATGATCCTCCTGCATTCGAGCCACCAAACTGTGATCCACCTTGGCCATTTAGCCCCGAATTATTATTAGATGATCTTGAGATCGAGCTTCCCGATGAGTTAGTAGAAGTCGGGCTTCCACCTGTGCCAGATATTAGATTACCTAAAACTTCAGATAACTCCTCGGCGTTTGCATGCTCGAGTCGATAAACCCAAAATCTTCCAGAACTTTTATCAACCTCGCTATCTAATTGTTCTGCGAGAGCTCGAATTTTTAACGTAGTAAATTCGTCCGCGACAACAATCAGTGAGTTTGTTCTTTCGTCAGGAATGATTTTTAAATAACTTGGCCTTGCTCCTCCAATTGCATCCTGCTGACTATTATTATTCAGTTGGCTAGAGTTCAGATTGCCAGGTCTTCTGAATGGAAGGTTAAACTGGTTAACATTCGTAGCTTCGGCCTTAGAGTCTTCTTTACTTAAGATGGCATTAATCTTTTCTGCTACATCTGTTGCAATTGCATGGGAGATTGGAATAATGGTGATGTCTTGATCAACAGGAGGAATGTCGATTTCTTTGATAAGTGTTTTTATGCGAGTTATATTTGATGCTGCATCAACGATGATCAATAAGTTCGTGCCGCTAATTGCTTGTGAATACCCATCTTTTGAAATGAACTGTGATACCAGTTTTTGAATTTCTTCCGATCCGATGTGCGTGCTTTTAATTATTTCAGTAACAAGACTCTCGTCCGTGGTATTTCCCGCCCCAGCTAGGGGAATTGTTGTTTGTTTAGCATCTTTTGCGACGATAACTTTCCAAATGTTTTCACCCACTGGAACTGTTGCAAATCCCTTCAGTAGTAAAATCGAGTCAAAAACTCTAAGAGCTTCGGATATCTTGATTGCGGTAGGTAGATGTACGGTTATTTTACCCTTTACAGCACTATCGACTATGTAATTGCGGCCAGTGAGTTTACTGAAAGTTTTTATTAAAGCTTCAATATCAGCGTCTGTCACATTTAAGACAGTGGTTAATTCATCAATGTCATTAACTTTAGCTTGCTCGCTTCCTTCTGATTGCTCTTCGCTATTTGCTGCGAGTTCAGACTGATTTTCGTTTGATTTAATTTCGTTTTCAGAAATATCGTTATTTAGAGATTCTTGTTCTGGCTTTGGTGCTGCTGCGTTTAATGCTGGTTCTTGTTTCGCGATTTTTTTTGGTGCAGGACTATTCGGGTCAACAAATGACAATTCGTTGTCGACAACACCAGTGTCAAATGGATTGGATATAGACGCACGTTGTTTTGATCTTTGATCCGCAACTTGATTTTTAGAGTCAGAGTATACAGAGGTTAAAAGGAAAGCGAACACAGGTACTGCGCATGCCACTAGCGAATATAAAATTCGAGACCTTCTACCTTTGGTACTGGAATCGGCAAGAGGTTTTTGTACCTTTTGTTCTTTCGCCGCGCTTTTTTTAGAAAATTTTCTCAATGTAAACTTGTCCATTCCTATTTGACATTAACAGTATGAAATATTGCTCGTAATTTGAAGGTATTCAACCTATTTGAGCAAGTAATTCAATTCAAAATCCTTAGGGAGTTTTATCCTTTAATCTGTCTATTTTGGATTAAATTTTAAGCGATCTTAAACCATCATAAGTTAGCAGCACTATTCTCTGCTCACAAGGTAGAAAAATCAGGCGAATGTATCATCTCACCTAGCTTAAATTATAATCACGACGATTACGTTTCGGTCCTTATCGAAAATTTTCGGCTGTGATTCGACTACTTTCGATTTGAAGTTTTCTAAATTCCTTTTGAATCCAATAAATTTGATGAGATTTTGCCAACTTAAGATCGAATTATTTACCTAATTTGATAATTTAGTTGCAGTTCCTGGCCATTTCGCTCTACACCCACTGAAATCGACCGTTGGGTCTTTAAATCTTCGAACAATTTAAGGGCTTTTGACGGATCATTTACAGCATTATTGTTAATTTGTTTGATAATATCACTGTTTTTTAGACCAATCTTTTCATATAAACTTCCTGCCTTAATTGCGTAGAGCCGCATACCAACGCTTTGGCCGTTCCTGAAGTATGGAACTGCCCGTGCCTGCGAGAGCAGAACCGGCAAGTTGGCGAGTGCGGCTGTAACTTCCTCTTCAGGGATCACGAAGTTGCCTCCATCCGATCTGATGTTTGATTGATTGGGGTCTCCCGGCGATTTTTCACCATCGGTCACTTCTAGAGTCTCTAATTTACCGTCTCTTTCGAGAGTTACTTTTGAGACGTAGACTTCTTTTAAGGTTGCTTTACTAAAAACTTCTTCTCCGACTGAAAATGCATCTTGTTTTTTCGAAGAAGAGTCTTCAATTATAGCTATTGGGACGATTCCAGGTGCCAAGGTAGTACCGACTAGTCTTAAGTTTAAAGTGGACTTTTTGCTAGCTGCTTCGGGTTTTTTTATAGCCTGGGTAGTTTCGGCAAGTATATTTCTTTTTTTGATTAATGAAACTTTATTTTCTAGAGGAGTTGAAGGTTCATTGGAGGAGGCATTTTCGACGTTATTTTCAAAAGTAGGGGCTTTTAATGTCAAGTAGTCGTCGTAGGTATTTCTTGCCTTTAGAGCTAAAAATACCGCAAGAACTATGAAAATCTTACCAGCAATACTTATACTTTTTACGATACTTCTTTGTGCGTCCATTAGTTATGCTTAAGGTAAATTATGTCTATTATAAAATCTTTGGTAACTGCACATCTAAAGCAGTGCATTTACTGAACCCACTTAGGGTCTCTACTGCTAACCAAGAGTTTGTAGTAGAGACCAGCATATTTAGATGGATTTTGTATTGATTATTATCAGCCGCATTGCTTATGAACAAGTGGAATATTGATTTGAAGTTGTCCTGCGCTGTTAGACTTCGATTGTAAGTAGGTAGCTTGAAAGGAATGCCGTAATCGAGCAAGACTCTAGAAAAAGTCGGTCTTTCACGTCAAAATAGTCATAGTCCTTAGATAAAGCTTTCGCTCCGTTCGGGTCGTATGCCTCTAGCGTGTAAGAATCTTCACCTGGAATTAGTTTTATCGTCGCTACGAGGGGTCTTACGGTTCTCTCTGATTCGGAATCCATCTCGATAGAGATATCTACCGCGATATTCGCATAGGTGACTAAAATATACTCTTCCCAATTTGGAACTATCGTTGAAAGATCTAAGTTGTGATTTTCAGTTTGGATATGGAAATTTTCGAAACCTAGACCAATTAAGTAACTAATAAGTATGGGATGTGCAGGAGTCGAAATTGTGATTCTTGAAATCTTCTCTTGGAGTTCTAGCGACCAATTCGGCAATACTAGCTGTCTTGAGTGCCTTTCGATGTAACGTTCACTAGGTAAATTCATGTGAAAAATGCTTATTGTTTGAAAATTGGCTACGTTCTTAATATTTCAAAAGTGTGCATCCCTAATGTAGTCTATGCATCCGCTTTGTGCTTTGTAGTCTAAATAGTAGCACTGTTCTTCTTCGTCAAGATAATTTTCATATGCCCAATCGTACCCTTCATCGTATGTTTGGAGGTCCACAAAAGCACCGTTAGGTAAAAACATGGTCGAGCAATTTGATAGAGAGATTAGAAAAATCAAAGAAGAAAATTTTTTTAGAAATTGCATAATGTTTGGAAGAGGAGGGAATCTTTAATAATGTGCTATTGTAATTTTCAATAGTACTATTGGTTCAGTTATTAGAATGAAATCGTCTTTTTGGGTATTGAAAAATTTTAGATGAATATACGCCTCAACCTGATGAATTTAAGAGGTTTTTAAAGATGACTTACGTTATGTACATGTCTGGATGTAGGCACACTTAATTTATGTTAGTTAATTGTTGCTTTGCTGCGATGCTAGATTGCTGCTATTTAATAAAGAACGTTAGAAAATATTAAATTAATGGGGATTTATGGCTTCGAATCAGACAGATATCTTAATCGCTTTAAACGAGATTGACCAAAATTCTCAAAGCAAAATTAAAGCTTTAGATGTAATTGAGTCAGCTAAGATAAAGATTGAAAAAAAGATAGCTGCTAAAAAGAATGACATTCAGAAATTTGAGGCCGCGTTGTCTCAAGCTGGGAACTTAAGAAAAGCCGAGCAAGAAAAATTGGATGAAGAACAAACTAAAATTATTGAAAGAAGAAAGCAGATCTCTTCACTCGGTGGTGCAAAGAGCGCTAAGCTAGTTGAGCGAGAATTGGGTGTTGCTAAAAGGGTGACTGAAACTCTAGAGCAAAATGTCATGAGTGCACTTCAGACAGAAGAAACACTTGAAAAAAAATTGCAAGTTGTAAAATCAGATATCGAAACGCTTACTGAAGAATTAGCAGAAGCTAGTGAATCTGTTGAAAACAACGGAGCTGCCTTGAGTTCGGAAATTGAAGTCTTAATGAAATCTAGAGATTCTAGCATTAAGAAGTTGGATGATCGCATAGCCAAAATGTATACAAAGATTGAAACGCGATACAAAGGGGACGCGATCGCTTATGCAGTTGGCGGCGCATGTCGAAGTTGTTTTAGAGCTTTGCCTGCCCAAGTGTTTAATCAAATTATTGCCGGGCAAAGTTTGATCCAGTGTCCAGGATGTAGTCGGCTAATGGTTTATGTTCCATCAGACGAAGAAGTCGTTGAACCAAAGGAAACAAAACCTAAAAAAGCGAAAGCAAAGTCAAAAAAATTGACTAAGAAAGAGAAAGAAGAAGCCGCGGCGGCCGCAGCAGCAGCTGAAGAAGTTGTCGAAGATGCATCTGCCAGTTCTTAAGGAGTTAATTCTTTAAGTCTATGGATATCAGTAATTCAAAAAAACTTTTTGATTTTATTGTCAGACAGTATTACTCAATTGAAGAATCTTGAATATTTAAACTTATATAAAAATGAATTGGTGAAGCTCCCCGATAATATAGGGGAATTACAGAATCTTGTCTGGTTGTACTTGAAGGGCAATAATTTAACATCAATTCCCGAAAGCATAGTCAAGCTGAGTAAACTAGAATGGTTAGGAATAGAATCGAATATGTTGACTGAGCTTCCTAAACAAATCGGGGA
>CAYYIQ010000138.1:0-9204 GCA_964472005.1 uncultured Bdellovibrionales bacterium | reverse complement strand
ACCAGAAGGTCCGAATATTGGTTTGATTTCTTCACTTGCAACATATGCAAGAGTGAATGATTACGGTTTCGTAGAAACTCCGTATCGAGTTGTTAAAAACGGGAAGGCTACAACCGAAATTGTATATCTTTCTGCAATCGAAGAAGCAAAAGAAGTAATTGCGCAAGCAAATACTCCGCTAGAAAGTTCTGGGAAGTTCCAGGATGCGCTAGTTTCAGCAAGAAAGAATAATGAGTTCTTGTTTATTCCAGCGGAAGAAGTCACGATGATGGATGTTAGTCCTAGTCAGGTTGTGAGTGTTGCGGCATCTTTAATTCCATTTTTGGAAAACGATGATGCTAACCGAGCCTTGATGGGATCGAACATGCAACGTCAGGCAGTTCCTCTCGTTACGACAGCTGCACCTTTGGTTGGAACGGGCATTGAGCGAGTAGCTGCTTCTGATTCGGGAGCTGCGATTACCGCTAGAAGAAGTGGTATCGTCGAATTGGTTGATGCAACTCGAGTAGTGCTGAAAGCTGATACTTTGTCAGATGACCCACTTGATACAGGTGTTGATATCTACAACTTGATTAAGTACCAAAGATCAAACCAAAGTACTTGTATCAATCAGAGACCTATCGTTGAAGTTGGCGATGTCCTGAAAGTTGGCGATGTTATTGCTGATGGTCAATCAACCGATATGGGTGAGTTAGCTTTAGGTAAAAATATCTTAGTAGCTTTCATGTCATGGGGCGGGTACAACTTTGAGGATTCTATCCTTGTTAGTGAAAGAGTTGTTAAAGAGGATGTATTTAGTTCAATTCACATTGAAGAGTTTGAATGTATCGCAAGAGACACTAAACTTGGAAATGAAGAAATTACCCGTGATATTCCAAACGTTGGTGAAGAGGCTTTAGTAAATTTAGATGAATCAGGGATTATTAGAATTGGAGCCGAAGTTAAGCCTGGTGACATTCTTATAGGAAAGATTACACCTAAGAGCGAGACTCAATTGTCTCCCGAAGAAAAGCTTCTACGGGCGATTTTTGGTGAGAAAGCTGGTGAGGTAAGAGATACAAGCTTGAGACTTCCTCCTGGTGTTGAAGGTACGATAATTGGGGCGCACGTTTTCTCACGAAAAGGCACTTCGAAAGACGACAGAATGCTTGAGATAGAGCAAGCTGAAATCGATCGATTAGAGCAAGATCAAAGAGATGAAATTCGTATTCTGAGAGATTCAGCAATTCGTCAGTTGGTTAGTATGCTTAATGGCAAGGCAACAACTGGTAAATTAGTTGATGAGAATAAGAGACAGCTGATTGCTAAAGGTGAAGTAATTACACCAGAGCTTCTTGATTCAGTACCATTCGAATATTTAAGAGACCTTCAGATTGGGGATGAAAAAATCCAAGCTGAACTAAGTCGAATTGTTGTTGGTACAGGTCAGTTAATTAATAACAAGAGAGCGACAGTTAGCAATAAGATCAAGCGTCTAAGAAAAGGTGATGAATTACCTCCAGGCGTCATTAAAATGGTTAAGGTTTTCGTTGCGATTAAACGAAGACTTCAAGTTGGTGATAAAATGGCGGGACGTCATGGTAACAAAGGAGTTCTCTCCGTTGTTTTACCGGTAGAGGATATGCCTTATCTTCCTGACGGTACACCAGTTGACATGGTTTTAAATCCGCTTGGTGTTCCATCACGAATGAACGTTGGTCAGATTCTGGAAACGCATCTAGGTTGGTCATCGTATAGTGTCGGAAGACGTCTAAGAGATTTGGTAGAAAAAGTAACAAACTCAAAAATCGCTGTAAGAAAGGTTTATAACAATCAAGGTGGAAGCTTGACTGATGAACAGAAAGCGATTGCAGATGAAGCAAGAATGGTTCTAGCGGAATCTTTTGAGAATAAAGGTTACTTGGATTACATGAATACTCTTGATGAAATTGAGATTCTTGAGTTAGCTCAGAAATGTATGACAGGGATTCACATTGCTAGCCCAGTATTTGAGGGAGTGAGTGAAGAAGGAGTTATCGATCTTGAAAACGTTGGAATGTCAACGAAAGACGGTAACTTTGGACGAACTGTATTGCATGACGGTAAAACAGGAGATACCTTTAGTGAGAAAGTTACCGTTGGTGTCATGTACATATTGAAACTTCACCATTTGGTCGACGAAAAAATTCACGCACGGTCAATTGGGCCATACTCTTTAGTTACTCAACAACCACTTGGAGGTAAAGCTCAATTTGGTGGTCAGAGACTTGGGGAAATGGAAGTCTGGGCATTGGAAGCATACGGAGCCGCATATGCATTGCAGGAATTCTTGACTGTAAAATCGGATGATGTTGCAGGTCGAACAAGAATGTATGAAGCTATTGTTAAGGGTGAGAATTCCTTAGAGCCAGGCTTGCCAGAATCATTTAACGTTATGTGTAAAGAGTTAATGAGTCTTGGTCTTGACGTTGAATTGACAGAGCCAGAGGGATCCGAGCCGGAAGCCGATGTTACACCTGCGCAACAACTTATTTCAAGAGTTAATGTACAAGTGGATGTCGATGATTCAGGTGGAGACCTAATGTAGTAGGGCTTATCTTTGGGATTGAACTCTGAGAGTTCAATCCCAATTTGGTGGATGAGGAAGTGATAGGGGTTCAATTGGAATGAACCTTTCGAAATTCAGAGATTTAATTCTTTAAGGAAAAACGATGGACGATATTTTTAGCCTGTTTGAAAAACCAAAAAATCCTTCAACTGTAGATTCAATGAAGATTGGAATAGCGAGTCCAGATAAGATTCGCTCATGGTCTTTTGGTCAGGTAAAGAAGCCAGAAACAATTAATTATAGAACTTTTAAACCAGAAAGAGACGGCCTATTTTGTGCGAAGATTTTTGGACCTACAAAAGATTACGAATGTAATTGTGGTAAGTACAAACGGATGAGACACCGTGGTGTTGTCTGTGAAAAGTGTGGTGTTGAAGTAATTCAATCAAAAGTTCGTCGTGAAAGAATGGGACACATCGATCTTGCTGCTCCTGTCGCTCACATCTGGTTCTTAAGAAGTCTTCCAAGTAGAATCGGTAACATCTTAGATTTGTCATTAAGAGAACTAGAGAAAGTTCTATATTTCGAATCTTATATCGTTCTTGACCCTGGTAAAACTGAATTAGAAGAAAACCAACTTTTAACAGAAGTTGAATATCGTCAATGCCTAGAAGAGTTGGGCTTAGGAGTTTTCAGAGCCGGAATTGGTGCAGAAGCTGTTAAAGAGCTCCTAGAAAAATTAGACGTAAAAGCTATATTTGATCAACTTAAAATTGACCTGAAGGAAACTTCGAGCGAAGCGAAACGCAAGAAGTATATCAAGAGATTGAAGGTTCTCTCTGCATTCCTTGATAGCGGTAATAAACCTGAGTGGATGATTTTAGAATGCGTTCCTGTAATTCCACCTGATTTAAGACCTTTGGTCCCTTTGGACGGCGGTCGTTTTGCAACTAGTGACTTAAACGATTTATACCGACGTGTTATTAACCGTAACAATCGTCTGAAAAAGCTAATGGAGTTGAATGCTCCAGATATCATTATTAGAAACGAAAAAAGAATGCTCCAAGAAGCAGTTGATGCGTTGTTTGATAATGGTAGACGTGGCCGTGTTATCACTGGAACTAATAAGAGACCATTAAAGTCACTTTCAGATATGTTGAAAGGTAAGACAGGTCGATTCAGGCAGAACTTACTTGGAAAACGAGTAGATTACTCAGGTCGATCAGTAATTGTTGTTGGTCCAGAGCTGCGTCTACATCAGTGTGGTCTTCCTAAGCTTATGGCTCTAGAGTTGTTCAAACCTTTTATCTATCAAAAACTTGAAGAAAAAGGGTTTGCGAGTACAATCAAAAGTGCAAAAAAATTGGTTGAATTACAGAAATCTGTAGTTTGGGACATGTTGGATGAGGTTATTAAAGAGCATCCAGTTATGTTGAACAGAGCACCAACTCTTCACAGACTGGGAATTCAAGCTTTTGAACCGACTCTTGTCGAAGGTAAAGCGATTCAGTTGCATCCATTGGTTTGTACAGCTTTTAACGCGGATTTCGATGGCGATCAGATGGCGGTTCACGTTCCGCTTTCAATTGAAGCGCAGGTCGAAGCCCGAGTGTTAATGATGTCAACAAACAATATTTTGGCACCAGCTCACGGTAAGCCGATTATAGTTCCAACTCAAGATATTGTATTAGGATTATATTACCTAACTAGAGAGCGTCCGTTTGCTAAGGGTAGCGGTCAAATCTACTCTAGTACTGATGAAGTTCGCTTGGCATATGAAATGGAGTTAACTCATTTGCAAGCTAAGATTAAGGTTCGAGTTGAGAATCAAATCGTTGAAACAACAGTTGGACGAGTTTTATTGTTTGATGTCTTCCCAGAAGGATTAGATTTCAAATATGCAAATAAGACAATGACCAAAAAAGAACTAGGTAACGTTGTTAACGAATGCTTTAGACTTTGTGGAAACAAAGCGACGGTAATTTTGTCAGACAAACTTAAAGATGTCGGATATCGTTTTGCAACTAAAGCCGGGATTTCGATTGGTATGGCAGATATGACTATACCAGCTTCAAAAGCCAAGTTGTTGTCTGATGCTGAGTCAAGAGTTGCAACAGTTGAGCAACAATATCAAGAAGGTCTTATCACCACGGGTGAAAGATATAACAAAGCTATTGATATTTGGGCGGATACTGGTGACAGAGTTGCAACAGATATGATGTCAGGTATTGCGTCATCATCTTTTAGCGATGATAACAGCGATGAAAAGTTCGTTGGTCCAAGCTTTAATCCGATTTATATGATGGCGGATTCAGGTGCAAGAGGTTCGAGTCAGCAAATTAGACAGCTAGCTGGTATGCGGGGTCTGATGGCTAAGCCGGATGGTTCCATTATTGAAACTCCTATTAAGGCTAACTTCCGAGAAGGTCTTTCAGTGGGTGAGTATTTTATTTCTACTCACGGTGCTCGTAAAGGTCTTGCGGATACGGCTTTGAAAACTGCTAACTCTGGTTATTTAACAAGACGTCTCGTTGACGTAGCTCAAGACTGTGTTGTTACCGGTGTTGATTGTGGAACTATGAATGGTATCGAAGTAACTCCATTAGTAGAAGCTGGTGAAGAAATTGAACCGCTTGCTGACAGAATTTTGGGTCGAATTGCTTTGGAAGATATAATAGATCCAATGAGCGGCCGAGTGATTCTTGAAACTAACGGAATGATTGACGAAGCTATTGCGAATGAAGTTGGTGATTCTGGTATAGATAGAGTTATGATTCGCTCAGTTCTGACTTGCGAACAACGTTTTGGTGTCTGTGCTAATTGTTACGGTCGAGATCTTTCACGAGGTCACATCGTAAATATGGGTGAGACAGTAGGGGTTATCGCAGCTCAATCAATTGGTGAGCCAGGTACACAGTTGACTATGAGAACGTTCCACATTGGTGGTACAGCAACTGGTAACGCTGAGAAAACTAACTTGCAATCACGTTACTCTGGTGAAGTTTCATACGCGGAAGGAAACATCGTTGAGTCGCCTCGTGGATTGGTGGTAATGGGTCGTAAGGCTGAAATCATTATCGTTGACACAAAAGAAGGTCGAGAGAAAGAAAGACACCCATTGGTTTACGGTGCTGTTGTCAAAAAGAAAGCAGGCGAGAGCGTTAAAACAGGTGAGTTGTTGGCAGAATGGGACCCGTTCTCTGTGCCAATTATGACCGAGTTCGGTGGAGTCGTTGAATGGAAAGACGTTAACGAATTTACCTTGGAAGAGCGTACAGATGATAGAACTGGTTTTGCCGAAAGAGAAATCGTTGAGTCAAGAGATCGTTCGTTAGATCTAAGACCGGCCATTATCATTCGAGGTGAAGCTGGTAGAGAACATACTTTTTATCTTCCGGTAGGTGTTAAAGTTGTCGTGGGTAATGGCGAAGAAGTATTCCCAGGTTCTGTGCTTGCTAAGAGAGAAAGAGAAAGTACAAAAACTAAGGATATTACAGGTGGTCTTCCACGAGTTGCTGAATTATTCGAAGCTCGTAAACCAAAGAACCCAGCTGATGTTTCTGATATCGATGGAGTTGTTGGTTTTGGTGAAGATTATCGTGGTAAAAGACGGGTAATCGTTACACCTGAAGTTGGTGAACCGGCGGAATATTTTATCGCTAAGAATAAGCACCTTTTGGTTGAAAGAGGAGATAGAGTAAGATCTGGAGACTCGATTACATCTGGAGCTGCAAACCCTCACGATATCTTAAGAATTTTGGGAATCAGAGAGTTAGCACGATATCTCGTAAATGAAGCTCAAGAGGTTTATCGATTGCAGGGTGTGAGAATTAACGACAAGCATATCGAAGTTATTGTTCGCCAGATGCTTGGTAAAGTTCGAATTATTTCTTCGGGTGATACTAGGTTCCTTGAAGGTGAATCGGTTGATCGGTTTATCTTTGCCGAAGAGAACGACCAAATTACAGCAAACGGTGGTGAACCGGCTACTTACGAGCCATTGCTTCTCGGGATAACTAAAGCCTCTCTTTCAACTGAAAGTTTCATTTCCGCTGCGAGTTTCCAAGAGACCACAAAGGTTCTTACGGAAGCGTCGACAAACGGTAAAACTGACGTCTTAAGAGGATTAAAAGAGAACGTGATAATGGGTCGTTTAATCCCTGCGGGAACAGGTTATATTAAGGATAAGGAAGCAGAAGAGAATATTAGTGTAGATGGACAAGAGTCATCAAATCCTAATGCTGGTGGAAAGCCAGTGGTAGCAGGTGCTAATACGATTCGGATGCCTCTACAGTTGGGTAGAAGCTCTTCAGATCAGGCTTCAAGTATCCAATAAGCTCAACTTTCAGCTCGCACCTGTCTTGACTCTAGTCAAGGCAGGTGCTAAGTGGAGCGCGAATTCAAATTTATTTTGCAGTAAAATGTATCAAAAATAAATTTTAGAGTTGAAAAATTTTTGTCTAAGTATTTGAAATGATTAGATAGATTCGGTTTCGTTAGGTGGTTTTTAATGAAATTTTGTAGTTTTGAAATTAAACCGCTATAATTTGTTGAAAAATAAATTAATAGAATAAAGAACGTAAGTTCAAAAGTTTTTAATAAGAAGTGATTTTAATAAATATTAAGGTGTCGGAGATTTAATTAATGCCCACTATAAGTCAGTTAGTTCGTCAGGGAAGAAAGAAGCAGGAAAATAGAAATAAAGTTCCAGCTCTTCAAGCATGTCCACAAAAACGTGGAGTTTGTATACGTGTTTACACAACGACACCAAAAAAACCTAACTCAGCTCTAAGAAAAGTAGCCAGAGTGAGATTAACAAACGGGATCGAAGTATCTAGTTACATTCCTGGTGAAGGGCATAATCTTCAAGAGCACTCGGTTGTTCTTATTCGGGGTGGACGGGTAAAGGATCTTCCAGGTGTGCGTTACCACATTGTTAGAGGTAACTTGGATACTCAAGGTGTTAATGGACGAAATCAGTCTCGTTCTAAGTATGGTACTAAGAAGCCAAAACAATAATCAAGATTTTAATAAGGTAGGAATAAAGATATGTCCCGTAAAAAAAGAGAATTTAAAAGAAGAAGATTTCCAGATAGAAAATTCGGAAGTGATGTAATTCAACAATTCATCAATATGATGATGTGGAGTGGAAAGAAGTCAATTGCCGAGTCAATTTTTTACGGTTCATTAGAGACTATCACCAAAAGATTTAGCCAAGAAGGTCTAGAAGTATTCAATCAAGCGATGGATAACGTTAGACCAGTTGTTGAAGTTAGATCACGACGAGTCGGTGGTGCTACATATCAAGTACCTACGGAAGTTCGACAGACCAGACGTGATGCTTTGGCAATTCGTTGGATTGTTGGTTCAGCAAGAAGTCGGTCTGAGAGAAGCATGAAAGATAAGTTAGCTGCCGAGCTATATGACGCTTCTCAAAATCGTGGAAATGCTGTCCGTAAAAGAGAAGATACCCACAAGATGGCCGAAGCAAACAGAGCATTCGCCCATTATCGTTGGTAGAACAAATTCAAAATTTCTAGGATATTTTGCTGCCGCCTGAGTTAGCTGCGTTTAATGCGAGGCGTCTTTGATTCGAGGAAGTAGCCTTATTTGGCGCATGCTTGAATTAAGTTTTTGAGTTGATAAGAGGTGGTTTTATATAACGCCTAAATTTTATAATGCGGTCTCTTTCAATAGTTTTAGCAAAGGCTAGGTAGAATCTATAGTCTTAGTAGTAAGTCTCTTTTAATGGTTCGGGTCAATTATAATGTCCAAGCGTTCAATTCCCTTAGATAAAATCCGAAATATCGGAATTATGGCACATATAGATGCCGGGAAAACGACCACTACCGAACGTATTTTGTATTACACCGGTGTCAATTATAAGATTGGCGAAGTTCATGACGGTGCTGCGACCATGGATTACATGGTTCAAGAGCAGGAAAGAGGGATTACAATTACCTCCGCCGCAACAACCTGCTACTGGAAAGGAACGGAAGAAAACCTTTCTCTAAATAGAATTAACATTATTGATACGCCCGGACACGTCGATTTTACGATCGAAGTCGAACGTTCTCTACGTGTGTTAGATGGAGCCATCGCGGTTTTTGACGCCGTCGCGGGAGTAGAGCCTCAAACCGAAACCGTGTGGAGGCAGGCTGATAAGTACAAGGTGCCGCGTTTCTGTTTTGTAAACAAAATGGATCGAATGGGAGCAGATTTCGAGCGATGTATCGAAATGATGCGTAGTCGATTGAAATGTACACCAGTTCCGCTTCAGTTGCCTATCGGGACGGAGGACGAGTTTGTTGGTCTCGTTGATTTGGTGACGATGAAAGCTATCGTTTACCAAGAAGAAACTCTGGGTGCTAAGTTTTTGTATGAAAAAATTCCGGCGGATCTTTTAAAGTCAGCAGAAGATGCACGAACTGTTATGATTGAAGCAATCGCTGAATCTGATGAAGGTTTGCTTGAAAAATATCTTAATGGTGAAGAGTTTACCGAAGATGAAATTCATAGTGGAATTAGAAAAGCTTGTCTTTCAATGAGTATTATCCCAGTTTTGTGTGGGTCAGCTTTTAAGAATAAGGGTGTACAGCCTCTGTTGGACGCAGTCGTTAGATATCTGCCAGCGCCAAGTGATGTTCCTCCGATCGAAGGTATGGATCTAGAGGATA
>CAYYIQ010000137.1:0-9225 GCA_964472005.1 uncultured Bdellovibrionales bacterium | reverse complement strand
TAATTTGAGTACTGAGCAAGAAGTTGTTTCAATAGAATCGGCTCCGATTGAAAGTATTTCTCAAGAGGACAAAGTAGACTACTGCGAAATTGGAGATAGCCTATTCAAGAAAGGTAACTTCTATCGAGCAAAAGAAGAGTATTTAAAGGCTGTAGAGGTAAAAAATCAAGCGTCTCGCGGTTATCGAAGTATGGGTGCTCTATCTCTATACCTAAAAGAGTTTAAAATAGCTGAAGAATACTTTAAACTAGCCCTTGAAATCGATCCTACTGATGCGAAAGCGTTGCTTGGGACTGGAGCTGTTCTTTGGGAACAGGGGAAAAAACAGGAAGCATTTTCACTGTATCGTCGGGCTTCAGATCTAAAGCCTTTCGATCAAGCCGCTATTTTGTACCTAGTAAATTCTGCTTACGAAATCAATGCACTTTCAGAATTAGAAGATTGTCTTCGAAGATACCTTCGTCAAGAGTCATCTAATATCAATATTCAGTATTGTTTAGCAGGTTGTTATTTCAAACAAGAGAAATATAGCGCTGCTTTGGGTGTGCTTGAACGGATGTTTACCCTTGAACCTGATCACAAAGAAGGGCTTGAGTTAAAAGACTTGATTCACGAAAAACTTGAAGTTCCAAGCGAAGAACATACTCTCTCAGTAGATAGTTTTATGCAACCAACTACCAGTGTAAATAAAGAAGTGAAGCCACTCGGCGAAACCTTATTGACCGGAAGTAGTGAATTAGCGTCTCTAGAAGAATTAAAGAGTGTTAGACAATATGAAAGCTTAGTTGAAAAAGTAAATGTGCTTATTGCAGATGAAAGATATTGCGATACAGCCCTTGATCACTTTGACCTTTTAAAAGCAGAAGCTTTAGGTTGTATGGGAAAAATAAGTGAAGCTAAAGAAATATTAGAAGAGTTAAAGTCACGTAACGTGCAATTAACTAGGGTCTTAAGTGACTTAGGTGCGTTGGCATTAGCTAGTCAAAATTCTGAAGAAGCTGCTGTATTTTTTGAAGATGCATTGCGTCACGATAAAAACAACGACACTGCATTTTCAGGTTTAGCAATGTGTGCGCAACTTGAAGGTCGACTTGAAGACGCTTGGACTCTATTTGAAGAAGCTCTAAAACGAAATTTACAGAATATTCAGGCTATTTACGGGTTAGTTCAACTGGGGTACGAATTTGATAGACTTGATAAAGTCGAAGGATTTTTGAAAGAATATCTGGAGCTCAAACCAATTGACATCTCAATTTTGTATTCACTTGCAGGTTGTTTATATGCTCAAGGTAAGTCAAATGAGGCTGTTGGTGAATTGAAAAATATTCTACTCTTTGACCCTAAGAATGAGTCAGCTTTAGAGTTAATGGAAAAGATTGAAACTGAAAACGTATCTTCTCCTCATTAATGGTTTATTTTGTAAAGTTAAGTAGAGTGCTGTATTTGATGGGGTAAAAACTTTGAATAGAATAAGGTCTTAAATGTGAGTGTAGCTCAGCTTAAGATTGCCAAAGAGAAATTTTGTGAATATTGTTCTACTGAATCAGGGCTGGTTTCAATCCGACTTGAAAAAAATGGGTCACAACGTCGTGACAGCTGGTTGGATCCCAAATACTTTTGGCATAACCGTGTCATGGGGTCTCACTAGTGAACAGTTTTATAATCAAATTAAAGCACATTTCGAGCCTGATTTACTGATCTATTTTGACAATAGCAGTTTGCCAGCTATCAGTGACTTAGAGAACTTACCGATTCCAAAAATATTTTTTTCTGTAGACACATTTCATCACTTATCTTGGCATGGCGATTTTGCAAAATTCTTCAATTTAACGTTGATAGCTCAAAAAGACTATGTAGATGCTATCAGATCTATTCGAGGAGGCGCGCCTGACTCAGTCGATTGGTTTCCGCTTTGGTCGACCGAAGATTTGCAGCCTGAAGAAATTAAAACTTGTGATGTCTCATTTAGAGGCACGTTAGACAAAAATCTTCATCCAGCAAGGCATGAGTTTTTCAAAGAGGTTGCTAAAGAAGTTCAGATTGATTTCGGGGAAGGACCGATCTCCGAAATTTATCCAAAATCAAAAATAGTTCTCAATCAAGCTGTACGAAACGATGTTAATTTTAGGGTTTTTGAAGCGATGATTGCGGGTTCACTTTTAGTGACTCCATTGGTAGGCAACGGTCTTGAATCTCTGTTTGAAGATGGCAAGCATTGCGTTTTTTACGAAGATGGTAATCCAGCCGACGCTATATCTAAAATTAAGTACTATTTAGAAAATGAAGAGAAAAGAGCCATAATCGCGGAGAATGGTCGAAAGAAGGTCGTTGAAAGTCATTCCTCGAAAGCCGCAGCGGAACGATTAGCTGCAACTTTTGAAGCCGTGAGCAAAATGGAAAGCATTACTGATTTAAAAGCTTCGTTTTCGATCCAAACTTTTATAGCTAGGACATTGTGGCATCTATTGAGAAAAGATGGCCTAGAAAACAATATAGTTCCATTAGAAAAGTGTTTAAATCAATTACAGATAATCTTAGGTGATCTTTCAGCGAAAGCGAGTTCGAGTCTATCTAGTGACTTTGAAACCGTTATCATTGTTGCTGATCTTATTTGCTCGGATGTACTTGATCGTGAATCTTATGACATCTGGCTTGATGACCTGATAGATACTTTTAAAACTTCGAGTTACATCGAGCTATTAGAAACCGCGTACAAATCGGGTAACGTCCAGCATGACGCCAAAGACCATTTATCTAAATTGCGACAAAATCTGGTTGAGCAGATTCTCTGTATTCAATAAGTATTTCTATAAATGAGTCGAAAGCTTTAGCTAAGATAGTCGATTTTTCTAAATCTCGTTATCTCACCTAGAACTTCAATCCGCTGTATTTTCTCAGTTCCTTATTCAATGTGTAAGCAACTGATTGGTATTTTTGCACCTTTTCTTGAAGTTCTTGGATTACGAATAGGGACTGCTGGGCGTCATCGGCAGAAGATAAGGTTAAATTTAAAGGAAACTCAAGTTCTGATATTTTTTGCGAAAGTATTTCAACATGCTCAAGTAAACCAGTCATTTCTCTTTCCATTTATTAGCCTTACATATTTTTAGATTTTCAAATTAATGACGCCAATTATACGCTAGCTTGACACTTCCCATCCTAAGTCATTGAAGTCCCGAAGCTAGTACCGATCATGGATATGTAATGCAATGCTTATACCAATGTTTCGTATCGATTCGATTAGGAGGTGATAGTCTGGATTTTTAAAACTAAAATCATCTTATATAGGATATAGTTATTTGTCAGAGAGTAGGAAGTCGAATATTCTATTAATCACGTTATCGTAGTTGCAAAAACGATCATGAATTATTTCAGGGATAATTTCTTCTGTATGTTTGCATTGTCTCAATGAAATGGGTAGCTCGGCTGATTTTAAACTTACGAGAATATCGCCTTCTTGATTTAAATAGGAATGGGACGCATTTGAGGGCAGGGGACGTACTTTCATCCTATTGAAACTCGCTTCACTTAGGACCGATAGTTTACTACCTGTTAAATTTAAAATCCTTGTAGTGGGACAGGTCGTTTCCGAGTTATCAAGTGTATTGTAAAACAGTAAAGTATTTCTGAGCGTAATGTCTAGTGACTTTTGATCCGCGTTCAGATCTGTTTGATAGATACCCCATCTGAAATCTTTCCAATTTTTAGAATTATAAATTATATCCCGATTTTTTAAGTTTGAATCGTAGAAACTGCTGTCGTCTGGGTGAGGAAAAAGTTCGAATGCCGATCCAAAGGAGATAAAAGAATCTCTGTTAAACAACCGGTAATTGAATAGTATTGGTTCAATTGGTCTACTCATGTCCAGAAACGCTTTTAGAGTCCCACGAAATGGAGTTCCAAGGAATACAGCCTTGTCTAAGTAATCTATTTGGCTATTTGCGAGAAGATAAGCAACGGAAAGGCCTCCCATACTATGGGAAATAATTGAAATAGATTTTGGTTTTTGCTTTGATAGATTATCAAGGAATTTTAATAGTGTTTCAGAAGTCTCGATATTGCTCTTACGCCAATCGTAAGGGAAAAGAATTAGTTTCTCCTCCTTTGAAAGTCTATTCTCAAGACGTTCAAGACATTCTTCATAGATATCTATTTCATATAGGTGAGGGAGAATTTTAACTTTTTTTAGAAGGTCTCGCGCTGTTAATTCAAATTCGTTGTCGATGGTTACTGAGCTTTCTCCGAACAGTATTTCATTAGCGCTTAGCCAAACTACTTCATCTCTATTATTTACTAAAGTGGATCCTTTATAACCAGGAACGAAAATAATAATATTTTTGCCTTCGATATCTTCCGATTGTTCGTAAAAAACTTCGTGCTGGTTATGAAAACAACCAATATTAACGATTAGAATCGCTGAAGCTAAAATCTTAAGAATGATCTCTAACATTAATTGTCAAATTTCCAATTGTTAATTTCACAAAATTTCAGTGCACTTGCTATAGACTCATTTAGCACTGCAAGTTTAGTGTATGTTCCGGGATCGGTAATGATTGAGATATCTAAATAGTTTTTATTTTTTATAAATCCAAAGGCAATTTTTTGCCCTGGCATTAGGGCGGGAATTGCATATTCGCTTAGAAAAGCATTCTCTTCCAATGCTTTTGGTCCGTTCAATGATGTTACAATCGCGCTAATTTTACCTGATTCAAATCGCGCAATCTTTTTCGAAAAGACTGATGGGAGAATCCTTAGAATCTTAGAGAAGTATAAGTATGCCCCGTATGCCTCAGGCCCACTCTTTTTATATAATGAGGTTGCAATTTCGTTTAGTTTTTCTAAATTTGTGGAGCGTCCTTTCTCCACCTCAAGAGATGTTCCACCAATGTAGTTGCCAAGAATGCCTTGTTTTCGACCTTCTTTTAATCCCACCGGTATCAACGCCCTAAACTTAATCTCATTGATAAAGTGAGCAAAATAGATTTCAGAAGAAATAAATAGGCTAATGGCATGAATACCAGTGCCATATCTTTTTTTCATCAGATTTATTTGATCTATTGGTACTTTTAATAGTGATATTTCTCTCTGAGCGGTTTCATTGATTTCTGTCTCGGCTGTGATCGAAGATAATGTCGCTTCTCCATACATCGCTTTTAGGCTTTTGAAAAAACTGACTTCTTTTTTAGGGGACTTTCGCACCCTATTTCTATTTTTCGTTCCAAGGATTATGTCGTGAAAAAAATTCAGTCCTGATACTCCATCTGCTAAAGAATGATGAAGTTTAAATAGAATATATGTTTGCCCTGACTCGGGACTTCTGAGGTGAAGGATTTCCCACATTCGATCTTTATAGAAATCCTCTGACATCATACGTTTAGCAACAAATCTTGAGATTGGTTCCAGTATATCAAGTGACTTGAAAAAAGGGGGGGCGATGTTGGATCGACCTAGGACATTTGTCCGGTACAACAAAGTAGGGTATTCGGATGGGATCCTCGCTAAGTTATGTTCCAGTTTAGAGACGGGATATTCCTGCTCGAACGATATTAAAGCCCCGATATGTTGAGGTCTGGTTGGACTATGTACTTCGTAAAAGCTCAGATCTAATGCCGAGTATTTTAAGTTCACGTAAACCTTAAACCATGAGTATTCACTATAAATTTTTCTAAACAAAAAAGGTGCGGGCTTTTATGTCTATGACATTGAAGCACGCACCTTAAACTAGCAGAACTAACTAAAGTCTTTCTTTACCAGACTAGAGCACCCGCATTTTGGTATTCGGTAACTCTTGTCTCAAAGAAGTTCTTTTCTTTGGCCAAATCGATCGTTTCGCTCATCCAAGGGAATGGATTCTTTGAACCATACTTACTTCCCAGGCCGATTCTTTCAAGACGTCGATCTGCGATGTACTGAACGTAGTCAAGGAATTGGTTTGCATTCAATCCCATAACACCTTCAGGAAGGCAGTCTCTTGCATACGCATACTCATAAGACGTAGCTTCATCAACCATCTGAATTATTTCTTTTTGGAGCTCCGGAGTCCAGACTCCTGGGTTTTCTGCTTTAATCGAATTGATAAGGTCAATACCGAAGTTTAAATGTACTGTTTCATCTCTCAAGATATATTGGAATTGCTCCCCAATACCTTTCATTCTGTTTTGTCTATGGAATGATAGAATCATGACGAATCCACTGTAGAAGAATATGCCTTCCATGATCACGTAGAAGCCAACTAGATTCTTTAAGAATTGTTGCTTGCCTTCTAAGGTGTCCGTTGTGAAATCAGGATTTAGAAGGTTGTCAGTCAATGACATTACGAACGCGTCTTTTCCTCTGATCGAAGAAACTTCATGGTACATATTGAAGATTTCTCGGCCATCTAGTCCTAGAGACTCCACGATATAATGGAATGTATGACTATGTATAGCTTCTTCAAATGCTTGTCTTAATAAGTACTGACGAGCTTCTGGGTTGGTTACATGTTTGAATATTGATAATACAATATTATTAGCAACCAAACTTTCTCCCGTGCTGAAAAACCCTAGGTTTCTCATAATTACTCGTCGTTCTGCGTCACTCAATTCATTTGATTTCCAAAGTTCAATATCTTTTTGCATTGGTACTTCGGTTGGCATCCAATGATTTGCACAGCCGTTCAGATAATGTTCCCAAGCCCATTTATATTTCAATGGCATAAGTTGGTTAACATCTACTGATTTACAATTTAATAATCTTTTGTCCTCTGGATTAATTCTTTGAGTTAGGTCAAAAGCTCCTTCATCTGCTCCACTGCAACATGACATAATTAATTCTCCTTAATATATTTATAGATTTACTGACAGGCTTCACATTCCGGATCCATCAAATCGCAAACTTTTGCTGATGCTGGTTCAGTTTGTTCTCCACCAGATCCTCTTACGATTTCAATGTCACCAGAAGCTGATTTATTTTTCATCCACTTAGGTTGAACGCCTCTTTTATTTACATCTACGCTACTCTTTTCAACTTGAGTTGCTCCTTGAGATCGTAGGTAATAGGTTGTTTTAAGACCTTTTTCCCACGCAAACTTGTACATCTCATCAAGTGCTTTACCACTTGGTGCTGATATATATAAATTTAACGACTGACCCATATCAATCCACTTCTGTCTTCTACTTGCACATTCTATTAACCATTTAGAGTTAATTTCAAAGGCCGTTAAATATTTCTTTCTTAATTTTTCAGGAATCCTTACGATCTCACTAACAATACCATCATGGTACTTTAGATCATCTAACATTTCATCATCCCATAAATCAATCGCCTTAAGATCGTCTACTAAATATGGATTGATGATTGTAAATTCGCCTGAAAGGTTACTCTTTACATATAGATTCCTAAATGTTGGTTCAATCGATTGCGTTACACCAGCGATGTTTGCGATCGTCGCCGTTGGCGCAATTGCCATAACATTCGAATTTCTCATGCCGTGATTTTTAACCAAATTACGCACGTGATCCCAATCCAAAAGTGAATCATGATTCAGGCTAAGGTATCCACCTCTTTCTTCTTCCAAAAGTTTTTGAGTGTCCAAAGGTAAATAACCTTGATCCCATTTCGATCCTCTGTAAGTTGGGTACGATCCTCTTTCTTTAGCTAATTCAGCACTCGCTGCTATTGCATGGAAAGAGATAAATTCCATACTTGTATCAGCAAATTGTATAGCTGCGTCGGTGTCGTAACTAACATTAAGTAGGTAAAGAGCGTCTTGGAATCCCATTAGCCCTAAGCCTACTGGACGATGCCGTAAGTTAGAGTTCTTAGCTTCTATTGTCGGATAGAAGTTGATGTCTACTACGTTATCAAGCATTCTCACCGCGTTCTTTACAGTTTCTCCTAACTTTTCGTTGTCTAGCTTGCCATCAATAATATGTTCGACGATATTAACAGATCCTAAATTACAAACTGCTGTCTCGTCTGCAGTTGTGTTCAATAAAATCTCGGTACACAAGTTTGAACTATGAACAACTCCAACATGGCTTTGAGGTGATCTAACGTTTGATGGATCCTTGAATGTAATCCATGGATGACCAGTCTCAAACAACATACTCAACATTTTTCTCCAAAGCTCGATTGCCGGAATCTGTCTGAATAACTTAATTTTACCTTCTTCTACCTGACTTTCGTAGTATTCGTAGCGCGATTTAAACGCTTTTCCGTACAAGTCGTGCAGGTCAGGAACGTCATTCGGGCTGAAAAGCGTCCAAGTACCGTTCTTGTAAACTCTTTCCATGAATAGATCAGGAATCCAGTTCGCTGTATTCATATCATGAGTTCGTCTTCTGTCGTCACCTGTATTTTTTCTGAGCTCTAGGAATTCTTCAACTTCCAAATGCCAAGATTCAAGGTAAGCACATACCGCACCTTTTCTTTTCCCACCTTGGTTTACTGCGATAGCTGTATCGTTTGCTACCTTTAAAAATGGCACTACCCCTTGGCTCGCTCCATTTGTGCCCATGATTTTTGCGCCAGTTGAACGAACATTTGTCCAATCATTTCCTAGGCCACCAGCCCATTTGGAAAGTTTGGCATTGTCACCAATGCACTTAAAGATATGTTCCAAGTCATCATTCACAGTCGTTAAGTAGCATGAACTTAATTGTGGATGTGGGGTGCCCGAGTTAAATAGAGTAGGGGTCGACGAAATAAATCTAAAAGTAGAAAGCATGTTGTAGAAATTGATCGCAACATCTTCTTTATTCGCACCTTCTTTTGCAGCAAGTCCCATTGAAACTCTCATCCAAAAGTATTGTGGCGTTTCAATTCTCTCTTGATTTATGTGTAAGAGGTATCGGTCATAAATAGTTTGCAATCCGATATAAAGAAACTTTCTATCTCTTTCTGGTTTTAGAGCAGCGACAATTTTTTCGCTGTCATAAACAAGTAGTTCTGGTGCTAAGCGTCCCGCGCTAACCCCTTTCCTTAAGAAAGAATCGAAGCCGTTCCGGTAGTCGGCGTCGAAATCTTCGCTCGCCATTGAGCTTCCGATTACTTCTTCGTAGATTATTTCTAGTAGTAGGTATGCAGCAACTTTCTGATAATCTGGCTCTCTCTCGATTTTTGTTCTTGCCGCAAGAATTAACGCTCTCTCAAGCTCTTCCATGCTCATGTAATTATAGACAGATCTTGAAACTTCTTCTGCTAAACTGTCTGAATCACAATTAGGGAAGTCTTTACAAGCTAGTT
>CAYYIQ010000136.1:0-9261 GCA_964472005.1 uncultured Bdellovibrionales bacterium | reverse complement strand
TGTCGCGCAGTTAGATAAATTACTTCAAGCATTGAAGACGCGAGCAGAAGAACATAAGTATACTATTTGCATGGGACGATCTCATGGGATTCATGCTGAACCAACAACCTTTGGTTTAAAGCTTGCTGGTTTTTATGCTGAAATAAAAAGACAGAAAGAACGAGTGTTAAATGCTCGTAAGGAAATAGCTGTCGGAGCTATCTCAGGGCCAGTGGGAACTTATTCCCAACTTCCTCCAAGTATTGAAAGTTACGTTTGTGAAAAAATGGGTCTAAACCCAGCTCCTGTTTCAACGCAAGTTGTACCAAGAGATTTTCATGCAACGTTATTCATGACATTTGCGCAGGTCGCAGCCTCGATCGAAAGAATTGCAGTTGAAATTCGCCATCTTCAAAGAACCGAAGTACGAGAAGCAGAAGAGTTCTTTTCGAAAGGGCAAAAAGGCAGCAGCGCGATGCCTCACAAACGCAATCCGGTTTTAACTGAAAATATGACAGGTCTTTCGCGAGTAGTTAGAAAGCTAGCTGAAACAAGCCTCGAAAACATTGCATTGTGGCACGAAAGAGATATTAGTCACTCCGCAGTAGAAAGAGTTATTGCTCCAGATATTACGATCACTCTGGATTTCATGCTTGGAAGAATGACAAATGTTGTTTCAAATCTTTTGGTATACCCAGAGAAAATGAAATTAAATATCGATATCACGAAAGGTCTTGTATACTCGGCAACATTGTTGTTAGTTCTAACGCAAAACGGTCTTTCGAGAGAAGACGCGTATAAATTAGTACAACGAAATGCGATGCGAGTTTGGGAAAATATCAATTCTGCTACTCCTCTAAATTTTAGGGAAGAAGTCGAAAAGGATACTGAAATCACTAAGTTGCTGACCCCAGAGAAGATTGATGAGGCATTTTCTAACGATCGCTTCATAAAACATGTAGACTTTATTTTTGACAGGGTGTTTACCAAGTAGGAAAATTAAATGATCGCAAAAGTTCTTGTCAGATTAAAAGAAGATGTGCTTGACCCTGCCGGAAGAGCATTGACCGAGCAGCTAAATCATTTGGGTTTCCCCGAGGTTAAGTCTGCGATGATCGGTAAATATATCGAGCTCCATATTGATACTGGTGACCGAGTTAAAGAAAAAGAGCGAGTCGAAGATATGTGCCATAAATTGCTTGCCAATCCACTGATCGAAGATTTTGAAGTCATTCACGAAATCGAAGAGAAGTTGAAAGGTAAAAGTAAATAGGTCTAGTCAATAGGTAAGGGTTTTTGTGAAAGTTTCAATAGTCGAATTTCCAGGTTCAAGCGGCGTCGAAGACGCGGTGTATGCCTGCTCTGAAATACTAGGCTTCACTGTCAAAACCGTTTGGCATCAAGACGAATTTGTTAGCGCAACAGATCTGTTAATTATCCCTGGAGGGGCCGCTTTCGGTGATTACCTTAGACCCGGTGCGTTAACCAAAGCATCTCCTATCACTGGCGCTATCCGAAAATGCGCAAAAGATGGTGTGCCCGTAATTGGGATAGGAAACGGATTTCAAATCCTCTGCGAGCTAGAGATACTTCCTGGGATTCTATTACCAAATATTACATCTGAGTTCCTTGGTTCTGAAGTATACGTTTGTGTAGATAGTACAAATGGAGTTTGGACTAAGTCGCTTGAACCAGGATTGACACTCAAGTTGCCAATGGGATGTTATAACGGCCGTTTCTTTGTAGACAATCGCTCACTCCGAGATCTTGAAGAGAACGAGAGAATAGCGTTTCGATATTGCGATGACGAAGGCGAAGTCGATATTGTAAATCCTTTCAACGGTTCATTACGATCAATCGCTGGTATATACAATCGACACGGAAATGTGCTTGGAATCATGCCACACCCCGAAAGAGCGGTTGAAAATTTGCTGACAACCGACGATGGCCTAAAGGTTTTTAAAGCCTTGCTCTAGCGCTTCAATCTTTAAAATTATCCTTTTATACATTTACCGTTTGAATTCCACATTCCCTTAGGACATGGATTAATATTTCCATCGCCACCTGGCTTACGGAGTCGGTTATCAGTAATCACGCAAGTCCGACCATTATACCTGGTGCCCGATGGGCAACTAGGTGAAATATTTTGTTGAGCTGGTACTGGAACAACAACAGCGTTGTTCGCAGGTGGTCGATTATTATTGTGCCCATGGTTATTATTCCTCGGATAATTGTTTCGAGGGTTGTAGGTATTTTGATTAGGTGGATAGTAAGGTGGTTGGTAAGCACCTGCCGGATATCCATTAGCTGGATAACCATTTGGATATTGATTTTGCGGATACGGATAGTTGTTAGGGTAGGGGTAAGAGCTTGAAGGGTAATTACCGTATTGGTTTTCAGCGCAACCAGTTAAAAGTAAAAGTACCGCGAAAATTGAGAGGACGCTAAGTTTGCTCATGATTAAAATCTCCATGATATGACAGTATTTATCTAGGTTATATATGATATTTTTGATTTTTAATACAAGCATTTAACCAATAATCGATTCGACTAAACCGATTTCGTTTTCAATTTAAGTAAGTTAGCGCGCTAAAAAGTTTTAAGTTAGTTAAACTAGTAGACGTTTGACGCTTTCATTTTAACTTTATTTAAGTTAAACAAGTGCTGAATAATTCTTTTCGAAATATTCAAAAATCGGTATCGTAGTTAAAATAAAAACAAAAGGTAGTTTAATATGAATAATTTAAAGTCGCTCCTTTTAGCGAGTTTGGTATTCTTGGTAACTAGTTCTGCATCAGCGGTAACTATTATTAAGTTTGATTTAGGTAATACAGGCCCAGACCTAAGTTACAGCGGCAATGTTCTTTCAACAGTAAATGATGGTGATGCATCAACTACTGGTGATCAAAACACTGCTATCGATTATGTTGGTTTCTTAGATGGCTCATTTGCTGATATTTTATCAGGAGCTTCTTTGACATTGGCTAATGTAACTTCAGTAGGGATGGCTAATGTTAGTGGTACTTTGGTAACTCAAGCAACATCTGGCGGTACATTTGATGTTTATAGCGCATCAAACGTATTGTTGTTATCTGGTGTTCTAAGTGACGGCGCAATCGTTGGAAGTAACTCTTCTTCAACAGGAAGTTTCTTCAATACAACAGTTGCTAACTTCACTTCTGGAAGTTTACTTTCAGTTGTTTCAAGCTCACCAGCTGCTTTCAGTATTTCTTTTACTAACATCACTTCAAGAGCAGGTAACTTCTTAGATGTTACTGCAAACGGTTTGCAAGCATTTACTGCTGATGCAACTGGACAAATTGAAGGTGCTGCAGTTCCAGAACCAGCTACAGTTGCTTTACTTCTTTCAGGAGTATTGGGTGGCATAGCAAAAAGAAGAAGATCTGCTTAATTTTAATTAAGTAAATCTAAAAAAAAAGGGAGGCGTTTAGCCTCCCTTTTTTTTCAAGTTCTTTTCGACATTTTTTTTGGGGTGACAACAGAGGCACAGAGAAAGGCATCCGTTTTTATAGTATAGACTCTGGCACTTTAGAGTCCGTACAATAGAAACGCATACCTTCCACTCTGTGCCTCTGTGGTCACCCCAAAAAAAATGTCGCGACAGAGCCTGCGCGACATGGAGTTTTGTATATCCTATGTTTCTAAAATAGAAATAAATCTAAGTTAGAAAAAAATATCGATTCCCAATGAACCCATGTAAAATAAATGTATAAACAAATATTAAAACAGGGGACGGCCTCACGGGCCGCGATCTTTCTCCCTTACGGGAGAGTCAAAGTTGCCGAAGCAACAAAGACAGTTCCAAAAGGAACAAGATAGAGCAAAAGCAACCAAAATAAATTGGCAGTATCGCAAAAAGCGAAAGCATTAAAGCTTTCAAGCCAAGAGCTAGCTCAAGCATCCTTTCAAGAAAAATCAAACCTCTTAATAACGTTATGATACATTATTTTAAATTGATTGTCTCATTTCTTAGTTAATTTAATTTGTTAGCTGTTAGGCTGTTTTAAAGTTTAGTAACTTTAGTGGGTTAGCTATTGTGTGAAGGTTTGAAGAGTTTATTTGTTATTGATTTAATAGTTGTTTATTGTTTTGGGTTCAACCACCAAGACTGAAAGGCACTAAGGGTTAAGATTCGTTTTGATAGGTGAAATCAGCATTGGGTCCAATTAAAATTTCCCACCTTTGTGTCTTTCCGTCTTAGTGGTTAAACCCCAAAACAATAAACACCGAAAAAAGTTCAATACGAATTGCCAATATTTTTTACATCACCGTTAGGATATTTCAAATCTCTTAACGTTTGCAGATAGTCTTCGCCTCTATCGATTGCGGCAACGATCTTTGCAGATTTTGCAGTTTCTTTTGAAAGGATAGGGATGACTTTTTCTAGTTGAGTTTTTATTTCTTTACGATTGTCCCAGCCGTATTTTAATTTTTCCAATAAGGCATTTTTAGAAAAGTCAGAAAACGAAATAATATTTTTAGGAAGTCCCAGAAGATTGAAGTAACTCTCAACTTTTTTCTGGAAAACCAAAGCAACAGCAGGGGTCATTGCGGAAGTTGCAAGAATGTTCGCATGTAACCTCATACCAAATAACAATGAAACAGCTCCAAGAACACCTTTAACATCGTGATGATTGTAATTGATATTTGAAAAAAGAGCTTTCCCAGCAGGGGCAATTGTTTTTGCCATTAAACGCTCGGTAACTGGCACATCGGAATGTTGAGTCGCAACAAATAGAACAGGGACTTTAGTTTCTGCGAGAAACTCATTTAAAGCTTCGGCATAGATTGTGATAAATTCTTCGCTTGATAAAGTCTTTTGATCCAAGCCAGCCCAGCTATTTAAGTAGCTATTGATATTAACAGCTAAAATTTCCGAGCCCAAATCCATCTTTAAGTCTGTGAAGATTTCTTTTAACTTTGATGTAGAACAAGGTTTTACTGGGATCGCGTTGTCCGCAGTAACAATCATCTTGCTCTCATCGATGCCCATATCTTTAAGAAGGTTATAAGAATCAATCTCACGCACAGTAATAAAATCAGCAACCTCCGCTAATTCTGCAAGCATCCTCTTTCCCCAATCGGTAGTAACCGGACCAGCACCAACATTATAAAAGCCAACAATGTTACCAGCTTTTTTCAAATGCTTAAGGTACAACCAAGCAGAAGACATGTAGTTTGTAAGCGGATTAAATAAATTTCGATCAAATAACATCGCATCGTAAATGATCGTAAGCTTACTACGTCGAATCGATGAATAAGTTGGAACCCCCAACATCCCAACAGTCCCATGCCATGGAAGCATGCTAATCGGGCGGGCTTTGTTCTCGTAGTTGTGCCAAATGTAAGGCGGGCGATAACTAGGAATCTCAAAAAGAACACGACGATCACAAGCCGTATCAATGCAGTCCATTATACCAGAAAGTAACGCAGCATCCCCAGCATTTCTACCAGAAGAAGAACCAAGGATCGTAATTGAATTTATGTTATTCATATCAAAAAAATAGAGAATAGTTTTTTTAGATTAGTAGACTAGTTTTCTTAGGGGGTTAGTAACACAAGACGAACTACGATTAAAGCTGAGAGCTGTCGTCGACGGAGCAGGGTGAGTGTGTTATTCTCGAGCGTGTGCATCGTGTAAGGGAGGGGTCATTGTCAAAGCCGTTATCCCTGCGAAAGAGGTTTACGAGGTACATGAGAATTCGACAAACACCGTCATCCCTGCGAAAGGGGTTGTCCGAGGTACGTGAGAATTCGACAAGCACTGTCATTCCTGCGAAAGAGGTCGTCCGAGGTACATGAGAATTCGACAAACACTGTCATTCCTGCGAAAGCAGGAATCCAGGATGTTCGTCTTGGATTGTGGTTTACGCAAGATACGGTGAGTATTTTACCATTTGAATGTTATTGTATAATGGGGAATGTTAGCTCATCCTGGATCCCTGCTTTCGCAGGGATGACGGTGGCGGACAGAGATGACACTAGCTGGTAAGGGGTGACACTAGCTGGTAGGGATGACACTAGCTGGTAGTAATGGCGGCGGGAAACGAACAAATCCTTATTTGCGCGAACAGGTTCTTTTGCAGGGATCCAGGCTGTCTTTACAGACCTTGCTTTTGCCAAGAAGACAACGAGTGGGTAATAATAAAATTCGAGCAGGTCCGCTCACAACGTCCCATTTATCTAATAACTTTTAATTTAACAGGCCTTATATGTTTTTATATGATTTTGACGGAGTATTAATCAGCTCCGTAAAAGAAGCTTCGCTAAGCGGATTGAATGCCGTAAACAAAACTAGTCTAAGAAGTTTCGATCAAATGCCAGCAGGCTATTTCGACCTCTTTTTCAATAACGTATTTCATTTTTTCAACCCATATACGCTTTGCGTATTGGCACGTTGGTCAAATGAAAACTGCGGGACAAATCAAGACAAAATCTTAACCCGCGAAGAATTTGCAACATACGCTGCGAAGCAAACAGACATCGATCCAAAAACTATCGTGGAATATTTCTATTCCATTAGGGTAGCGTTTATGGAAAGCGCCTCTGAAGAATGGTTGAAATTAAACGAACCATTTAATCCACTCTGGAACACGCTAATTGAATACGGATCAGAAAACGTAGTCATCCTAACCGCGAAAAATCAAAAAGCCGTACTAAAACTTTGTCATCACTACGGCCTAAACGTAAGCGAGCAAAACGTCTACGCAGGTGACAACAACGTCTCGAAAATTGAAAACTTCAAACGAATTAACGAAAGGTTTAAAAAAGAAAAATACACCTTCATCGACGACCACCTAAAAAACCTCAAAGACCTAAACACAGCCTTCAATAAAGGCGACGAAAAGCCTATTGATCTAGTCCTCTGTGATTGGGGTTACGGAAGTATAGATGATTACCCTCATGCACTAGAACTAGGATTCGAAGTACTAGGACAAAGGGAACTAATTGCAAAATTTTAACCTCAACGCATTGACTATCTGCATCATAATACTTACATAAAAGAAGTGAATTATACTTAAAACGATTAAATGCCCTAAAAAGCAGCCGTTTAATAAGTTAAATGGAATCGATAATTAAAAAAAATACGGGGATGTTAAGGGTTCGACGTGGGTAAGAAAACTCTAGGTTGCGTGTCCCGGGTGCCGCTGGCCGGGTTAGTAAGTGGCAAAATTGTAATCGCAAACGATAACGATTACGCTCCAGTCGCATTAGCCGCTTAAGTTAATGTGCCTCTTTGATGACTTTGTCTCCGAGTCTTTGAAGGGTAATTAGGAGACTAGTTAGTTAGGGGCGTTTGGAGTCTAACTAGCGAAACTTTCCCAAACTAGTCTTTGTCATCGTGTTTGAGGGATCAGACGAAGGCGAAATACTAAACTCGAACTACGCATGTAGACGCTTTTAGTAATCTACCCACGGACGGGGGTTCGACTCCCCCCATCTCCATTCGACTCGCCGCCAAAACACCTCGCCCCTGGCAGGCCACGAAGTCGGCGAGGCGAATGGACCCTGAGCGACCAAAGGGAGTCGAAGGGTCTGGCACTCAGTCCCCAGCAAGCACGCCCAAAACAACAAACAAAAGAAACCACCAACCCACTTCGACAGGCTCACCACCGCATGCATGGCAGGCCACTTAGTCGGGAGTCGACGGGTCCGGCCACAACGACCCAGCAGGCACCCCAACCACTAAAACCAAAAAAGCCAAAACCGCAAAGTCGCCAGACAAGCCCAAAACAAAACATCCCAAACCACCTCCACCCAAAATTTAAAATCACCTTAAACCAAGCCCTGCAATATTATCGCACTTATTTAAAAATGTTTTCAGAAAAGGGTTAAGATTTTTTTAGTATACGGCATGAACTGAACTAAAAAGAACCCTGTTCTAGAATGGAAGTTAAAACGAAGGGGACAAAAGGACTAGCTATTGGAAATGTCTTTCCGAGTGCGATGGAAATGGTGATAATTTTGTTTGGATAATGCGACCGGAGTTTGCGGGTGCGTTGATAGAGTCAGGAATTGTTGACCCCACCTTAGATGGTTTCATATCCGTTCCCGATCTTGATGTTAGCTATTCAAGTACGAGTGCTTAAGAAGGAAGGGTGAGGTTAGTCACGCATCTTAGGGGGAACGGAGTGCATATTTAGTTAAATCAAAAAAAGCCAATGCGAAATCCCTAGCTTGCGAGGTATGTGGTTTTAATTCGTCGGTTAAATATGGCGTAGACTACTGTGAAGTTCACCACTTGAAACCGCTTTCCGAGTTGGAAACCGAATCAGAAACCGACTTAGAAGATTTAGCGATAGTTTGTGCAAACTGCCATAGAATCATTCATACGGAAAATCCACCAATACTTATTTCGGTTTTAAAAGATATGGTTAAGAAGGCGGAAGAAGCATGACGATTGCCCCTTCAATAAACACTCTCCCTATTAAACCCCTTATTCATCCTCCACGTTTCCCCATGCCAAATATATTCACCGGTTTGATTTACGCCAGAAGCATCATAAATAAACACGCTCCCCGTCGCCGCCCCAGCAGCCCTAAAATCAACATTAGAATTTTTCGGCGAGTTTACCAAAACCCAGGTTTCACTCCCATCAACGAGAACGTATCGTTCAGAAACTTTTTCATAATCAATATATATCGTCCCTTGAAGTGAACTAGAAGGTTGATTCGAGCATATTCTTGCTAATGGTTTTTGTGACGGACTTTCTTTGATAATGTCCAAAAACTGATCCCATGGAATGTCTATTAAACGGAAAGAAAGGCGTTTGTCGGCGTCAGGCACACTAATCTTTTCCTTAATTTGTTGTCTTGTTGCCATCTCTAAACCATTTATGATCGTCGAAATTTTTACATCGCAGGCTTGTATCGAAATAACATGACCTGAATATACTTTGATTTTATTTAAATTTTTTCGACTGCCATCCTCTTTTTGATAAATCTTAATAACGTTTCCTTCCCGCTTTGATTCTAGATCGTGGGCCACTAAAACTTGCTTTAAAGCTTGGTCAACCGGAATCTTGATTCGTCGCAATGAAACGGTAAAATCTGAGTGTTCAAACTCAACAACGTTCGTTTCGGTCAATTCGGCAATTATTCTTGTAAATTCCGAAAATGGTAAACGATCGATATTGAAGCTAACGAGAATAGCAGCCTTCTCTTCTTTAATTTGTTTGGGAAAAGTATCAGCGGCGAGGCTAGATGAAACTAGACTTAGGTGTAGGGAAATAAAAAATCACCGAGCTTGTTCGGAAATCGC
>CAYYIQ010000135.1:0-9296 GCA_964472005.1 uncultured Bdellovibrionales bacterium | reverse complement strand
TTGGCCAAGCCGATGTCGTATCGACACTTTACGATTCTTGTTACTATTGCTGCTAAGCTGAAGATTCCAGTAGTTGCTATTGGAACTCCGGGACTTGGAAAGACTTCGCTCTTTGAAGCAATTGCAAAGCAGTTAGCGTATGACTTCGAGGTTTGTGAGGTTCCTGGTAAAAATACGCTTTCAGATATTCTTGGTGCTCCACGAGGGAGTAAAAGATTATCGGTGGATGGTACCACGGAACATGATGTAATCAGTTTCAATGTATACGATTGGATTATCGATCTATTGGAGTCTAAAAACTCCATCTTGCTGTTCGACGACCTTCAAGCGGCGACCCCAGAAATGCAGCAGATTATCATGGGATTGATGTATCGTAGGAAATTTGGTCGTCACACGCTCAGCAATACTGCAATGTTTGCAGCGTCAAACCCGATCGATGGCAAACTAGCGATGGATTGGGCGTTGTGTAACCGATTGTTTGCAATCCCAGCTTGTTTTTCAATGGAAGAGTTTGTTGAATTAAAACTTGCTGGATTTCCGCCACCAGTCATTCCTGTAGTTGGTGATTTCAGTGAGCATTACAGATTGAATTCTCAAGTTACATGCTCGTTTCTAAAAAATACGCCAAGTTTTGACGGAATTGACCCAGACGGAAAAATTCTTTTAGAAGAGCAGTTTCCGTCTGCTCGAACTTTCGAATATTACGACATGTTGATCAGCGCATTGGATGCGTCGACATATGAGGGAGTGCCAATTTCGGCATCTCAATCTGATTATTTAACTTTGGTTAAATATATTGGAGAAGGAACAATTGGGACCCAAGGTCTGACTGCGTACCATTCGTACTTACGTGAAAGTGAATTGCCAAGTGCTAACGAGATCTTGCAAAATCCAGGATCGGCGTTGAATAAAGAAAAAGCACTTGAGAGTCGACCAGATCGCCTCTATCTAATGTTGCGAGTTATGATTCGACATGTGACATCGAATTTGAATTCAAAAACCTGGACGCAAGCGTGGAACGTTTTGGGCTATCTTGCGGACCATGAACGCAAATCTTTTGGAATAGTTCCTTCTCGGATGCTTTTACAACTGCGTAATTCTGAGCTCCCCAAGCACAAAGCGATCGCAAAGTATGAAAATCTTGTTTAATTCAAAACTTTTTAGGAGCAAGCCATGGATTCATTAGACGCGATTAAAAAGCTTGATGATGCAAGAAAGCGTATCCTCGTTCAGTATCCTTTTTGGGAAATTTATCTCCTAAAGGTTAAGTTTATTCCGAGTAAACATCTCCCAAGTATTTCGATGGGTCTTGGATTGCGTGTGCGATTCAACTCCGACTACGTCGAGAGGAAAACGGTCCGTGAACTAGCAGGAATCTTGATATGTTTTCTATTGCAGAAATTTCTTGATCAAGGATCGAGAGGAAAGGGTAAGCATCCGTTTGTCTGGATGCTTGCAAGTGCCCTTGAAGTTCAAGGCGACTATGAAGACGGACGGACAATTGGGTTGCCCGCTGAATCTGTCGTCCCGTCGTTTTACTCTTTCCCGCCACGTTTAACTGCGGAAGAGTATTATTCGATGCTAATTGATTTAGGGCAAATACCACTTCCATTTACGTTGAGAAACAGTGATGGAGAGGAGGTCTTTAACGGACAGAAATTCTATTTCGATCCGACTCAGGAGCCGACAGATCTGCCGGCGCTGCCTGGAAGTGAATTGTTGCAAGGCGGATATGATGATTTCCTTGAAATGATGGGACAAGAAGATTGGGAAGATGACGGAGAAAATCCACAGGTTGAGGTTGAGTTAGATCCAATCTTCGACATGATTCAACGAATGGATACAAGGAAACGGATAAAGGATTACAATAGAAGTCGACCCGGTAAGTTACCTGATTATCTACTTTTCGAGGCGGGAGTCGCAACTCCACAACTGGATTGGAAAGAGGCAACTCGACGATTGGTTAGGAAGTTTAACTTTGGTTATTCCGGTAAAACGATGTTTGATTACTCGTTTTACAACCCTTTAGAGGAGATGTTACCAGATGGATTTATGCTCCAAGGGCACAAACCTGTTGGTCGAGAGGTCTTAGTATTACTCGATACATCTGGTTCAATGAATCCTGATCATTGTGCAAATGCATTAGGTGAAATTGATGGATTGCTACGGGTATATAGTGGCTTACGAGGTATTAAGGTGATGCCATGTGATGCTACGCCAAAACCGGTGCAATTAGTTCGAGCGGCTTCTCAGGTTGAACTAATCGGTAGAGGTGGGACTGAAATGTCGGTTGGATTGAAGGCGGTACTAAAAATACGTCCTCGACCAAGTCTCGTTATCGTTCTCACCGATGGGCAAACTACCTGGCCTAGTCAACCGATCACCGAATTTCCAATTATCGTGGTGATAGTCTCGCAAGAGTGGAGCTTCAGGTATAAAAAGAAATTTCCTGTGCCAAAATGGTTAAATCTTGTTGAAATGTTCCCACGTTCAAAGAAAAGTAAGTTCTAGTTTTTCTCTTTTTTTTGCAGAGCAGTGGTTTTTTAAGAGGTTAGAACACCACTGCTTATTTATAATTGTGAGGATAATTCGAACTTAAAGGTTGACTCACTCTAGCTCATCTAGTCTAAGAGATCTCAAATAAAATTTAATTTATATCTACCACCGTTAAGTTATGAATATTTAAACGCAGAGCAAGCGGAGAAACCAGAGATTGAAAACTGGGGCATACGCAACGCAAACGTCGAGGAACGGTTTTTAGTTAAAAATATTTAATTTTTAACTAATGAGCTTTTCTATGTAATTTTTTATACGTCTATCAAGTTCAGACTATCCTGTTTAAATCTAAGTTTAAAATTAAATTAGTTAACGAGTGAAGTATCTCAAGTTGAAGATTTGGTTCGATTATTATGACATGGCTTATTTATTCTTTACTATGCGCACTTGCTGAGGCGCTTAAAGATATTACGAGTAAAAGAGGTTTAAGAGATCTTAATCCTCTTACTGTTTCTTGGGCATTTTTTGTAATTACAACCATTTTACTTCTGCCACTTTTGTTCTTCATTGATATTCCTGAATTAAAATCAGGCTTCTTTTTATGCTTAATTGCACACGGATTGACGTATGGACTTTCAGTGTATCTGTATATGAAAGCAATCTCGCTTTCGCAGCTTTCTTTAACAGTTCCTCTAATTATGTTCACCCCTATATTTATGCTTTTGACGTCACCGATTTTTTTAGGAGAGTCTCCTTCGCCATTAGGCTATTGTGGAACAGTCTTGATAGTTTTGGGAAGTTACCTCTTAAACATAAAAAAGAATGTGGGTGGAATTTTCGAACCTTTTAAAGCAATAGCTAAAAATAAGGGGTCAAGAATTATGCTCGTAGTTGCGCTACTTTGGAGTATTACAAGTGTGATTGATAAACTTGGGGTTCAAAAATCATCACCGATATTTTGGGGAATCGGCTTGTATTTATTTATCTCAACGTATTTAACAATAGCACTTGTTATAACCAAAAAAATTTCCTACTCGAAGCTCGGTGCAAATATGAAATATTTGATACCAATCGGAATATTTAACACAATTCAAACATTAACGTATGTTTATGCGTTAAGTTCTGGATTAGCGATTTACGTTCTATCAATCAAGCGTACTAGTGTTTTGATGGTCTTGTTATTAAGTGCGATCATTTTTAAAGAAAAAAATATAAAAGAAAGAATGCTGGCATCATTTATCATGTTAGTTGGTGTCGTATTGATTGCCTCGTCCCGTTAAGCGGGGTTCCTAGAATAACTTTAGAGAGTGTCTCGTCTGTATCTGTAGTTATTAATAAAAAGGAAACTCCATGATAAATTATATAGTTCTTTTTACATTGCTATTGTTTTCAGCGTCACAGGCACTTGCAGACAATAATAGTAAACATAGTCGAAGATATTTTAATTCACATAAGCCCGAAATTATTAGGCCGACTTATGTACGACCGGTTAATCCGAGGTTTGTGCCGTCATATAGACCGATAATTTATCATCATCATCATCACCGAAGAAGCCCAAGCCACTATATCTATAGAAATAATCACAACGCTAATCGTAAGTCACCGGTTTGTGTTGAGTACGATAAAAGAAATGGGCAGTGTCGATATTTTTCTTACCGCAATTAGTCATGTTAGGTTCGGGTCTTAAGGTAGGGTAGTCAATAAAGGTATTTTGCTTTATGCAGAGCTGCCTTTTAGATTAAGTGTGTTTATATCTGTTTAACCTATCCACTCTGCTTTAAGATTCTTCCTTCTTCTCATCGAAGAGCGATAGCCATTACGTTTCTAAAAATGATTGCTGGACCGAGGTTATGAAAGCTTCTTCGGTGTAACTCTTCTTGACGCGGTCTAAGGCATTTTGTCTGGTCTGAGTCCAGAGAGTTTTGTCGTTGTAGAGTAGGTGACAAGCGTATGCAAAATCGCTAGGGGACGATGCGGTGAGAAGATCTTTTTGTTTATCCCAGTTTAACAATTCGGCTATTAGATCACTTGCCACAACGGGTAACCCGTATGAAGCAGCTTCAATAACTTTTAATGAAATTCCTGCTGCAAACCTTGTAGGTGCAACTGCAATGCGGTGATTTGCGTAAACTTCGGCAACTGATTTCTTAGGCCCCGTAAAATCGACTCCCGGTTGCCTCAGTGCGTTAATTAAATCCTCTCGATATCCTCCGACAATTCTAAAATTACCTTTGAATGAAAATCTTGTGCGAAGTTGGCCAAGCACTTCATTGATGAACCATCTGGTTGAGTCTACGTATGGAGAGTCGTCATGTAAAAGCGGCCCAACGAATAGTATGTCCCGCCTCTCTTCAAAAGATACTTCGCTGACCTCAATCGGTGTTCCGTAGGAGACAACGTCTACGTTGGGAAATCCTGCGGATCTAAAAGATTCTGCGTCACGTTCAGAAACAACTGTGATTTTATCAGCAACTTTCGCTAGTTCCAGTTCCTGGTCGATAATAAATTTTTGTTCTTCATCCGAAAGAAACATAGATTGTTTCGAAAGAATTTTACGTACTTCTCGCTCTGCAAAGATGGCTTCAGCATCGTATATGATTTCTGCTTCGAGCAGGATATCGGACATAAGCTCAAGAGCTCGTTTCCAATGCTCCATATTATGAGGTCGTGAAATTATGATTTTGTCGTAGAACCTTGCACGTTGGCTCAAGAATGTATGGAGCCCTTGAATTCCCAAATGGGGTAAACATTCAACGGTCGGCGGAATTAATTCCTTAATTTGATGCCAACTTAAATTCTTGGTGGGCAACATGGGATAGAATGTTAAATCGGCTCCGAGAGAGACTAAAGAGTTAATCAAAACATGAGTGCGTGGGGCTCCGGATCCTTTTTCGTTGAAAGGGAGAGTGTCATCAATCAGTAGTATGCGTTTGCGGGTGTCCGAAGGAACTCTACCGAAAGCTTTTGCCGAAGAACGCCCGTCCGGGTATGAAGGAAAAGCTTCTTTGTGGACGACAAAAAGCTTTTCTCTGTTTATTCTCTGCGCTTTAACAGCTTCTTCTCGTGACGAACTTCCGTGTTCAACATGAAATGTTACGCAATTTGGCTCATAGCGCACTTCATATCCTGCTTTTGCGAGTCTTAAGCAATAATCAACTTCTTCGTAATAAGCCGGTGCGAACAAAGGATCTAGTCCACCGAGTGATTCGAATAAGATCCTTTTTGTCATTAAGAAAGTGCCCGAACAGAAATCAACCTTACGTTCAAATAAATATTGAAAGTCATTGGGGTCTTCGCCTACTCCATAGCCGTAACATCCAGCGTCAGCAAGTATGCCACACCCAGCTTCTTGAAGTGTTCCATCAAGTTTAATTACTCGCCCACCTACCGCACCAACTTGTGTTCGATTAAGCATTTTGCATGCAGCAGCAATACTCCCGGGTACAATTGTGGTGTCATTGTTCAGAAGAAGAATATTTTCACCTACACAATATTCTGCCCCTTGATTTACTCCAAAAACAAAATTCCGATTTTCTTGATTCTTAATAACGGTGACACCTTTGACTCGACTAATTAGATTATCGGTCTGATCGCTTGATGCGTTATCAACTAGGATGATTTCAAAATTCTCGTCTTCACACATTTTTAATGATCTTAAACAATCTAGTGTGTATTCGGCCTTATTATATAGCACCATGATGATGCTCGTTTGAGGAGAATGAGTTTGCTGAAATGAAAGTACTTCGTCAGAGGCAAGAAATGATGTAAGCCTTATTTGGGCGGATATCTGATTAGCTCTATTGAGCCTAATTTGTGTTTCGATTGGATCGGACTTTGACTCTGATAACGAATTATTTGGTTCTGCCAGTGAAGATGGAATTGTCTTTTTTATTGCCGATTTGATTTCAGTTTCGGGTAAATTTAGCGATCCGGCTATTGATAGCCCATTTGCGAGAATGGCTGTAAAGCAAACCTCGGTTAAGGCCGCAGAGCGATCGCTTAAAGAAAGTACAGCTCTAAATCCTGCTTGGTAGTTTTCACTATGCTCTGGAAAACGTATGCCTACATCAGGCGAATCTAATCGACGAGCAAGCGTCACTTCTGAACCTGGTAATGCAAATTGAAGAGATTTAATAGGAGAAGGAGAATAAATTAGCCAACCATCGATTGTTAGCTCTGTCTTCCCGTTATCATTGTAACGTAAAGACGACCGTTCTATTTCGCCTTTTAGTGGGCTCGTAGATTCTGGTGATGTCTCTAACGTTATAGACTGGTAATTCATAATTCCCGTTGAATCAAATTAAATAAACGTCGGTACTTTATAGTAGACGTAAGTTGAATAAACTTAAGATGCTAAATAAAGGCACCATTCTTCATAATTCTCTCGATTGCGCACAGATTTACTTGCTTTTAACGGCAAGCCTTCTAAATATTCGAAATTAGAGACTGTTTTTGTCTGATTTGTCTTTCCATGAGCTTTTTTGAAGCCATCCTACGATAGAAAGAATCTAAAAAAAGAGAAAATTGCTGATAGTTATCCGGAAAAAGTTTTATAGATAATGGCTAAAAATATTCTACCCAGTATTTCTGTGATCATTCCCTGTCACAACTATGCCCACTTCCTGGGTGACTGCCTTCAAAGTATTATTGGCCAAACATATCGTCCCCAAGAAATTATCGTGGTTGACGACGCCTCAACAGATGAACCAAACAAAATAGTAGAAGACTTTAAATATTCGGATCTCAGGCTAATTCGAGTGGAGCATCGAAGTCTTGTTAAGTCACAGAGAGAAGGAATACTAAATGCAAATGGAGAAATCGTTTGCTGCATAGATGCGGATGACATGATAGATCCGTTTTATATTCAACGAGGGGTGGAGACATTTCTAGAAGATTATCGAATTGGAGTTGTCTACTCGGACATGGAGTTTGTTGGTTTGATGAAAGGAAAAACTTCTTTTCCCGAATCCTCTCTTAAATATGACATCCAGAGAAATAACTATATCCATAGCGGATCTCTCGTTCGGCGAGAAGTCGCATTACTCACAGATGCATTTGAACATCCTTCGTTAGGCGATTACACGGTAGACTGGTTTACGTGGAGGAAGCTTTTAAAAGCCGGTTACTGGGCTGTTAAGCAGCCTCAACGTTATATCTACAGAAGACACGAAGAGTCTTATAGTATAACTCGACATTGGCGACCTAAAGAAATCCCAGGTTATTACGAGTCTGCAGCCTTAAGTGAAGAGTCTATTACAATTGCGCTCTTGGCGAATCCGACGGTTCAAGGGTGGGAGAAACAACGTAAATTTTTAGAGGAACAGACTTGGCCAAAAGACAAAACTTCGATTTTTCTAATTTGTATCGCCAAGGATGCTAAACTCGTTGACAAGATAAAGCGAGAACTTTTTGCTTTAGGATACAATGATCTGCGCTTTCATCTTGAGGACTCTTATTCTTCGCTTGGAGTGACAGAGCGTGAACATGCCATCATGCACCTATTAAGTTCAGAAGTTGAGAACAACTATTTTATATATGTTGATCAGCATATTTCCCCTCCGTTAAATGTGGTTGAGAAACTTCTACGTGAAATGTGTGAGAACACTGCCAGTGTTTGCACCGATCTACCGATAGATGCATGGCAGGTTTTGTCTCTTAAGTATCGAGGTGGAAAACCAGTCCGCGCAACTAGCGGAGTTCATAGAACTTTTTCCAACGCTTTTTGTTGTGTTTTATTTCGCTTAAATCAATTTAGAAGGATTTTCCAGCAAGCAAACGATGAGCCTTCTTCGGTTAAAACATCTCCAGAAAATTATTTTCAAAAAAATTTGGAAGTACCTTTCGTGACCAAAATCAATTGTGATCTCCTTTCAAAAGTCGAGATTGTACCTCCTTGCGAAGATCAAGTAGATCCAGACTCGTTTCAAAAATATTTTGATGAAACCTATTACTTAGAAAATAATCCAGATGTTCGAGAAGCTGTTAATAGTGGTGAGTATAAAAGTGGATTCGCGCATTTTCTCCAGTATGGCAAAAATGAAGGACGTGCATTTAGAGGACACGACCAAGTTTTCGACGAAGACTTTTATTTGAAAAATAATCCGGATGTTCTAGAGGCTCTCATCCAAGGCACATATAGCTCTGGTTTTGAGCATTATCAGAAGAACGGCAGAAGGGAGGGACGACTTGCTTACTTCTACTAAAGAAGAAATCACCATATTCACTCCGCTTAGTGGGCGAACTGAGTATTGGGCTAGATTTAGGGATTTTTTGGAAACTGTGGATTTTCCTCATGAACGATTGCGTCTTGTTTTTCTCGATACAAGCAGATCCGAACCTTTCGGGCGAATGGTTAAGGACTGGTTGATTACCTCGGATTTTCGCAAAATAATCTATATTAAAAAAAATGTTGGACCAGCTGGGCTTGCGGATATCCGACGAGTAGGTGCGGATCGTTCTGTGAATCTTGATCTTAATTTTCAGATTCACCATGCGATGTGCACTATCTATAATACTATGCGAGACGTCGTTAAAACGTCACTGGTTTGGGTTATCGAAGACGATATCATTCCTCCAACTAATGCGCTGAAATTGCTTCTCTCTGATATGACTCCAGATACTTTTAGTGTAAGCGGTACTTACAAACACCGGTATCAACCGAGTAAGATAGTTGCCTGGGACTTCGATGATAGTCTTTTATGTGTTGGAAATGGTTTACAAAAAGTAAAAGGAAACGGATTCGGATGCGTTCTTTTGCGGATGGGAGCGGTGCGACAACATGTTTTTACGCCCGATAAAAA
>CAYYIQ010000134.1:0-9424 GCA_964472005.1 uncultured Bdellovibrionales bacterium | reverse complement strand
TTACGACTCGGAAAACGAATCTGACTTTACAATCCGCCGACAGGAAGCTATCGATGCTCTTGCAGAGATAGCAAACGATAACAAAATAATTGGACTAGGCTCAAATTCAACATCTTGGGTTTTTGATACTGAGAACTGTAACAACGCGGTCTGCGAAGGTTCTGGTTGGCGTCTCGAACTCGGATTCTGGAATGGCTCTGAATTCACTACTGCTTCACCAATTTTCGAAGAAGTCGCAGACTCCGTTGATCCGAGTGGTGTCAATGCAATTATGCTTGAACTTGATCTTCAGTCAAGTTCAAGCATCGCGAAATACTTTGTGAAAGCAAACACTCCCGATGCTCAAATTAAGGTAAGCTCTCTCACAAATAGTTACATGGTTGGCCCAAATAGGTATTACCGACTTATCAGAAATAACGCCGGAGGTAGCGCGCTTGAATCGCAGTAGCCTATCTGTTTATACTTCTCTTAAAAATCTAAGACTCACATTTCCATTCCGCGATAACTTCATGGGAGACTGGCGTAAATTCATCAATTCCCAAAATCGTCCGATATGAATAATGTAGTTTTAATTCTCTTATCTTATTTGCGGGATTTGCAAGATTATACTTGTGACACAGATTGAACAAAAACCATTCCCTTAATAGTGCGTTATCTTTAAGTTGATGAATATAATTGTTCCAAGGTTGCTCTGAAAAAACATCTCGAATATCATTCGGTCGTTCTTTCGAAAAAGAAAGGTCTGTAGCGCCACGTTGCCAGGACCAAACATCGATGACACCGCCATCACCTTGAATCGCTTCAACATCGATCCAAAAGTCTCGCCACTCTGATACAACAAACATCCACCATCGCTGATCGACTCTTACCGAATAAACGGTCTCTTGGAGCCAATTTGGAAGAGTCGTGTATTTTGATTTAAAGGACGACCCAATAACATCAAAAGTCGAAAGTAAGAGTAACATTGATACAATCAAATTTCTTAGTGCACTTTTCTCTGTCTTGCCAACTTTCCTGTCTTCCTTTTGACTGTAATCATTGCACCGTACATACTTTTCCCAGAAACAAGATGGGAGAAATGCCAATGTGTAGGCAATCATCGCAAAAGGGAAAATGCCTACTTCCAAAGTAGCGAAAAAGCCGACTTGCATAGCCACAAAAAAACCGACAGCAAGTAACCTCAAGGAAACGCGTTTCGTATCTAGTAAGAGCAAGAATGGCATTAACATTTCTGCTACAGTGGTCACAGAGGTAAGTAACCTAGTCAATTCGTGATTTCGACTAATGGATACACCCAAGGGTTTTGCAAACGCCCCTAAGTTCAGAGAGGAGTAGACTGCGGTTCCATTCATTGCCCAAGTCGAATCATTTTTTGTTAGTCCAGCAAACAAATAGATAAATATAAACTGAAGGAAAAACGCACACGCGGAGATACCTATGACTTTAGGAACGCCATTTTCTACAAGGCTCGAGGACTTCCCTTTAAACAAAAGAAAATGCCTATCTAATGGTAAGAAAATTGACCACAAGGTCATCAATCTAAAAACACTATGACCATTATTTTCTATTAGATGAGTTCGTGCGGAAAGACTCAATGTAGTAATCCACAATAAGATTAACACCGTTCGAGTCCTGATCCCGAGAATCAACATACAGCTTAATATCAACCCAAAAACGGATAGTAGTTGCCCCCATGCCAGGGTATGATTTAAAAAATACACTGACCACCTAGTCGCCCAAACGTTAAGTGTAACAATTGGCAAAAAACCGTCTGGAGCCAAAAATTCCTCGGACCATCTTAACGCAAGAGTAAAACGGTATAGCCCAACAAAACCTAATAGAACACGAAAGAAGGATAGTGACCGATAATCTAAATAGGTAACACGTAGGAGATTCGTACGAATTTTTTGCAATACGCTATCAATCATTTTTCAATCCAAATTTTAGCTCAAGGACTCTTTAACAAGACCTCTACGAAAACAAGTGTCCTTTAATCTCTTTATTTTTTGATTGCCAAATTGCATTATCAATAAAGTAGTGATGGACGTTAATAAAAATTTGAACGCTCGCCGTGAAAAACCCTGCTGTCATTAACCCCTTACTTAAAACATAATCATCAAGATATGAGGGGAGCACTTCAATGATAATAAAGCCTCCTATAACGATTGATAAGATTAACCAACTCGCTAACCAAAACAATTTACGTGAGGAAAAGTCTTTTTTAGATTCCCGTTCGACTTTGTAAACAAAGCACAAATATTGCAAACTATGTGCACATGGCACAACTAGTGCAAAGTAGTCAGAAATAAATAATGCGTCCCAAGCAGGAAACCAAATATACATTGCAACGAAAGGCACGATAACCGCAGGCGTTGGAAACTTGCCATTTCTCCACCAATTCATAAAGAAAACTAACGTCAGGGTAAGAACCAAAGTAATGACTAAATAGATCTGTGCAAACAAAGTTAAGATTGGAGGAAGATCAAGGGAATAATAAGTCATTCCCCATGTCGTAAAACTTTTCAACCCTTCATTTGCCTTTAAAAAAAACACCCACCAAATTCCGTATAAGGACCACTTGATTAAATTTCTCTGCCCTCCAGAAAGCTCATAGCTATCATAATAGGAATAGGTCATCATGGTGCCAAAGGTCTGCTTTACATAGTGCCAGCCAACAATACCAAATTGGAAAACGAGCAATAATCCAAGTATTTGGCTGCCAAAATTTGGATAGATGGAAATTCTTTGATTAATTCCGAAAACTCCACCAAAAGCTGCTAATACCTTCGATAGGTTCATGACACTGACAGGAAAGTACCAAAATATAAAGGCTAGAAAAAACAGGAAAATCATCAATGTCGGCACGAATAATAGTTGAAACCAGTTGCGCTTAACGAAGCTCCAAGGCTGGGAATACGCAAGCTTATAAGACCAAATAAAATGCGGGAAATTAATGAATAACGTTAATGTGGTGAAGGTAGGTCCGATATTCGAAATGTGTCGAGATACCTGAGGTTGACCACTTAATAGATTCGTTTCATTCAAAAGTAGTATAAAATATAACAGTAAGCTGAAACCACCCAATAACCAAAAGTCCAAATAAGGGTTTACTAAAGCCTTTTTGTTCTCAGTTAATATTCTATCTTGACCGGTCGTCATTACGAATTCATCCTAAAAAAATCTTTCGGCAGTTGTGAGAGTTTGAAGGTAACTTTATTTTTCAGTTGTGTCTACAGAGCTATTTTGAAGTCATGAATGAAAGACGAGCAGTTTATCGCCGTCGAAATTCATCGCCGAACCTCCTCTCGTTTGAAATATATACCGAAACAATTCATAAGAAACCATAATTAGTTTAACAATTGATATTATTGCTAAACTAATTTACCTTACTCAAGCGTCCCATTGCACTCTAATTGGAATTTTTTAGTTGAGTTGGCGTCCGCCAGCAAATTTAAAGCTTGCTATGACCTAAATTTTACCTATGAACATGTTCGATAAATATTGCACCGCTTTCTATTTAGATAAACGTTCGTTAGCTCTCTTCCGAATTTTTCTGGCGATTGCGATAATTTCCTGTGCGATCAATTACCTTACATTTGGTGATGCTTGGTTAAATCCGGAAGGTTTACTTCCACCTAGTCTTAATCTCAGGTCCTACAATCATTGGAGTGTCTTCGATTTATTTCAAAGTAGCTTATGGAATTATGGGTTATTTATCCTCACAATCCTAATCTCTATTTTAATGGCTTTCGGAATACATTCTCAGCTCTGTGTTTTACTCCTGCTCATATTAACTATTTCAATAGAAAATCGGTTCACCGTTTCAGGTGGAACAGTCGGACTAAGACTCGGTTTACTATGGTCGCTTTTTATTCCCTTAGGTGAAATTAAGAACCCTTTCAGTAAGCCTATAAATGTTTACGAAAACAAAGTTGTCAGCCTTCCAACTTTTTGTTTCTTCGCCAAGATCTCCATCTTTTACTGGGCCGCTTTTTTTAATAAAGATTTCAATGAATGGGGAATTGATAACACAGCGGTATACTACTCTCTCTGGTGGGGAGGTCTTGCGACACAATTAGGGGAAATAATTAGAGAATATCCGACTGTGACCATCTGGTTAACTCGCATTACCTTTTTCATTGAATTTGCGGCGCCCATCTTTTTGATCTCTACCTATCGGAATGAGATTTTGAGATTGATTATGGTTTTTCTCTTATTAGGAATGCATCTAGGTATCGAACTTACGATGGGTCTCGAAGAATTTCCATTTGCCAATTTTGCGATTGCACTCGCGTTTTTGCCAAGTTCATTTTGGAATTGGCTGAATCGGAAAAAGCGGGATGACTCAATAGTAGATCGACCAACATTCATTTTTTCAAAATGGCATTTCATTCCTGTCTACTTACTTATTTGCGTCACATGGAAGAATCTTCACAACTTTAATATCCTACCCGCCGTCGCCGAACCCTTTAAAAGTACTCTTTCATACCTAAGACTAGAGGAAAAGTGGTCGATGTTTAAAGGCGGAGGGGAATACCTTACCTTCTGGCCTGTTGTCATCGCGCGGAACGCTGAGGGAACCGAATTTGACGCATGGAAGTGGTACATTGACCTAGATGATAATCGTGTCAAAAAAACAATGCCAGAACACGTTGGAAATTTAACACCAGACATTCGATGGGAAAAATTTATCACCAACATAACATTATATCGAGGCTTGTACCTTCCGTACCAAGATCAATTCTTAGAATTTCTTTGCAAAAAACTCAACGGATCTGAATATGGGAAAGTAAATCCCATCACAGAAATACGTTTAGGATGGGGCTGGAGAGAAGTTAAAGGAATAAACAAGTTCGGGCCCGAGGGCTATGGAGAGTTAAAGATTAAAAGATGCGATATACAACCATCAACATTAGATTCATGATACCAAATGACAACAATTAAAAGATTTTTCATTGACTCATTTTATCTTGACCAAAGGTCTCTTTTAGCATCTCGAATAATACTTGCGATCGCTACGCTGGCTTGCTTATGGCAAGTATCAATTGATTTTGACATGCTGATTGGAAAAAATTCATATTTTCCAGCTAGAAGCACCGACACTGTCCCCTACTTCGCCCGCTTATATTTTATTAGCTACGATTCAAACTATCAAACCTTACTTCTACTTCTAACTGCCATATTAGCTTTGCTGCAGATATCCGGCCCATTCAGTAGAATCAGCAGCTTGCTTCTATTCCCGCTAATTATTTCTCTTCAGTCCTGGTTGCGACCGATGACAAATTCTGGCTTTCCGATGTTAGCGACTTGGTTTCTAATTTCGAGCCTTATCTTACACAACAAAGATAGAGAGTCCCAAGCAAGCTACAAATTCTATTGCATAGGAGGGACGTTACTTTTTTTTCAGATCGCTTTCACATTCTTAAATTCGGTAATGTTTAAATACCATAATGAAAGTTGGTTAAATGGTTTAGCCACCTACTATGCATTGGAAATTGATCCGCATAGCAGCTTTCTCGGGCAACAGCTACGCAGGCTACCTAGTTGGATCTTTAAATTTGCAACGTATACGACACTTTTCATCGAAACATTTATCCCATTTTTACTTTTACTAGGTTCTAAAAATCAAAAAGCCAGACTAGTAGCGCTGTTAATTTTCACAGCTCTCGTACTTGGATTTCTATTGTTCCTTGAAATTGGCACATTCCCCATTGTTTTTCTGGCAGGTTTAGTCGCAGCCTATCCTAGTTGCTTTTGGAATTCATTCAAAATTAAAACCTTCAAGATCGACTTGGCACCTATACGTATAGTTTCTACTCGACCAAACTCAATAATGGTTTTTATATTAGGAAGTCTTTTACTTCTTAGTCACTTTAATAGCATCTCCTCAAACACTATAAAGATCCCCGAGTTCCTAAATACCAACTTCTACCAACCCCTTGGACTGAAACAAAATTGGGGCGTCTTCTGTCAAGACACATGGAAGTCTTATTCTATTGTATTAGAGGCAAAGACTAAAGAAGGTTATCCAAGCGACCTATGGAAATGGTGGAGCGACGGTAACGAAGGAGACCCATCTTGGATTTTCCCTCCAAGTCCTTACTACGTGAGGAACAATTTCAGATCCTCGCTCTGGAGAGACCTGTTATTTTACGTAGCTCCGATCAATGACAATCAAGAAATTCCCAATCTCACAAAAGCATTATGCAATAAGTATAATTCGGAAATGAGCGAAAAAATTGTTTCAGTCAAAGCTCTGAGAGCGCAAAGAGAGGTAATTGGATACCATAAATATTGGTTCTCGCCTGGTGAGAAAATATTCGAGATTAGATGTGGAACTGATCCGCGTTAAATCAGAAAAGCTTCGAGCGGTTCAATGACAAACTTAAACCAGTAAAAATCGCTCGTTTCTCAAATTAAACATTTCATGACAGAATTCTAAATTATTGATAAAGTCGTTTAAGTCATATGAGAAAATGTGCTAATTTATCCAAATGAAACATACAGGCAATTTGCGAAATTCTAACTTGTTGGACATTACTTTCTACCTTCTGCTGCTAGTTATGGCAGGCATTTTCATCAATGAAAACCTCTCAAAATACTACGAAAATAAAAAAATAGAAAAATTTGCGGCTGAAAATCTTAAACATTCTGTTAACGATCTTTTAAAAATAAAGTCGGCACTCGAACTATACTATTCCAAATACGGTTCTTATCCTGTATCAATTGGCACCTCCGGCATTCTTAGCTGCTGGGGGGAATCTTCGGTCGATTGGATAAAGGGCCTAAGCCCAGAATTTATAGATCACCTCCCTAACAACCTCGCAAACAGTAAGAGTTGCGCAGAACAATATCTATACAAATCTGACGGCAAAGATTACAAGCTAATTCATCATAACCCCAAAGATTGCTTTGAAATGAAAATGAATTTTCCATTTTTCATTGACCCCGAAAGAGACTGTTGGGCGTACGGAATTTGGACAACCAATGCAACTCATTTTTAAGCTATTCTTTTTCGTTCCATATCTGATACCGATATTATTTGCATTCATTGTAGGCTTCGATCGCCCCGCCACTTTTGTTGCAGATTCAGACCTATCTTTAATCGACCAGGCTCTCCGATTCAACTCTGACGCGAGACATCTCAACGTCGATCATCCAAGTCTTACTTCGGTCATCGTTTTGGGCTGGTGGCTTAAATTTACTAAGTTTATAGGGCTTACTAATGTTGACACATTACAAGAACTTTTTGACCACAAAAACCCCATTGAAACCTTACAGTCACTGGTTCTCTATACTAGAATGCTTAGCCTAACCATAATTGAGATTTACATTTTAGTTTTCTTTAATTTCTTAAGAGCACTACAGCTGGACAAATGTACAATTATTCTATCTCTAATTTTAATAGCATCAGGGGAAGGGATTCTCTCTCAATCCATAATGTTCCGTGCACAACCACTTTCAGGTATATTTTTAATTCTTGCACTTACAGCGACCTACCTAAATTCCGACTTTTCGAAGGTTAATTTTTTTAAAATCTTCAAAGCTTCAGCTCAAATTTCATTTTTTTCATATCTCGCGGCGAGTACTGAAACTTCTACGATATATTTACTTATTATTTTTCTACCAATTATTTTAATGTTCTCGACCAAAGAGAGAAAAAACATTGACTCTGATAGTTTCGCGATCCTATTACTGAAATATTTTATTATCTGCACCCTACTTTTCTCTTTTCTATCACTAGACGGTCAAATGTTAGAAAGAGAATTAACAATCTCAAATTGGATATTCGTTTGCTTTACGATAATCGTAATTACAATTCTATTTTCTAAAACTTTTAGGGGTTCTTACTTAATCACCGCATTAATCGGATCCGCATCTGGACTTTTTGCAGCAAACCAAATCAACCTTTTGAAATTTGGAATTCAAAAAAATGGTTTACTTTCAAACTTCGTAGATCAAAGCAAAACATTTTTTCCTACCCCCTTTTACCATCTAAGCCCTTCAACTGACATATTTTATAGATATTATTGGAATATCATTTCATCATTAGAATCTAAACTACACATCAGTTGGCTTTTACAATACCCAATGCAAATTCTTTTTCTAGTAGTGGTATTTATCATTATCCAACTATTGAAAAACAAAAATTTGTCGGCGGCAATTCAAGTCGCATGCAGCATTGCAGTTTTCATTTTAATCGAAAGCTTATTCAAATTAAGCGTCATACTACCGTTTGATAAGCTCTTAAAAGAACAAAATTTCAACACTGTCTCATACTTCAAGATCTATCTTGAGTTCGGCTTAGTAACTTCTTTCAGTATTGGATTAAGTCAGTTTATTAAGCGAAGAAATCAGAAAGAAGCTAGCTGTTTATCTCTTGCGATTGGAGTTTTCATTCTTACTGGATTCTCATTTATGTCTTCCTATAGCATGACTGTAAGTAACAGGCTTTACTGGACACAAACCCTTCAATCACCTCAATACGTCTGCAACCACTTGGAAAGTTCTGCTCCCTATATTTTCAGTTTTTTTAAAAATTTTTCGACAACATGCGAAGAAGGCGTATTGAAAATTACTGATTTTAAGAATTCAAATCAGAAGAATCCTTATAATAACAGATAGTAGCTGGCTGGCTTGATCTTTAGGATTATGAATACTTATTCTAAATAAGAAAAATTCGCACTAGCAAATTGAAAACATAAGAACGACAATAACCGTCAAAAACCATCAAGTATCTTCTTATTCCCTCCGATCTTATTGAAAATACCCGTAGAATTTACGTGTTTAAGCTTGTAAATTTAATTCTTATTTGATTAAGTCTTTTAAGTTTTCACAATGTTTTTATATCTATACCTCCTTCCATAGAATGCTCATGCTTAATACACCTAATAGTAAATCGACGAATATCCGAGGTGCAGCATTAATTGAATTTGCTCTCGTTGCATCAATTGTAATCCTCGGAATCCTTGGAATTTTATACATGGGGCTTTTAGTGGCCTTCACCTCTGGGGTCAATCATTCACTAAACCTCGGTTTAAAGGTAGCTCAAACCGAATCAGAATTAGTACCTGACATCTACAGTTTAACCGACGTAGACCCAAGTTACGAAACATTCAAAACATGGCGCGCTTCGGCGCTCGACAAAGCTTTCAACTCGGACATATCAACAACACATAAGTCTATCTACAAATTTAAGCCTATAGAAACATACGACGAACTAGCCTCAGGAATTCAATCCTCAACCAGTAGTTTTGCCTTACTACTTCCTGGTTCCGCCATTAAGATTACGTCACCTGATGGCTCATTCTACTATTTACATCACTCTCAAATTTGCTCTAATTCAGTATCAAGCGAGACTTGCCCAGGGAATGCGAGAACCAGAAACCCTGGTGAATCTTTAGTAGATCTAATTAAACAATAT
>CAYYIQ010000133.1:0-9442 GCA_964472005.1 uncultured Bdellovibrionales bacterium | reverse complement strand
GGCTAAAAAAAACACTTTTGACTACCCGATTTATTAGCAAGACAGACTTAACACGGGACGAAGAAAAAGGCCGACTCACCCGTTCAGTTAATTGATTATGACGAAATCTTTGCAAAGATAGCAATTAATGAAGGAAGTTCATTAATTGAGATAGAAAGATCCTTTTTCAAGAAGTGAAATAAGTCCCTACAAGTATTAGATTTACCACTAGATCAGCAAAACATTGCCTAAAAATCTCTAGAAACCGGCAGTCTTACGCTTTAGCTGCACGAAGGCGTACTCCAAAATCTTTTTCCTCTCGAATCAAAACCAATAATCCTCGGATTCAGTTCGATGCGATAACCGGGCACAATCAAGTCCCTTTTATACTTTTTAAGTCTTGAATAATCGATGGCTTTGAAATTTCAGCCTTCTCATAAAGTTCTTTAACACTGACACGACTATTTGAACTAAACTCTCCCAACAGAATCTCGTCAGTTTTATCTATTTTTATTAAAGCCGGCTCTCCACCTATTTTAATTCCTCTGTTTGCTCCGCTTGCTCTGTGTTTAAATTAGATCTCTTCGAAGTCATTCTGAAACAGCACTAACCAGACCAATCCATCACAACTTTCCGACTCTTCCGCTAGTTAAATTTTACAAAAAGTAGTTAGACTTTGGAAGTTTTGAATAGGCTAGATCTAATAATTCATTTATTTCTGAGTAATACTTTTTGGTTTCCTTACTTAAATGTGCTCCAGTACACCTCCTCATCAAATCACCTTTTTTGTTCTCGGAAATCACTCTTAATATTTCTTGAAAAGGAGTTATCAAATTTTGTTGAAGCTTTCGTTTAAAAATTAGTCCGATTGTAAAAATGCCGATGGCAAAAAAAGTGACCACCCACGCACCTGCAATACCTAATTGTCTGGCCTTGGCTTCAGCCTTAAAAGATGCTGCTCTATTTATTCGCGTAAGTTCCATTATCAAACTGATAATCATCTGCTTAGCATCCTTATCTCCATTAAAAGTTCGAACATAGTTACCGCTTATCATATCCAGGACAATCTTTTCCTGCCTCTCGGTTATATTATTCTTTGCTCTCAAAAGAGAATTACGAAATTGTTGTTCTAACTCCTTACCAAACGAAACATTTTCCACATCATACAAACCAACAAACGAGAGCATTTCTTCTGAAGCTTGCAGGGAGCGATCATTCCGTTGCAATATATCCTTAATCGCTGGCGTCATTCTCAACAACACCCATATCGTCACAAATGCCATCAGTAAATTTAGAAGTAAGATAATATTAAGCCCTATCTTGGTTCTTTCTGCTGTTTGCATTTTTCTACACTCCCTTAACAAAACTTTGAATTGCGGATTCATTTGAGACCACAATCAAAGTATCACCTTCTTCAAGTGGAGAGGTCGGGGATGGAGTAACAATTTTTGCTATTTCCGCTCGTCTTATTCCCGCAACAATGATTCCAAACTTTTTAGGCAGGGCCAATTCTATTAAATTCTTACCGATCATTGAAGGTTGAATTTTAATTTCCGTAAGCTGCAAGCTTTCTCCGGTGCCCACGACGTTTTCTGCAATAATATCTCGATAGAGCAATCGATTAGCAAATCGAATACCGAACTCAAGTTCAGGGTTAATAATTTCGTGAGCGCCGACTAATTGCAAAATACGATGATGTAATTTGTCATTCGCTCTGGCAACGATATGCGGATTTCCCATCTGTCTTAACAAAGCAGTGCATATAATTGAAGATTCTTTTGATTCGTCCCCGATTGCACAAATTGCAGAATCTCTCTTACCAGGTTCTAACTTTGCTAACTCGGACTCCTCGACGGCATTCATAACAAGAGCCTCAGTAACGAAGGTAGCGGCTTCTTCAACTAAACTTCGATTTGAATCGATAGCTAATATCTCTGCTCCTTTTGCGGCTAAAGTTCGAGCAAGCGACATTCCAAACTGTCCGAGTCCAATTATTAAAATTTGTTGTGCCATAATTTTCTATCTCAGTATGGTTTTTCTTTTACGTTAGTGAAATTTTTGCGTCGGGATATTGATCCGTTGACTGATTGGAGCCATCATCCAAAATCATAAAGATCGTGACGGGTCCGATTCTACCAATAAACATCGCGATAATAATTATAGCCTTTCCAATTTCATCAAGAGAAGCAGTCGCTCCGAGAGAAAGTCCAACGGTCCCAAGGGCGGATGTTAACTCAAAGATTAAATCTCTCAGCGGTATTTGTTGTGTTGCTAACAACATTAACAATAAACTAAACCACATCACCATTCCAGCTATCACTATCGTTATCGCACGAAATACGATTGCTGGAGCAATTTTTTTGCTATTAATAATAACGTCCTTGCGATTAGTTATACATGCCCAAAACGTCATCGCGACAACTCCGAGCGTTAAGGTTTTAATCCCGCCAGCCGTTCCTCCTGGATTTCCTCCGACAAACATTAAAAAGATTGCCACTAGGAAGGTAATATCTGTTAACTTGGAAATATCTACCGAATTGAACCCAGCAGTTCTAAAAGTAACTGACTGAAACCAAGCATTACTAACTTTATCAAACATAGAAAAATTAGCTAACACACCATCCCACTCAAAAACTAAAAAAGACAAGGTGCCGCTGAACAACAAAACAATCGTGGTAATCAAAGCAATTTGCGAGGAAATAGAAATTTTTTTTCTCTTTAACCACCTTGGTATAATTAAAACAGTCACTGGCGCAGTCCCTCCTACTACTATCAACGTAGAGATAACTCCTAAAACTAAAAAATTATTTTGAAATGGAACTAGGCTACTGCTTTGCAATGCAAACCCAGCATTACAAAAAGCAGAAATAGAAGTAAAAACCCCATTCCAGATCGAATGCGAAACATCATAACTTTCACTATAAAAAAGTAGAGATAGAAGTATTGCACCTATCGATTCGACAACGACTGTAAATTTAAGAATTAAGAATAAAGAGTGTACGAGATCGTTGTCTTCGGTGTCTGTCATTGAGGTTAAAATTCTTTCATGTTTTAAGCTCAAGCGTTTCCCCATAACATGCAAGGCAACAGAGGTGATTGTCATAATCCCAAGACCACCAAGTTGTATCAGTAACAGAATTGAAAATTGACCAAATAAAGTAAAGTCCTTTGAGGTATCCATCACTGTAAGTCCGGTTACACAAACGGCACTTACAGATGTAAAGACAGCGTCTACAAAAGCTATTGAACCGCTAGTCGTTGAGATCGGCAGAAGAAGCAACGCGGTCCCAAACAGGCATAACCCCAGAAACGTAGTCAACAATATTCTTGCCGGATGATTTATCAAGAACATCCATTTATTAAATTTTCTACGATAGATTCTACCTGCCACAAATAAAACCAACGAAAAAATTGAGATAGACTCAATTAATAGCAAAACATAGTCATGACGATTGACAAGTAATCCGTACAGAATAATTGAAATAAGTAATAGAGGGAAAATTCCGCATAACTTGTAACGAGTTTTGATAACCCAGAAAAAGATTAACAATAAAAAAATTAGGAAACTAGAAGTTAGAACAGCATGCAAATAGAAGTCTCTACTTCCATGCAACATTGCACACAATAGCCCAAGAACCGGCAAAAATAGACCAGCTCCTAACATTCGATTTAATGCTACTTTCACCTCGTTAAAATCGTGTCTGTAGACTGAAAGATCCTCTAAATCATAAAGATAGAAAAGAGCAAATATAAAAACAACCGAAAAAAACAAGACTCTCGACTGATCGGCGAAGAAAAAAGGGTACCCCAAGACATAGCAACCAATTAAAGTCGCGATCGAAAAAAACTTTCCAATGGGTAACGATTTTACAATAACTCCAGAACTGTAAAAGCAAAATGCCGATGTTAAAATAGCGAGTATAATTTCAATTAAATTAACATCAGGATTTATTTCACGACTTATAAACAAAAGTGGAAGCGGCGCAAGTAAGGCCAAACTTCCTTCCATTCCCAGGACTGCAATGTTCACATGTTTTTTCATCGAGTATTTAAAGATCTATCTTTTGTTGAAATTTAGCACTTCTCAGGAATTTAGAACATAATATATGCGAACAGAGAAAGCACCTATCTGGATTTGTATCGACCTCCTAGTTGCTACGAACACTCAGGCAAGAGTGAAAATGTTGACTGCGTTAGATATTTGAATTTATAAATTCAAATGAACGAAACAACTAAGCAAAAATCCTAAACTTAATGGCAGCCCACATAAAAATCTAATCTAAGAAAATAGATGAAGAATCACACAAGCTCATTACATCCTTAGAGTTTTCGACTTTCTCCATCAAAAGTTTTATTTTTTGGAACTTCTTAGTGACGTCATCATCTTTTTTCTTAGCAAGCTTTTCTATTTCAGCTGCAACACTCGCAATCTCACTTAATCCAATGATACTTGTTGCCCCTTTAATAGAGTGCGCTGCACGGTATAGCCCGTCCCAATCTGCAGATTCGTATGACTGAATAAGCTCATCAAATCGCTTAGCAAATTTGGCGACAATATTTTGGATCATCTTTAATTCTTCGCTATCTTCGGGAACAACAGATGCTGCTTCGCACTTACTTTCATAGCTAGGGTTAGAAACCCCGATTGGCAAAAGCTTCTTTTTTAGATTTAATTCAATTTTCTCAAAGAACTCTGCTCGATGGAACGGCTTGCCTAGGAAGTCGGTACATTTATTTTCATACGCTGCTTCAATGTCTGCTTTCATTGCGTTTGCAGTCAGGGCTATAATTGGTACATCAATCCCCATATTTCTGATTTCAGTCATTGCGGTATATCCATCCATTACTGGCATTTGGATGTCCATCAAAATCAAATCGAAATTCCCGCTTTCAGCTTTTTTTACCGCCAAGGCCCCATTTTCAACCATTTCATATTCGACCCCCGTTTTACTGAGCAAGAATGATATCAAGCTCCGATTGTCCTCTCCATCCTCGGCAACTAGAACTCGCCCATTTAATGTGGGAGCTTTTACACCTCCCGTGTTGGATTGTTTTACTTCTTTATTCTTAAGTTCGTAAAGGTAATCTGTTTCTTTGACTTCACCTGTTGCAATTGAAATAGTAAATACACTTCCGCGTCCAAGCTCACTATCAATCGAGATTTCGCCGCCCAATTTTCTCGCAAGCTCACTTGAGATCACAAGACCTAAACCAGTCCCACCAAACTTTCTTGTGATGGAAGTATCTCCCTGAGAAAACGCTTGAAAGAGTTTTTCTTGTTGGTCTTTCGACAAGCCAGGTCCGGTATCTACAACCGAAAACATCATTCGACTCTCTTTCGGCCGATAACTCACCATTATCTTAACTCCGCCATGTGATGTAAATTTAACGGCGTTACCTAAAAGATTTATTAGAATTTGCTTTAATCGAATTGGGTCAGTCCAAATTACCTGTGGAATAGGATATTCATATTCAAAGCCAATTGACAGATTCTTTTCTCTAGCTCTATGCTGCATTAAGTTAGCGACATCACTCAACAATTCGGTCAAATCAGTTGGAATAATTTCCACATTCAACTTCCCAGCTTCGATTTTAGAAAGGTCTAAGATGTCATTTATAACTCGAAGTAAATGACTACCATTTTTTAGAACTGTACTTAGCGCAAATGTTTTCTCTTCTTCACTTAAAACATCTTCTTGTAGGGATTCCGAGTAACCAATAATACTAGTTAATGGAGTTCTTATTTCATGGCTCATGTTTGCAAGAAATTGGCTCTTACTTTCCCCAGCACTAATTGCACTCTCTTTAGCATTTATGAGCTCCTGCTCTTGAGCCTTTCGTTTTGAAATATCTAGATGCGTTCCTAGAACTCTAGTTGGCCTATTATCTTTGGATAAACAAACTACCTTACCCGTATCAGAAACCCAAATGTAGTGACCATCTCTATGTTTTATCCTGTATTCGTATTGAAAGTTACTTACACTTTCTTCTAGAAATAAAGTCATAGCATTTTCAAAACCAGCACGATCCTCGACATGAATCAATTCAATAAACTCTTCGTATTTTAATTCGGTAATATCTTCCAGTTCATAACCGATAATATTTACCCAAGTACGACTAAAATCAATTCTATTTAAGTCAATTTGCCAGTCCCAAGTTGCCGAAAATGTGCTTTCAACTAGTAACTCTAACTGAGCCTTACTCTCGGATAGTGCGGTCTCTGCCTGCTTTTGCTCAGTTATATTTTGAATTTGACTCACAAAATGGATAGGAGTGCCATCCTCGCTTCGAACGAGCGAAACACTTAAAAGTACCCAAATAATATTTCCACTTTTATGAAAATATCGTTTTTCAATGTGGTAATTTTCAATTTCATTTTTAATTGTTTTGTCCATCAGATCCAAGTCGATGTTCAAATCTTCTGGATGTGTGATGTCCTGAAATGTTAAAGACATCAACTCTTCCTCAGTCCTGCCTAACATTTGACACAAAGCAAAGTTTGCTTTCAGCCACTCTCCCTTCATTCCAACAAGAGCTATCCCATGGGACGCATGAGAAAATGAACTTTTAAACCTTTCTTCACTTTCTCTTATCTTGGTCTCAACAATTTTCTTTTCAGAAATATCGTCACCTATTCCCACGTAAGCGATAATTTCATTTTTATAATTTTTCACCGGCGTTATAGAAAGTGAAACAGGGAAGCTAGTTTTATCTTTTCGTAAATATATCCATTCACTAACATCTGGCAAACCTCTTCGGCTCTTAGCTGTAAAGACATCAAATCCTGGTTCGATAGAGACGCCTAATTCCTCCGACAACTCTTGAGCTCGCTTTTCTATTTCTGAAAAATCATGAAAAATAGCCGGTGACTGCTTGCCGATAACCTCTTCTGCGCGATACTTTAGCATTCTCTCAGAGGTTTTATTGAAAACACGAATTTCTCCAGCTGGGCTCGTAACTATAATTGAAAAGTTTGCGCTGTCGATAATCCCATTTATAAAGTCTTCACCTTCTTGAATCTGCCGGCGATATGAGAGATGCCTAAGTTTAATATTATGAAGTAGAGCATAACTCATTATAATGCTGACAAGCATACCAAGCACCAAAACAGCCAAAGGCAAATATTGATCTGAATTCATCGAATAGAACGCGTGCTTGGGTGAAAGGTACACCATCCACTTTCGCTGCCCCACCTCAATAGTTTGAACCCGAAGGTTTATTTCACTTTTCTCAACAAAATAATTTGGAGATTTATACAAAAGTTCTTGATCGACATCTTCCAAACCATCATAGACAGCAATATTAAATAGTGAACCGTATTCCTCGATAACCTTACTAAGTGTCTTTTCCAAGGTGATTGGGCAATAGACCCACCCCATTATAGATTGAATTCTTTCTGCCTCTGTCGATTTCCTTAAGCTATTTTTATATACTGGTTTTAAGTATAAAAACCCCGCTTCATTTCTCGAATCTTGAACGAGTTGTAACTTCCTAGTTAATACTGGCTTGCCAGTTTTCATTGCAAGTTCAGCCGCTTCACGTCGCCTTGTATCAGAGCCAATATCAAGCCCCAGTGCCTGAGTATTGTACTCAAGCGGTTCAATATATTTAATCACATATAGGTTTTCAAAACTTCCAGATGTTTTAATCTTAAAGTCTTCTCTATTTTCTCGCTTCATTTTCTCAAGGAAAGTCGGAATATTCTCTCTCTCAAGAATAGAAATAAAACCAAAACCAGTTGCACCGGGAAATTCGGCATCGATATTTCTAGAATCTACGTAATCTCGAAACTCTTTTTTGCTAACAATTTCGCTTGCTGCAAAAATACCATTTGCCCCACCGAGACCATATTTCATGATGTTAACGGACTGAGATATTTTATTCCCAATTTCGCTAGCAGTAGAACTAATTCGCAGAGTTTCCTTATTATCGACAGTGTTTTGCACAATCTTCATTGATGCAAGTGATAATACTATCCCAATAAAAAGCACGACAAGTGGAAGCCTCTTATTAGAGAATTTATTTAACACTTTTCACCTTGTGGAACTGATAAACTATTTTTCATTACAGTGTCACCTTCCCTCCGAACTACCACAGTAAATTTGCAGTTGATTCAATTGGGGATTTTCTTCAATCAGATGTTAAGACTTATTAATTAATAGACATATATTTAGATGGAAAAGGTCTAAACAAGATGCGCTTTCTTCGGGTTAAAAATAGAAATTCTAGGATTTGGTTAGAACGAACTCAACGTAGAAAAATAATAAATTTAGGCTGTTACATCATGGAAGATGAGTCTGACTAAAAATATCATAGGATTTTAGTTTTGATAACGCCTAAGATGCCCATGAGTTTAGCTTGTTTGATCTTCAAATCGAGTTTTTAATTCATATTTAGGGCAACAAATATGTTCGTTTCAATCTGCCTAAAACAACGGATTACAGCATGAAACCCGGCACTCAGAAATCCAACGAGTAAACTTTTCCCCCATCACCCGAAGCAGCATGTTAAAATATCACTTTGCATTTACTATATAGATCAAGGTATTGTTTCGCTGGAAGTAACAACGCCTTACATTCAAATACGTAGACCTGATCGTATTTGGTGATGGTTTAATAAGACAGGAGTTCTGGACCAAGTCGCAATTCACAAAATGAATTTTCCCTCTAACTAAATTGCTCTCAAACTAAATTTTCAAAGGTGTCTATTGTTCACTAGCATACGTTATTTTCTTTTTAGTACCCGCGGACCACGTTTTTGGGTTTTCGCAATTATCATACTTGCGTTTGGGTACTTTCTTGGAAACCCTTTTGAAGAATCCACTTCAAAAAATTTAAACTTTTACGCAGAAGAAGTTTTGAGCTTTTTATTTTTCGTGGCCATTCTTTTACCGCTATGTATAGCGGTCGTCTATTATTCGATAGTGATGTTTATTCGGACTGTCCGCAGGCGCAAGAATTATCACGATTTAAAAGATTTTGATTCTGAAATAGATCAAATCTTGGAGAGAGATGACTCGACGGACGATGATTAAACTCATTCAAGAATGAAAACTTAAAGGACTTAGATTTCCAGGTTAAAAGGAAGAGCATCAGAACTAGATAAATAGTTTGTGCTTTTTCTATAAATTCAAGGAAAGTCTCAAGAAACCATAAAACATTCAAAAAAAAGACGCTCCTAGAAACACATTGCAGTGATTCTAGGAGGTCAAAAAGGCTACCTAGGCCAACTTAGCTAAGTTGGGCTTGCGAGTAGCTGTTGTAGTAATCCAAGTTCAGCCAACCGAAAAGCTTTTCGTGGCTGAGCCGAGCCTCACTGCTAATCTCAAGTTCCGAGATGTCGTGGTAGTAAGCCACTAGTTTCTCTGCTTCATCCTCTTTTTGTTCGGCTCGTAACAACTCGATGCAGACAAAAACAGCAGTACAAGTTCCTCTTGCGAGGACCTCACTGCGTGCCAACTTCT
>CAYYIQ010000132.1:0-9458 GCA_964472005.1 uncultured Bdellovibrionales bacterium | reverse complement strand
AGAAATTGATTGGGGATCATTTCGATGGTTACCTTCGGATATATTTGGAGCTGGTAAAGTTCTAGTTTTCGCGCAAATTAACGACAAGGATGGAAACTTATACAAGTCCGATATCCGGGGTCAATTAAAAGAGTATGCGACTAAGTTATGGAAAAAGGATGAAACCGAGCTCTTCGCGGCAGTCGAGATTGAAGGTTTTCTTTTTCAGGGGCTTAACTCCGAACAAAACTTCTCTTCTAGAGAAGGGTTTCATTTTGTCTCAAATGGCGGTTATTACAATTCGCTACCGAAAGATCCACTAAAGATGTTTATTGATAGATTTGCTGAGGCAAAACGTGCGCTTGGGTTTGAGAACGAAAAAGATCATCCAGAAGTAGCGCCCTCACAGTTCGAATTAAACTATAGTTATTGCAATGCGCTCTTAGCAGCGGATCAAGTTCAACTATACAAACATCTTGCTCGTCAAATTGCAGCTGACATGGGAATGACGGCTTCGTTTTTGCCAAAGCCAATGGCAAATATTAACGGAAGCGGAATGCACACAAACATTTCGGTTTCTAAGCAGGGACAAAATTTATTTTATGAAAAAGAAGGCGAAGAGAATCTTTCACCGATAGCCTGGGATTTTGTTGAGAGATTGCTTAATCATGCATTGGATATTTGCTTAGTGTTAAACTCAAGCGTTAATTCTTATCGCAGACTTGACCCTCATTACGAAGCACCAAACCAGATTATGGCATCTGCGGTAGATAGAACCGCAATGGTTCGTATCCCTCTTGGAAATAAAAAGTCAGCTCGAGTTGAAGTTAGAACTGTAGCTCCTGACGCAAATCCTTACCTAGCAATCTTAACTCTCTTTAAAACTGGGTTCGAAGGACAGAAGAATGCGAAATTCTCTGGGGCTAGTCGCAAGGAAGGAAGTGAAGTTCTTCCTGATAACATTCATAACGCCATTGAGTTTTTTGCAAAAAGTTCCTTCTGTAAAGAGATTCTTGGAGAAGAGAACGTTGCAAAATTTGCAGATTTGAAGATGGCTAGTGCTAACCGATGTCCGCGTGAATTAGGGACAATGGTTAAGACAGAAGAAATCTTATTCCATCATGATGTTACAAACCAGTATATCTGGAAAAGGTTTTAATTTTCCAATAAACCTTAGTTCGAAATGAAAAAGGAGAGCCGAAGTTTTTGGCTCTCCTTTTTTAATTTGAAAGGCCTGTGTCTCTAAATATATATTGAATTAGTAAAGCAGGAATTATTCGACGATAGGAATTTCAACCTCTACTACGGGGTATGTCTCGTTAAGAATCCTAGAGTTTGAAATTTTCTTAAAGTATTTTACAACGGCCTGATGCTTGTCTTTATTCAGCCAATCACTCGAGAAATAGGCAAGTTTTTGTGAATTCTTAGAGTCTGCAAAGATACATGCAATGTCTCCATTCCAACCTCTCTCGTCGATCTCATTTGAGAGTCCAATTAAATTTGTTTCATAGAAAAACTCACCGAAACGATCTTCGTAGATGTTTTTCATCGTTGATCTTGAGGGGCATGAATTTTTAACTATATTTTCAGTAACGCCGGGGATATCAGGATGAAGGATTTCGCTAGTATAGTTCGGAGGGTTTTTAAAAAAACTATCGGCGGTAGGGCGTGATTCTTGCTTTCGTTTGGTGAAAATATACTTTAATCCATTGGCGTAAGGAAAAATTATCATGTGCTTAAGAAATTCAGGAACGTCGTTAGAGTTTATTGAGCTAGAAGTTTGTGATTTTATTGCTTGAACAAGAGAGTCAATCTCAGTGCTTTTTTCTAAGCTCACTTGGCCAGTAGCTTTTCTCAGCATATTGTACATAGTATAGGTGGCATCCCCTTCAACAATTGCAGCTCTTGCAAGAGACTGGTCAGTTGTCATGTCTGGAGTTGAGAATTTAAGTAGATCGAAGTTTTGATCTTGCAAAACGTGTGTGAGCTCGTGCATGGCAACTGGAAGTTGCATTTCTTTAGGTATCCAATCGGCGATACTGTAGGATTTTTCGTGTGGGTCGTAGTATCCAGCAATTTGCTCCTCGTATAACCCTAGCAAGTTCGATTTGTAGTCAAATGAATAGGGAATTAAATTGAGAGACTTTAAAAGTAATGATTCATGTTTAAGTTTTATGTCCGGTAGCTGTTTTTTGAAAATACTAACTAAGTAGTCTTTTACTTCGGTTTTATTCTTTTCGGCGCAGGGGACTTCTTTCGTAAATTCTAGGAGAGTTTCTTGAGAGATCTTGTCGTATAGCGGGACTATCTTTTCGCATTGATCTGACACGGCAGTATTTGCAAATGTCACTACTAGAATAATAATTACAGCGTTAGAGTAATATTTGAACATTTTTTTCGTCAATCTATAGGGGATTTATTTCTTCTGATGTTCCTTGAGGCTTTTTTCCATGTAATTTCGATTTGCTTCGCACTGCTTATTAATAGCGACTATTTCTTCAGTGATTTTTTCGTTTTCTTCAGTAGTTCTGATTAACATATTGGAATCAAAAATACTGATTTGTTCTTTTGGGGCACAAGACACTAGAATTAAAAGGAGTGTAGCTAAGATTTTGTTCATTGGAAGAATTAAATATGATTGTTGTTCAAATTGGTGTTTGAAATAGTTACGTCATCTGTCAGCGGTTACTTTAAGTTTTTTAATAACTAAAGACTAGCAAGAAATAGCATAGATATTTAGTAAATTCGATCTTACGGTAGATTATTTAGTTTTCTGAGGGGATGGATAACATGACTTATTCGCAGCGTGAATTTAAAAGTAGATGAAGTCATCAACGAAATGTTTCCAGCCTTTGGTTAAGGGTAGGGTGGGAACCAGTCGTGTATGTTTTTGGCTTATGCTTCAGGTCCTGCCGTAATGTCTTTAGAGATAGTTCTTAGTTTAAGGTTTGGTGCGAGTACTACAATGGACTAGAAAAATCGTGATGACGGGGTGATGGAATAAGACTTTTGCGGCGATTGCGAGATGTTTAGGGAGGCCGAATTTTCTTCGGGATGATGGTCATCACAGTTAATTTTATGAGACTAATTTATGACAATTTGTAAGTCTAGGAATTTTAGACTGTGAGTTTTATATTAGGAGCCTGAAAGTTAGTTCCTTAACAGGAAGTATTTATAATTCAAGTTAAAGTGTTATTGTCTAAGGCCATAATTGAAGCCTAGACATTTTTAAGTCCACGTTAAGTAAAATATGACATCACATTCAAGTTTAAAGATATCCGGATTAAAAGAAAACAATCTTAAATCTATTGATATTGAGGTTGCTCACGATTCTGTTACGGTAGTTTGTGGTCCGTCTGGTTCGGGCAAGTCGACTTTCGCGTTTGATACAGTTTATGCCGAAGGTGCAAGGAGATATGTTGAAACTTTTAATCCATACACACGGCAATTTTTAGATAGGTTTAAAGCACCCGATGCAGATTCGATCGAAAATGTAAGACCAGGGCTAGCTCTAGAGCAGAGAAATAGAATTACGTCTTCTCGTTCCACGGTCGGGACGGTTACAGAAATCAATGACTATCTAAAAGTACTTTGGTCGAGTGCTTCAACTCTTTTTTGTCCTACATGCAATGACGAGATCCGCGAAAATACACCTGAATCAATAGTTAGGGAACTCGCCGAAACCGACTTTGTTGATCAAAACTTTTTTATTACTTTCAAATTGAATGTCAGCGCCGAAAATTACGCTGGGACATTGAGTATGCTCATGTCGTCTGGTTTTACGCGGTTGCTGGACTTGAAGTCTTATGAGATCAAAAAGATATCGGATATTGAAGATCAGAAAAATCAGAGCGAAATTTGTGTTGTAGTAGATCGGATTGCTGTTAGTAATTCAGGAGCTTTGCTTGGCGATCCTAAAGTGAAATCTCGATTTTTTTCCAGTTTATCTCAAAGTTATGAGTTCGGGAAAAACAATCTTTCAATTTTTATTCAATCAGCGGGGAAGATCGAAAGAGAAATTCAGTTTTCTAATAAGCTTTATTGCCCAAAGTGCGACCGAAATTTCATTAAAAAGTCGCCCGCATTGTTTACCTTCAATAGTCCAATTGGAGCCTGTGATGAATGTAAGGGGTTTGGAAAGGTCCTTAGGATAGATCCCAAAAAATGTGTTCTAAACGAAAATCTTAGTATTGAAAATGGAGCTATCTCTTGTTGGTCTGGAAAGTTAGGTAAAAAACAAAATGTTTTACTAAAAGAATTTTGTTTGTCCGAAAACATACCAATTGGTGTTAGTTGGAAAGATTTAAGCGTAGAACAAAGGAATATCATTTTCGAGGGTCCTGCAAAAAAGGCAAAGGGGTTTCAAGGTGTTTTACCTTGGTTTGAGACACTTAGCAGCAAGCGTCACAAAATGCATATTCGTATTTTTGTTGCGAAGCATCGCAGTGAATTTCTTTGTCCTGCTTGTGACGGATCAAGGTTAATTAGAGATAGTTTATTTTATAAAATTTCATCTAAAAATATTTTTGAAGTCACAAATCTTTCAATTAAAGAGCTTCAAGACTTTTTTGCAGATATTCAAGTTTATCCCGAAATAGAAGTTATCAAGAACGAAATTATATCTAGACTTCATTATTTAATTGAAGTTGGGCTGAATTATTTAACACTGAACCGTCAAACAAAAACCTTGTCCGGGGGAGAATTTCAGCGGGTTAATTTAACAACTCTTCTCGGTGCTAACTTAGTAAATTCAATGTTTATCTTAGATGAGCCAACGATTGGACTACATTCGAGAGATACCAAGTTATTGATTAAAGCAATCCGCCATTTGTCGAATCGTGGCAACTCTATTTTGGTTGTTGAGCATGATCCGGAAGTTATTTCGGCAGCAGATAGTATAATAGAGTTAGGTCCTGATTCTGGCTCGGCTGGAGGTGAGGTCGTTTACCAAGGGAGTGTTTCGGGACTATTAAAGAAAAAAACCAAAACAGCTAACTACTTTTTAGATTGGAAGAAGAATTGCGAAGTCCAAGAGAAGACTAAGCCTCTTTTACAACCTTCTTCAATGATTAAAATTTCAGGGGCTACCGCTAATAATTTAAAGAATGTTTCGGTTGATTTACCGTTAAATATGTTTGTAGTTCTCTGTGGGGTAAGTGGATCTGGTAAGTCAACGCTGTTACACGAATGTTTGTTCCGTGCATACGAAGAACGTGGTTTGTCTGACGAAATTAATACCGAGTATGTGTCTCTCACTGGGTTGGTAAATATTGACGAGATCGTTTTGATCGATCAGCAGCCCTTAGGAAAAAATTCAAGAGCAAATTCTGCGACCTATACAAAAGTGTGGGATGATTTTCGTGATTATTTTGCTGAAACAGAATCGTCAGTAAAGCTCGGGTTAAGTCGTTCATCTTTCTCATTTAATGTCGACGGTGGACGTTGTCCAGCTTGTAAAGGGAAGGGGACAATTAAGATTGAAATGCAGTTTTTAACTGACGTGCAAATCGAATGTGAGTTTTGTTTAGGTCAACGTTTTCGCGATCAAATTCTGACAGTGACGTTAGGTAATAAAAATGTGATGGATGTTCTACATTTACCTATCGAAGATGTTCCCGATTACGTATCAAATTTGCCAAATGAACGTCGAAACAAAAGTATTATAAATGGCTTAAATCCATTGATTGAGTTGGGGTTAGGTTACCTAACCCTTGGGCAATCTTTAAGTAGCTTGTCTGGTGGTGAAGCTCAAAGGTTAAAACTCGCGAGTTTCTTAAAATCAAGGTCAAAAAACAAAGTTTTTATCTTGGATGAGCCAACAACGGGCTTGCATCCTTCCGACATCTCAAATTTAACTAATGCATTGCGTAAGATTCAGAAAGCTGGAAATTCAATTGTTTGTATCGAGCATAATCTTGATGTTATTCGTGAAGCCGACTGGTTGATAGAGTTAGGTCCGGAAGGTGGCGCAGGTGGTGGTCAAATTGTTGCAACCGGTGAACCCCGAGCTTTAATATCAGACAAAAATATCAAAACAGCAACTGTCGTCGGATTAAGAGAAGAGCTTCAGTTACATGATACTAAGGTCGTTTCAAATGTATCTCCAGTAACCAACAAGAATATAAAGATTCGTGGCGCAAGAGAGCACAATCTTAAAAACGTATCTCTTGAAATTCCAGATGGTAAGCTATCCGTTATCACGGGGTTGTCAGGTTCGGGTAAGTCGACTTTAGCATTTGATATTTTATTCTCTGAGGGGCAGCGACGTTTCATAGATTGTCTTTCCCCCTATGCTCGACAATACATTAGCCAGGTAAGTAAACCAGATGTTGATACAGTCGAAAGCTTGCCACCAACTATTGCGGTATCGCAAAAGATTGCGCCTCCGTCAGGGATCTCAACACTCGCAACAGTTTCAGAGGTATATCAGTATTTAAGACTCCTCTTTTCTAAGGTCGGAGTACAGCATTGTGTGAATGATGGAGAAGTTATTTCAAACTTTTCACAGGATTTAATAATTGAAGATCTAATAAAAGATCACGCAAGTGAAACGATTTATTTATTTTCTCCCGTTGTTATGGGTAGAAAGGGACACTACCGTGAAATATTTGAAAGGGCGGTTAAGGCAGAGTTAACTCACGCTATTATTGACGGTAAATATCAAAAAATTTCTGAAGACTTAAAGTTAGAGAGGCATAAACTTCATTGGATTTCATTAGAAATTGGTAAAATAAAGGTTTCTAAGAAGAATAAAGAAATCCTTTCTCATGGAATCTCTCAGGCATTGCTAATGTCTCAAGGAAGCATTGAAATAGCATTCAATGATCCTTATTCTAAGCCTAGGATATTTAGTCTGGATAGAGTTTGTCCTAAATGTAAAAAGGGGTACTTGCCATTAGATCCTCAAGATTTTTCTTTCCGAAGTGCAAGAGGGATGTGTCAGTCGTGTAACGGTACTGGACAAATTGAAACGATGTCCAGCAATGGATCAATTATATGTTCGGAGTGTGAGGGGGCAAGAGTCGGGGAGATCGCAAGAAATGTTAAAATTTTTGGTAATACAATTTACGATCTTTCTAGATTTAAAGCTCCAGAGCTTAGGGAATTTTTAACGACTTGGAAGTTTCCAGAGCGTTTAAAACCTGTGATAGATCCGGTTTTGGGTGAACTGATATCTTTGTTGGAAATGCTTGAAGAAGTTGGTTTGAGCTATTTAAACTTGGATAGAGATGCATCAACGCTATCGGGAGGAGAAGCTCAGAGATTGCGATTGGCTAAAAATCTTGGGGCACCACTTACTGGAGTTTGTTATGTTTTAGACGAACCAAGCATTGGTCTGCATGCAGCAGATCATGGAAAGTTGATGCAGACATTAAGAAAAATAAGAGATCAAGGAAATACCGTCGTTGTCGTTGAACACGATGAAGAAACGATAATAAATAGTGATTACGTAATCGACATTGGCCCAAATGCCGGTACGACAGGTGGTAATATTGTATTTACAGGCGAGTTTAATGATCTTTTAAAGTGCGAAGAGTCAAAAACTGCCGAGGCGTTTAAAAAGAAGAAAAGTTATTCAGACTTTAAAGCAACAAACACATTCAAGGTCTCTGAAACTATTGATATTGTAGGAGCGCATACTAATAATTTAAAATCAGTAGATGTGAAATTCCCTATTGGTGCATTGACCACTGTTGTTGGAGTCTCAGGAGCGGGTAAGAGTTCCTTGGTTTATGGAACATTGGTGCCCGCGGTATTGGAAGAGTTCGAGGGTGAGAAAGAACGAGCGAAGTTCTACGAAAAGACTTGGAAAAATGTAAGTCCCATTGAGAGTCTTGATCGGATGATTGAGATTGATCAGAAGCCAATCGGTAAAACACCTTCAAGTACTCCTGCTTCATTCTTGGGGTTATTTGATGAAATTAGAAAGCTCTTTGCATTGCTTCCAGAATCAAAAATTCGAGGCTTTAACGCTTCTCATTTTTCTTACAATACTGGAAAGGGTAAGTGTCGGAATTGCGAGGGGAGAGGATATGTTAAAATACCTATGAGCTTCCTGCCAGACGCCTTATCGGAATGTGAAGCTTGTAATAGTTACCGATACAATGAAGAAACGCTAGAAGTTAAATATAATGGCCTCTCAATTGGCGATATTTTAAAGCTAACAATGACGGAAGCTAAAGAGGTATTAAGAAATTACGCCAAAATTAGGAAGATATTAGAGTATGCTTGTGATTTAGGAATAGGTTATCTTAGTCTTGGGCAAGCCTCTCATACTTTATCTGGTGGGGAAGCGCAGAGATTGAAGATAGTAAAAGAGATTTCTGCTAAAGAATCTTCGAGTTGTTTGTATGTCTTAGATGAGCCGACTATTGGCCTTCATATGTTGGATGTTGGAAGATTGATTGACGTTCTAAGAAAGTTAGTACTGAAGGGTAATACCGTTGTCGTGATAGAGCATAACTTTGATGTTCTGTTAAATTCCGACTATGTAATTGATATTGGACCAGGGCCAGGTGAGTCTGGTGGTAGTATTTTGTACCAAGGTACTCTGGATAAGTATTTAAGGTCTAAAAAATCGACTCCAACTTTGAGCTTTTTGAAAAAAAGTTAATTGTCGAAGCCGAAATTTATGAATGTAAAGTTATCTGAATTTCGTCGAGTATAGAAATTATCAATCTTTAATTCGCTTCGAAGTATTTCTAATAAATCTTCTTCTTTAAAATTATTAGAGAATTCTTCTGGGATAACTGCGCTTTGAGCTGTGATTCCGTCCCACGCCCAAACCTGCAACATGATTGGAAGATTTTTGATGTTTCGATAATCATTTCGCAATATGATTGTGTCAGTTTCGTTTGGTACGTTTTGGAAGTATGATTGTGTTTTGTTCATTTTCTTTCTGTTCGTTTTGTTTGAATGGTTGATATCATACTGGGGAGCAGATTTGATAATTGGTAATACAAACGGTACTATTGAGTAATTCAATAGTGTGGTCCCTTTTGATTATTTGAGTCAATGGCCCAGGTTGCCGTCGGCTTATCGGCTAATTATTAAACTCAGGGTTTTCAGACTCTTAGCTAGGTGATTTTGGATAACTTGAAAAATGTTATATTCCCTACTAGATTCATAGTTAAGAATTCCATTTATCCTTGTCTAATTTCTCATACCCGCAATCATGTTTAGCGAATTAAAAGAAGAACACATCACAGAAAACAATCAAATTGACGAGTTCTCAATTAACTTTTCAAATGAACAAGTGAGAAACTTGTCGTTGATAACAGGTTTAAGTTTTAATGATGTTCGCGAGAAAGTTTCTTATATAGTAGCCGGGCTGTTGAATCTTCTGACTTTTGAAAATCGTGACCTGCGTGCGGAGTTAGAGAATGTTATAAAAGTTCGCTCCCAGTTTGTCATTCCAGATAAAAATTTTCAGAGATTTGAGGAAGGTGAATTACCAGAAATTTTTTTTGATGATGCGA
>CAYYIQ010000131.1:0-9565 GCA_964472005.1 uncultured Bdellovibrionales bacterium | reverse complement strand
CATGTTTTAAGCATGCCGCAAGCGTTCGTTCTGAGCCAGGATCAAACTCTCCAGTTTGAAAAGCTGCTGTATCTCAGTAGTCACGATCCTGTACCGAACATGTCTCCATGAACGATATGTGCCTACCTACTTATAACTAAATGTTTGGTTAAAAACATTTAGCTTTTAATTACAAATTTACTTCTCGAATCTATACGTCGCGTCTTCAAAACAATCTTAAAAGATATGTTTTAAAAACTAATTAATTAAATCACTCAAAGTAGTAATGAAACATTTTGAAAAACATAATCCCGAAAGACCATGCTCTTCGCATTTAGTTATTAAGTAAGCCTAATAATCAAATGCACTACTTGAAGCGTAACGAACTTGACTTTGAATGCGAATCATTAGGACTCGCACCAAAGCTGCTCTTTTCTACCCAACCAATGATGTATTTGGTAAAGATTTTAACATCTTAGTTCCAAACCCCGCTTGTTGTCCGAAATCCCCATTCGTCTTTCGTCTCGTTCAGCGGTGGGCGGGTTCTATACTAGCTGATTTAGGATTACAAGTGGTGGAAGTCTTTTTTTTTACATTTTTGTGACTTTTTGGAGACATCCTATAAAATAACTCAGATTTAACCCCCCTTAAAATTGAATACAGCAGGAACGAAATCCGTAAGTCCCTAGAATAATTCAACCAAAGAAATTTTCAGAAAATCTCAAAAAAAGCGCCCATAAGCCACTAAAAACATGCCTTAACTAGGCCTATTTTGGCCCCTTTGTGACATAGAGGTACATTTCAGGTCCTTTTTGGGTCGATTGTAGAGCATTTGAGCAATCAATAATTCCGATTAATTATTCAATTAATTATTCCTGGTTCGCGTCATAAGTAGTCTATATTATACAGGAGCTGAAAATTGGAAATTAAAACGATGAATAAAACCGAATAACGCTGTAAAAACAGACAGTTAGGGAACTATTTATAGTTTATTTAAATTCGAACGCTATTTGGATATTAGTTGAAGTCAATCACTTACAATCATGTTTGATTTATAGCTTTCTGGTTAAATACAAGAACAGAATGGCTTAGTTAGAGCTTGGAAAGGTGGTTAATCCGGTATTTTCATAACTAGATATCAATATCTTTGAGTTTAATTGCGATAATCGGGTATTAATCTCTGCCAATAGTTCGACATGGGGCGTTTTCTCATCGCTTGCGCCGAGGCAGAACGTCAAATCAAACGGATGTTCGACAACATAAGTTACATTTTCATCCTTTTGTAGACTTAAATTCAATAGTAGCAGGCCTATTTTCTCCTGATTCGTAAGTTCGAAAAGCCTCTTAGCAAACCTTTGACTTACAAGATCAACACCGCTTGCATTAAGTATCGCTGCAAACTTGCCTATATCATTTAAGCGTGGCTCGCCTTCAAACATGGAAATCACCTCACCGAATGAAAGCATATGCAATTCGATATAGTTCGTATTGAAAAAACTGATATCTTGAAACTCCTTGGAGAGGCCTGTCGAATTACACTCAAGACAGCATTTCATCCCCTGATAACCTAGCTCAAACTTATGTGCGATAAAGCCCATTCCTCCACAAGTTAAGCAAGTCCTTGTTTTGGGTCGGTCTTTCCCGAAGTCATCTTTAAACAATGCAAGACGTTTTGCGCTTAAGGTCGAGGAATAGAGTTCGATAAAAAACTCGTCTATTTCGAGCAGTTCTGAAGTGCTTGAAAGCAGATTTTTAAAGGCTTTAAAGTTCTCTTTCGGCTTCTTAGAAACATACTTTATTAAACCGTTTTCGATCGCAAAATACTCTCTTGTTTCCTTCGCTTTACCGCTTTTAAATTCATGGGCAAAGGTTGCAAAATTTTTAAGGAGCGTAGTTTTTCCTTTGCCGATATTTCCGACGACGTCCAACTCTACCGATTTACTAAGAGCTGCTTTAAATTTTTTTGCGTCGAAAGTGCCATCCCGGGGTTCCGATGTTTTTTTGCAAATACCTACTTCTTGCTGTGATTCGCATTCGCCAATCTCGATTGCTGCAAACTCGGAATTTATCGAGGCCTTTGTCAAAACTAAAAAACTTAATCTGTTTTTTAGGCACCCTGACATTAACTTTAAGATGTCCTTACCTTGGTCTGTTTCAAAGGGGTCTTGGGTCGAATTAAGAATGAAGATTGTTTCCTCAATTTCCGTCACAGATAGAAAAAAGATGAAAAAATGAATTTGCTCAAAGTAACTTAAATTACCTACTTCTTCATCCAGCCTATTTTCAAATATCGATCCAAAAATCAGACGAGACAGCTTTTCCACATCGGCTTTAAAGCTAGATTTTATAAGGGTTTTAAGAAGTTTTGCTGTTTCAAAATTTGTTAATTCAGACTCGGTGAATCCAGCAAACAATTCGATTATTCCAACGGGCAATACCGAATCAATTAAGGTCGGAAAAATGGTTTTGCAACTCGGGCAAATGTAACTTCCTTCGAGTGGTATTTTTGTTTTAAGTGAAAATGATTTCTGTTTTTTCTCCAGCGTAAGAAGAACTTTTTCGTCTCGACTTTTAAAAATCGAATCGGAATAAAGGTTTTTAATTTCGAGCTCAATGCCTTCCAGATCTAGATTGGAAATTGAGATCGCTCGAAGGATGACCGTCATTTTTCGGACTCCCTGGAGGAGTTCTTTCTCTTCCTTGGTGGTGTTTGCTAAGTCTAACTCGAGACTTAAATTATCCGGCTCGATTTCATTCGAAATTTGCACATATTGATCATCAAAAAGGAAGCGCTTTATCCCGTACGATCGAGCCTCGCGAAACTCCCAAAGAATTCTTGAAGAAACTTGATCGTCCCCTTCCCTGCTTGTTTTTTTGGTTGATTTTTTTGCTGGACTAACTGGTTCGGCGGCTATCTTAGAATTTTGAATTTCGTACCCGATTGCCAAAATAGCTGGGTTTTCATTACGTATGGCCTCGATCTGTTCACGTAGGTTAAACTGTTCAAGCTCGACTTCATCTAACTCACAGTATTTTTTAGAGTCTTTTTGATAGACGGCTCTAACTAGGTCATTTAACCCGAGTTTTTCTCTAAGACTGGTTTTTTTATTAAGAACACTAATAGAGGCTTCGATATCAAATACTGGAAAGTCTATATTTGGAAGGATCAATTCGCTATCAAGAGAGATATATCGTTCGACCTCATAAGATTTCCAGCTTTTATCTTCAAAAGTCGGATCTTCTCTAAAATAGTTCGATAAGGACTTTGCCAGAACAGATTTAAGGAAATGCCCGCCACTTGAACCTTGGACAGTATTTCTAACGAAGTATAATTTGCCGAGGTTTAGTTCTAAATTATTTAAGGCAGGCTTTTTGGTCACTTCTAAGGTGTTTTTCTATTTTACGATCTTTTATTCAATGATGTTACCCATAGCAGCGTAACCACAGCAGAACAAGACATTTTTTATCGGGATTTCTTTAGGCGGCCTCAAGGTTATCTCGCTTGTTCCCTGCATTTCTATATTTGATCGATAGCAATACAGGTTATCAAATTCCAACTTTATAAGAGATTTTTTGTCGATCACGGTGAATAAAGACTAACCACTTAGTAAATCTAAATGGTTAGTCGATGGCTACGACCTTTTTGTTAACGTTTGTGCAAAATTGGGGTTCGAATGTAACATGGATGGGAAACTGGAACGGCTCCGAGAAGAAAGAGTGCTTCACAAGCATCTTCTTCGCTGAAGGAGCCGCTATCGAAACGAAAAACTAATCGAACGATTCGATTTATTTCTCGAATTTTCTCTCTTTTTGTCAGCACGGGTGTGTCATTAACCAATCGAATGATTCGACGGCTTCCGAATACCAGGGCTGTCATGAAGTTCATCCCGTGGGCGTCCATCAATTTTTTTGTGTCTCTCATCATGCCATAATCCTTTCTTTGCTTGTTTGGGAAAAAACCTTACGCCATGTCTACATTACACTGAAAACTTATCAGTAATCTAGTTGGTACGAATATTTGTTCTAGTTTAGACGTACATATTTTCTCGTGATCCTCTCGATTGAACTGAGAACTGTTTAGGTAATTTTGCTTGCCTCGCTAAGGGCAAAAGTGGGAATCTGGGAGTGCCGTCCTGGATCCCTGCTTCCGCAGGGATGACGTAGCTTGGGATTCTCGCAAATATTGGGGGGCTTCATCTTTTGCCGAAAATTTAGATGTCTAATAGCTATTCAAGTGTCCCAGAATGACATTAAATCTAAGAGTGTTTCATCTATCGTAGACTGTTCCGAGATTTCAACCTGAGGTTTTACACTTTGGCGGAGCCATGGCGTTTTCAAAATTATACGCTTTTCGATCCTTATTACTGCGAACTGCTCTATTCGAGTTACACGGAGATTGGCGTTACTTCGTATTTCTTCGAAGGAGTCTGTCCGAGTAATACGATAAATAACTTAAGCCGATTATTTACATTTATTCCGTCAATTACTAATCCGCCGTCTTTCCATTTTCCTCGGATAGACTCAAAGGAAGACATTCGAATACCAAAAATAGTGCTAGCTGAGTCAGAGGGAAGGTAATAAGCACATCAAAACAGTCGCCTTACTTTAAATTATTTAGGAACACTCGCGCTACCAAAGAAATCCCTGCTTTCCAACAATCCCAATTTGTAAATTTCGAATAAATATTTAACAATGTTAGAGACTTATTAAGCAGATCTTTAAGCTAAAAGTAGAAAGTAAGTTTTTCATAGAGAGAATTTTACAACTACCTATTCTTCGAACTTAGGAGATTGAAAAAAAAATTAAATTAAACAGGGACATATCGTCTTCTTGTGGCAACAAATTCTGTTAATCCGCGTCTAAACCTTGCTTATGAAATTGATAATTTTTTTAAAAAAACTCTCTAAAAAACAACCGTTTACTTCCCGGGGACTCATTCTTTTTGTCCTTGCGTTTGTTTGCCTCTTTTATTTTGGAAAAGAAAAATCCGACCTTGTCGCAACCGTAATTGGAATTACGATCGCAATAGCTTGTATCATGACCCTTTTACCACTGTTGTTAACGTCGCGCTTTATATTTAAAAAGTTTGCGGACTTCCGAGACCTCTCGACTGGCTCGAATGAAAAATATTTTGCACAGAAGGAATTTTCTTCTTTTATCAATCTTCCTGCAATTAAGATTCCTCCTTTTTTTAATATTTCATTAACTCGTGTTTTCCCGGAGGAACACAACGAGCACGTTAAGCCAAAAACAATCAAACTTTTTGGAAATTTTAACGACCCTCGTAGCAAATTCGACGTCAAAGATTATTTAAAATTCGATCGACGTGGAGAGTTTACCCAGGCGGGCGTTGCGATTAGATTTGGAGATATTCTTGGATTAACAAGACTTGAAAAATTCATACCAGCTGCCAAAAACTATGCGGTGCATCCGCAGGAAGTTCAGATTGAACCAATTGCGGTTATGGCAGCCAGTGCACAACTTGGCGACGTCGAACATTCCAACCTTGAGCGCACGGGAGACCTTTTCGACATCCGCGGCTACCATCCAGGGGATAGTTTAAAAAGAGTTTTGTGGAAAGTTTATGCAAGATCTGGAAACGTCGTCGTGCGTCAACCTGAACCTGCAATCGTACCAGAAGGAGAAGTTGCAATTTTTGTTGCTGCAAGAGCCGAAGACGACTGCGTTGCTGCGTCCGCTATTAGCTATCTTAAAATTCTGGAAGAACAAAATATCGTTTATTCGCTTTCTTCCCTAGGGCATTTTGGTGAACTTGCTAAAACCATCGAAGAGGCCGAATCTAACCTAATTAATAGTGCAAACCTTGCCATGCACGACAACGGTCAGAGTTTCCAAAGATTCCTTGAGAAATTAAAAGAAAAGAACTTCTCTTCCAAAAAAATCATCCTCTTTTGTCCGGAATTTCTAAGCAGTGATGACTCTAGGTATGAAGAAGAGGTTAAGGTATTTAGGAAGATAGAAGTGCAAGCGAGTCAATTTGGTGTCGAGCTTGCTATCGTTATCGCGCCTAAGAAACTATCTTTCGATGAGAAGCAATCAAGTTATTTAGCCGCAGAAGATCAAAAAGCTAAAGAATTAGATGAAACTTGGCTAGACAAATTCAACACGAACACGGAAAAAGTTAAATTTGATCTGAAGTTTTCAAAATTAAACCCATTTAGAAAATCAGCGAGAGATCTCGAAAACAGAAGAGAAAATATTCAAACAATCTTTTACGATAAAGAAGTTATACAAGTTAAATATAATGACGTTTAGGCCTAAAAAATCAATTATTTTTTTAAGATATGTACTTGCCACATTTGGAGTACTATTCTTAATTCAAACCTGCGACCTCGGATCTCCGACAATAGCTGTTGCATTTTCAATCCTTTTTGGAATTTACTTTTCTAACAAATGTCTCAAAAAAAATATTAGTCTCAAAAGCATTGTCGCCCTGCACTTTCTCGCATATCTAATATTTATCGGGGGTTTATGCATCCTTGCTTCGCCAATCATAGGTTCAAGCACACCATATTATGATCTACATCCTGACATAATTAAAACAGAAGTGTTATTTCTCTTTGCACTTTACTGCCTAACATTCACTGAGAACCATCTTTTTTGGAAGAAAACCTATCTCTTAAGTTTCGAAGTTGTTGGCCTTGGTTTTATTTTAATTAGCGTTTTAAGTGGCCATAGAAATTATAAGATTGATATCCCAAATACAATTAGTTCATTAACTTGGAAACTTCCCGTGCTTCAACGCATTGGCGCTGAACCACAACAACTTCTTGTTGGTATCGGCTTAATTTTTGGAATTGTTTCGATTAGCTACATAATACTTGCAAACAATCGCCTTCTTCATGGCAAAAACGACACAATCAATACGGAAGGGAAACGCAGAAGGTTTCTTGAGTTGTTTATTTCGATACTTGCTATCGTAGCTCTTTTCTTCGCGTCAAAATCCGCTTTAAATCGTTATGAATCACAGCTCTCTCAAATCATGAACGGGGTTGGACCGTCGAACGACATTAAAGATGGAGAAAGCAATCTTGGATTTAATAAGGCCTCGAATCCGTCACGCCAACCCGCGGCGTTTGTAAGACTTCAAAATTCATACGAGGGAAATCCTTGGAAACCAATGCTCTATTTTAGAGAAGGGGCTCTTTCGACGTTTAACGGCAAAGAGATAGTTAAAAGTGGCGATACCTTTGATACTGACGCTCCGACTTTAAAGCCGGGAGTGCCATTTCGAGCCGAGCTGTTGGATGGCGAGGCTGCACGGCAAAGACTTTTACAAGCTGTATATGTTCTGTCAGATAAGATTACTCCATTTGGAATCGACTCACCTACTCAGTTAAATCCAATAAAAAATCCTAATCCTAAACGATTCCGCTATGCCTACACTGTATTATCTATGGCGTTGAACGAACCACTGGATGATCTCTTAGAATTTGAGGTCGGAAACCCAAACTGGTCGGACGATATATTGGAACACTACCTCCGTTCACCAGGCAGTCTTGATATTTTAGAAGGAGATGTAAACCTGCCTAGTTCAAATGCCAAAGAACCGGTGCTTGCTGTAAATAGCGGTGAGGATCTTAGATACAAAGCCCTCTCTCTTGAATTGACCGCTGGAATAAGCAATCCCGTTGAAAAAGCTAAACGAATTATTGAGTATCTTTCACGAGTCAGTATTTATGTTCTTGAGCCGGGGCACACACTTGGTGAAAACGGCGACCCGGTTGCTCCATACCTCTTTGGCGACAAGAAGCGCGGTTATTGTGTTCATTACGCACATGCTGCCACTTACCTTTTACGACTTGCAGGGATCCCTGCACGAATTGGAACGGGGTTCCTTGTAGACTTACAGTACGCAAAGGGTGGAGATATTCTTGTACAAATGGGAGACAGACATGCTTGGCCTGAAATATATGTTAGAGATCGGGGCTGGATTGTTTTTGACGTAACCCCTGCTCAGGCCGAGAATCAGGAGGTACCTGTACCAGATGAATCTTTGCTCGAAGAATTAATGAGTGAGATCGATCCAATTGAAGAATTAGAGGACATGCCGCAGGTTCCTGAAACAAATCAAGATCGAAAAAGCCCAATTGAAGAAATATTGAATTCAAAATTTTGGGGTTACCTACAGTACCTCCTTCCGGTTTTACTCTTTGTCTTCATTACAATTAAATTGCTCATTCGTCATAGTTGGCGGTTTACAAATAATCAAAGTAAAAAATTGAGGCGTGCATATATCGCTCTTGTTTCAACTTTTGAAGATATCGGCCTGCCACGATTCTATGGTGAGACGAGAAAAGATTACGCTAACAGATTGCTTACTGAGAAAAACATTGATTTTAGAGAACTTACAAACTCAGCGGTGAGCGTAAGTTTTAACGAAGTGTCGACCATCCATGATCCTAAAGAGCTATTTAAGAAGGCTCATAAAGGAATAAAGGGGAATTTACTAAAACAAATTCTTGTTAGGCTAAGCTTTCTCAACCCGACTTCACTTCATTTAATTAAGAAAATATTTTCAAAAACGATTGCACCACTCCTGCTAATTTTATGTTTTTCTTTCGCTACTTCATCGAATGGAAACGCTATACCATCCGAAGACGATAGCTTTGAAAGAGATAATGAATATTCAACCAGTGGTACTAATCCGAGCGCAGACTCCTTAAAAGACGGAGAGATACTTCTGCTTGAAGCGATTCAATTGATGAGAGAAGGCAAGTCAATTGATGCAAGAGCAAAACTTGAATACGCTCTCAATAAAGACCCCAATGATCATCGGGCATATTTATTTCTTGGCCAGTACTATTTAAGCGAAGTTGGTCATTTTAAATTGGCTTACCGCTACCTAAAACAAGCTAGGAAGCTTTTTGAAAAGAACAATCACAAGAACTTTAACTCAATGTACGATTTGGGCTTCCAAAATCAACATGCCTTAATTCTCTACCTAGAGTCGGAAGCCGCGTTAAGTTTAGATTTTTATGATGAGTCACTTGCAATACTTAACGAATACGAAACGCAATATCAAAGCGAGTGGTTCCCTGGGCAAAAAGCTTGGGTTTTAATGAAATTAAAGAGAATTAATGAAGCAATTGAAGTTGCGAGAAACGGACTTCTTGACGGAGCCGATCCAAAGAGAACTTGGAATATTTTAGGAATTCTTCTTTCTGTTAGTAATGAACGTGAACTTTCGCTCCAAGCTTTTGCAAAAGCTATTCAATACGAACTTAGTCTTGGTGGAGTTCCGCAAGTGGCGACTCCTTTGAATAACGCAGGAGAAGTTTACCGTGAAATATTTAAAGATGAATTTGCAGAGAGTGCTTGGCAAAAAGCTTTAAGGCTCCCGGATGGCTGTGAACATATCCTTCCAAGTGTTAATCTTTCAATTCTTTACACGGATCAATTAAGACTTTTTCAGGCCGCGCAGGTTCTATCAGATTTTCAAGCTTGCTATGCGCTTAAACCTGAAAGAAAAGATACGGAACATCGTACAATTCTTGCGCTAGCTCGGGCAAAACTTAATTTACTCTCAAATAATATTTCAGAAGCTAAAGATCTTGCTGAGATC
>CAYYIQ010000130.1:0-9670 GCA_964472005.1 uncultured Bdellovibrionales bacterium | reverse complement strand
CTTAAAACGGATATAATGCGACTCCACAATCCAGATTTGCACCTATAATAATGGGTAGTTACTACTCCAAGTTCTACACCAATGCCAAGCGACTGAGTCGATAAAATGGGATATTGTTCGGGACGGAGGTGGTTTTTGACCCTAAATGGCCCTCAACAACTAAACGACACCCAACTTTCTTTTCTGACGAAATTTGATCTTTTCAATTTGAAAATGCCAAGAACTGTCGCCACAGGCCACAAAAACGCACTATAAGAATATGAAATTATTCGACTACTAGCTAGTCGTTTGGGCGGATCTAGACTTTTCCCAAATTAAGAGTATAAGTTACTAATATCACTTAATCTCAAACCATAACCATAAAGGTTAAGATTAATAAAATTCAATCTTTATAGCTGCGTAAATGAAATCGAATTTAAAATTTTCAAATTTTCCTGCTACAGATATCTGCTCGGAACCAACCATCTTAGATTTCCCGAGATTGGTAAATTTCGAAGATCTTCCAATCAAAAACGCCTCCGAGGAAGTTGCGCCCACTGCAATGCGCAGTATTATCGCATTAGGATCGCTAATTTTATTTCAAGTCCTTGACGGTATTTTCACCTACACTGGCACCCTGATTCACGGTCACGAGATCGAAGGCAATCCGCTTGTTTATCAACTCATTGAATACGTTGGGGCATTTCTAGGAATTAGCATCGCAAAACTTTTTGCAATTGCAGCAATTATCTTCCTGTGGAAACTGAGAAAAAAAGTCACTTGGGTTCCAAAAAGCATTGAATTTATTAGCATTTACTATCTTGTATTTGCGATTGTTCCATGGACACTTGTTTTAACAGGGGTCATTTAGCTCTAAATTAACGGAAGATGTTTTTAAGTTCTTTTTTTATATGCTTGAAAGATAGCCTCCTAACCTTAATACCAACCTAAAAAACCATATTCACTTTTCCAACTTTAAACCTCTTCACCTTTATTCAAGCTAGAAGTGATGTTAACTTAAAGGCAATTGGGTTTCTTCCTTTAACGAAGGTTTTCAAAAGATGAATATGGTTATTTGCAGCGCATTCTTATTCATGGCGGTAGGCGCAGCGTGGATACTTTCACCAATCTGTTTAGTTTGGAAAATTACTGTTACCGACGATTCTGAGAAATTTGTTACGCAAATGAATCATGTGGATTCAGTATTTCGCTATCGTTTATTGAGTGGAATGGGAATCATGATGCTAGGTTGGACGACCTTGTTTATCAGATCTCTACTAATCTAGCTCCTTTTGCCAAATAGAATAATCAGTCAAGGACGACTGGTTTATTAAACAAGAAAGTTAGCAGCCCAATTTTATCATCTTGATAACCCAATTACTACAGCTACTGCAATTTCAAAAACAAGGGAGATACTAAAAGCTAAAGGTAACGACCTGACCTGATCTCGCTCTATTACCTTGGCGCCGCAAACCATGTTGATTTGAAAATGCATGCGCTGCGCTATCCCCCACCAGACATAATTCCATGAACCTTTCACCATTTGTTAGCGTCGAACTACCTGGATAAAAACAAATATCACCTAACTTCTCCACGTCTCCCAAATGACGGCCTTTCACAACAGAATTTCTAACTCCTCCGATTTCAATTTCGAAACGTTCTCCGTTTGCGACTTTTACCCTAGGGTCGTCATCAGAGACAGAAAGCTTGATATTTCCAAAATTATCAACATGCAATACTCGAATCGGCTTATCTTTATTGGAGGTAGAGAATACTGAAGACCTCAAATCAATATCGAGATCAACAACCTGTGAAATAAGGTTATCATCTCCCCGAGCAGCTACGGTATAGAACCGTGCCGCGAATTCAGGCAACAATGAACTTCTAAACTGAGTTCCTTCCTTCGGTATCTTTAATGGATTAATTGGTCCGCGAATTCCGTCTTCACCTAAAAATTCAACTTCCTCATTATATTCGCTCAAAGTCGTAAAAACTCTAACTCCATTAGTTAGCTCAAAAGTCACGAATGGTGCGGCTTCCAAATTCTTCGTCGCTTGTGCGCGAGGAGCCGCGTTACCCAGTACTATAGTAAACGGATAAACTTGGTGCCCGTTTATTATTTTTCGAGAAACAAGGTTGAAACCAACTTCTATAGCCGAAAAATCATCTACCGTAATCCAAGTCTTCGCACTTGCTGGACCAAACCAATTTGTAATTAAGCCTGAGATATCTCCTTGCGCGGAATCTCCGGAAGGATAGTCCATAACACCGACGATATGCGGTACAAAAGTTCCTTTCAAAGGGTATTCGACGGTTTTAGTCATACGAAATCCATGATTGTTTAAATTAATTTTAGATTACACTGATGTTTAATCTAATAGTATGATAAACATTATGACAGAAAACTAGCTAAAAATATGCACAAAGTAACCCAAATAGCTGAATATGGAATTCATGTCATTTTGCACATTGCGAATAGGAACCATCACGGCCATAAAATAGTTACAGCGCAAGAGATATCTGACTCACAGAACATCTCACTCAACTACACACAACAAATTCTAATGAAATTGAGACAAGGTGGTTTAGTTGAAAGCATTCGAGGTCCCAAAGGTGGCTTTTACCTTAAAAAGAGCCCTCATGAAATCACTTTACGCATGATACTAGAACTCACTGAAGGCGAAACGGCAGAAATAATCTGCGAAAAAAACCCAATAAAACAAGAGTTTTGTTCTTTAGAAGCAAATTGCTATTTGAAATCAGTTTGGTTTGGACTTAAAGACGTCATAAATGAATATCTTGAAAAGGTGACGATTGAAGATCTGTTAAACAACTTAATCAATAAAAATCACGTGCCGTTAATAAATATGCCAAGCTCCCATTAAAGAACTCAACATGGAAGATATTCAAACACAAATTTTAGCGTTTATTGAATTATTTCTTTACGAATTTTGGATTGTCGTTAGAGAGTCCGCAGCTTGGCTTTTAATCGGATTTTTTATAGCCGGCCTAATTCACAAATATATATCTATTGATTTCGTAAAAAAACATCTCGCAGAAAAAAAAACTCTATCTATATTCAAATCCACCTTACTAGGAATTCCCCTCCCCCTTTGCTCCTGTAGCATCATTCCTGTCAGTAAAAGCTTGTATACCAGTGGAGCTTCAAAAGGATCGACTGCGGCTTTCATGATTAGTACTCCTGAAGTCGGTGTAGACTCATTCTTTTTAACAAAAGGCCTGCTAGGACTTCCAATTGCAATCCTCAGGGTATTCGCAGCTTTTACATCTGCGTGCATCTCAGGATTCTTGGTTGACAGATTTTCAAACGATAAAGAAACCGAAATTGAATCTTCCGCGGTAAAAAACCATTGCTGCAGTAAAATCGATGCCAGCAATAATAATGAAAACGACGGCTCAAATAAAAAACAAAAGTCGCTACTTACTTTTGCATTAGTCGAACTTCCAAGAGATCTATCTAAACCACTTTTATTAGGTTTTACGATTTCTGCAATTGTTTCGACTATTCTTCCAAACGATTTTATCACAACTCACGTTCAGAACCCATATTTACAAATGCTTTTAGCACTACTAATTTCTATCCCTGTTTATGTCTGCGCAAGCTCATCTACACCAATTGTAGCATCGCTTCTAACAAAAGGTTTAGTACCAGGTGCCGCCGTCATCTTACTGCTTGCTGGTCCTGCGACAAACTCAAGCACGGTGCTAGCTGCAAAACAGATGTTTGGTGGCAAGGGAGCTCTCGGCTATTCTTTTGGAATTGTTTTTACATCCGTCGCATTTGGACTCGTCGCACAAAGCCTTTATCCTAATCTTGGGCAAGAAGTCTTAATGCTTCAGGAGAACGAACATTCACATGTCAGCCTTATAAATAACGTGGCTGCGGTGGCTCTCTTGCTTCTACTAACTAGCAAGTTTTATGGATCACGAATCAAGCTTCCTTTTTAAGATCTTGAATCATCATGCGAGGGGAAAATTGATTGTTAAAGAAAGAACTTCCTCTCTTTAATGACTGATACTCTCCCTAGAATTAGGGGAGCTTAAGTAAAATAAAAAGCACCTGACAAACCAAATTATTATTCGATCTATCAAGTGCTGTTTTTCTAAAAATTATTTTGAACTCTTAGATTGTTTTTTTGGTTCAACTTTGACAACATTTTTAGTCTTTGGTCTTGCGTTACCGTAACTTCCAACTACTCTTTTGCCTTTTGCTGTTTTTTTATCGCCTTTGCCCATTTCTTTCCTTTAAATGTGAATCTGAAATTTTATTGTTCCTAAAATTAGAGTTGATTTAGGTTTTCGCCTGTTTCAAACCAATTTTTTGGAAATTTATAGCAGCATAATGGCATAATTCCCATATCATTTCAATCAATCTAACTAGCGGATTATTCTAATATTTTTCCGATATCTTATCGAATCCTTAAGTAATGGAGCAGTGTCTCCTTTTGCTATAATGGCTCCAGAGGCAGAGAGAGACAGTTCCCTGTGTTTCTCTCTGCCTCTGTTGTCGGGATATCAAATTAGACTGGGGGTATAGCACCCGCCGCGATACGTTTTTTAAAGTAAAGCAACGCCGAAAAATCGTAAACGCAATGAAAAATAACGGGAGCCCAAAGTGAATCAAATAGTTCATAAACAAAGCCGAACAAGAACCCGATTACGATATAAAGACAAGCGATAAGGTAATATTTCCTCAAGTTAAAAAGAAAATGAACCAACCCGAAAAGGATGCTTGTAGAAATAATTCCGATCTTAGGTTGTAGAAATCCCCTGAAAAACAATTCTTCGCCTACCCCAGCAAATAGCGAAACCACTAAAGCTGAAAAAATGCCTAGTTGGCTTGCTAGCGGATAAATCATTTCAGTAATAAAATCTTGAAAGACTCCCCATTCTCTCTTGAAACTAGCTCTCACTAAGATAGAATTAAATACAAAAAGTAGTTGAGAAAGTAGTAGCGCGAACAAAACTTCGTTCAGACCAGGCAAAAAAAACTGGAATGACTTATTTAGTGATTTTTCAATGAGAAAAATCATCGCCAATATCCCTTCGAAAAAGACCGCGAGTTTTAATAGGCTCACTTCAGCTTGATTCAAAATAAATAATTTTTTAAATGCCAAGATACCTATAAAAGATTTAAGAGCTCTACTTTAACTTGTATTGTTTATGGAACACGAGAACGACGACAATACTTCATACTAGATAGATTTCCATAATATTAGTTAAATGATTACGGAATGTTTAAGTGCGCAGTTACTTATCATAGCGAACTAAGATCTGCACAATACCAAAAAACAAACCTATCTTATAAGCGCTCGAAATTGTAAGGTTAGAAGACATAGCTCTCATTAAAACGTCCCAGAACGACAAGACAACATAACACGCTATAAATATTAAACAAACATAATCAAACGATGTGCGATCTCATTGTCATAACAGAGATGCGTGCAAATTCGCTTATATTTGCGAATCTGACTTCTAATTTTGGTTTAGATTTGTCGGAGTTGGACGTGTGAGAGAAAGTGAACGAGAACCTACATCTGTTGAAGAGGAATTTAACCCTAGGTTTGCACTTCGTCAGTTTGCGAGTACTATTATATTTCGGATGCAAGCTCTTTGCCTTATTCAGCATAGAAGTGCTGTTGATATACGGCAATAAACTAGGCATACAAATATCTTTGCGATTAATATGAGTTTCCATATTTGTGACTTTAAATTAATAGCAATTAAACATTTTGTTAACTATGAATACTAAACTGTAATATTTCGTGTCTGAAAACGTAGAATTATTAGAAGCTATTTCTGCTGATGATAGAAGTGAGCTATTAGGTCTATATTCCGAATCGTCCTTCGGCTCATTATGCCAAAACCTTGAAACATTACTTGAGGAGCATCCAAACGATCCAGTAATAAGATTACTCTGGTGCGACGCTCAAGCGAAGAATAATAATTTACCATTGCCTTTCGTTGCATCATCTCTTCTAGATCTATTCGAAGATGGAGCAGCTCAAAATATTCACCCCAGACTTTCATTCCTGGTCACCAAAAGTATAACGCAATTACTTGTTGAAGCGGGAGAATTTCGAAATGCCATTTTCTTAGCTACAGATTTCATAACCAATAGTAACGCCAACTATTTTAATCATAAATCAGAATTTTCGGATCTAAAAGCGAGTCTCTTAACAATCTTGGACGAGGAAATTTCTTTAGCCGTAAAGAAAAGAGAATCATCAACCTATCGAGCATCGCTAGAAGATAACAAAGTAAAGATTTCTCAGGCCAAGCCACCCGCTAAAATCAGCAAACAAAATATTTCTAAAAAGCCTGAGTTAGGTAAAAAAATTGAAGCTGAAAATTCTAGCATGCACGATGATAATAGCTTCGTGTTAGGTGATACTGAGTCAAACGAGACACATCGCAGCAATTCAGCAACCCCTGAAAACCAAAAGTCTGAATTCCTTGATTCTAAAGACTCTCCTGAAGCCCCCAAAAAGCGCTCCTTAATTGCGCCCCTACTGTTCCTATTTGCCATACTCGGGTTAGTCGTTTTCATGAAAGGAGACAGTCTTAAACAATATATTCCTTATTCGTTTGGAGACAGTCACAACGATCTCAACAACCAGTTAATATTTGAGACAAGAATAGATAACATCTTTAGATCCAGAGCTCCGGCCATAAAGCCTTTTTCACTCGACAATTTTAGAACCTCGCTGGATGACATCAATCTAAGACTTTCGAAATTGACTAAAAGAGAACAGGTAGTATTGCCCGATACGAACAGTAGTGACGCTCATAACGACGATTCCCAACAAGTAAAAAAGGATTTAACTGAGATCGTTTCATTAAATACAATTCCAGACTTAGCACCTTCCCCTTCCCCAACGACCCCAGTCCCGAAATTACCAAATATTCCCGACAATATCGGACAGTCCGTTAATTTAAATGCAGGAACGATCCCGACGCGAAGTAACCCGACTGGAATTTCGAACTCAAGAAGCACGGCGAATTCATTAAAAACCAATCCCGACGGACGAGTATTTGGCCCGCCTGCAATTTCAGATCCGACTAAAGGAAGCTCAAACCAACGAGCATTAGATGGAAGCGCTTTACAATCATATGAAGTAGAAAGGTATGATCAGCCTCAAATTTACGAAACAATTACTGCAACGAACGTACTTGCAGCGCCTTCACTTCTGTCGCAATCTATTACTCGGCTCAAATCTGAAACTCCAATTCATGTTACCGCACGTATGGGACTATGGTTGGAACTGATTTCTAACGAAGGTAAGATTGGATATATTTTTGCCCAAGATGCCGAAAAAAAATAGCAACGCTAACTTCCTTTAATAACTCCTACATGGTGACATGTGAAATTAAATAATTTTTTAGCAGACACCACATTAGTACTTTTTCACGGCACGCTCCAAAGACGTACCGTTTGGACACAGCTAATAACTGAGCTTACAAATTCGGGCGTCGATGAAAGCTTGATCCTAACTCCAGATCTATACGAAGATAACCCCCCGAACTTAGCAGAATGGATTGAAGAAATTTCGAAGTCGATTAAAACAGCCTTTTACATCCCAATCGGATATTCACTAGGCGGTCGTTTCGCCCTAGACCTTGCTCACATCAAACCTAGTCAATTAAAGAAGATAGTGTTGATGGCAACAGACCCTGGAATCGATGACAACGATCAAGAGGAACGGGAACTCCAGATAAATAGAGATCAGAAGTGGGCAGATAAATTTTCAAACATGAATTGGGTCGATCTTATAAATGAATGGAACCAGCTACCGACTTTTGCCGGCAAACCCAACCCAACCATACTAACAGAAAATAATTTCAACCGTGCTAGCCTTTCAAGACTCTGGTTACTTTGCTCCAAAGGTAAAAACCCAAACCGTTGGCCCGAAGTAGACAAAATAGCCAATCCCGGTCTAGTAATTACTGGAGAACTTGATAAAAAATTCGATGCATTTGCAACAAAGATAGCTAAATCAAATCCAAATTTTTCTCACGTGCAAATTCCAGGAGTCGGTCATCGAGTTGGTTGGGAAGAGCCAAAGAAATTTACGGAGATCCTGATAAATTTCTTAATCGAGAACTCAGAGGAAAAATAATTTTCTTCTAAGTTATTAACATCACCGAACATCGTCTACTTGGATAACTAAAGCTCTTCAGATGCAGTTTCTTTTCGACGGAACCCAAATCTAAAGAATGATGGCACCATGTTAAAAAAGATATATCCGATCATTATTAGAGAAACTGACATTCGGTCAAACTTCCATATTAGTGCCACAAAAAGCGATAGCACCAAGAACAATTTACGAGGATCAATTTTGCTGACACTCAGTCTTTTCAGACTCAAAAATTTAAACGTACTAACCATTAATCCACCTAAGAACACGGCATAAATAAGCACTAGGATCGCTCCAAAATCTGAAACACCTTCCGGAAAAGCATAAACAATAGATGCCAAAGCTGCTGCGGCCGCTGGAATAGGCAGTCCTACAAAATAAGATTTGGGCTCTGACACTGTAGTCACATTAAACCTCGCCAAACGCGTGGCACCGCCCGCCACAAAAAGAAAACAAGCCAGAACACCAAATTCATCAAAAGGAACTTTGAAGGCCCATTGCCAAACCAATATTGTGGGCGCGACACCAAATGCAACCAAATCACATAAGGAATCGAACTCTCGCCCAAAATCGCTCGCAGCGTTCAACTTCCTAGCAACTCCGCCATCTAAAACGTCAAGAATAGACGCTAATAGGATGTATTTAATAGAATAATCATAATTACCCTTAATTGACGAAATAATTGAAAGGTAACCTGCAAATAAACTACTCACGGTAACCAAACTTGGCAGTAAATATGCTCTATCTCTGATTCGCCTTACTTTCTTCGCATTCTTCATTAAAAATGTCCTAGTTGATTAAATACTCGTTTTTAACTATACAGTCTTAACTTTAATAACACCGAAACTTTTATTTCTCCATGGCGCGTATCACAATAGAAGATTGCTTAGATAGTGAAAACAATAGATTTGCCCTAGTTCGACTAGCATCAGAAAGAGCTAAACAGCTGCTTGGTGGTGCAAAAGCCGTTACTGACACTAAGGGAAATAGAGCTGTAGTATCAGCGCTTCGCGAAATTGCTGCGGGAAAAGTGAAATTCGAAAATGAAGCTACTTCTAAAGTAGTAGAAGACGGTCTTGACGACACAGATTCTGATTCAGAAAATCATTAATTTCATTTAGTTTTTTTCAACTTTCTTTATACTGCTCTACGATTTAACCTTGTAGCTTCGTGCATTGAGGATTATCGAATCTTCCGAGCAGTCCGAAGACAGATGTATTAAAATTCGCCCTATTCCGCTCTACATTGTCACAACTAAGCCCCCTGCGCTAAAACACACCAATTACGTGCATTATTTATTTTAAATTCAACTTAACAGCTGTCTCCTTATCCCACAAAAGATCCAGAACCGATATTGTCGCCTATCCAACTTCACGAACGGATAGACTGAAAAAGGTTCATCATGAAATCAGGCAGCAAAAGCTGGTTAAATAGTTTGCTGATCGGAAGACTTAGGAATATGCTTAGAGTTGAAATTATCGCAATTCAGAACAAACGATTTTCACGGTGATGCTCTAAGAAGATCGAAAATA
>CAYYIQ010000129.1:0-9680 GCA_964472005.1 uncultured Bdellovibrionales bacterium | reverse complement strand
GAGATGAAAAACGTCCTATTTTTCAAGAAAACAGAAATAATAGGAAATGAAATTTATAGAAAGAAATTTGCTTGAGAAAATAGCATAAAAGAGGAATAAAGCATCACGTAAGATGCTGTTCTTAATTTAAATTCCCTTAATCCGAAATTTAAAATATGAACAACATGGTTATCGCGATCTTCGGGTAACTATATAATGAAATTCATACTGCGATAACGCATATAAAAGCTGGATTAAATCCCGAGTACATGAGTCAAGATATAAGTCAAAATACGTTTCCTTCCCCGAAGAAAGCATTTTTCAAAAAGTCGTTTAGATTTCTATTCGGTATCTTCTTATCTGGAATTTGTATTTATTTTCTAATGACATCTATCGAGCAAGAAGAGGTCGTTGATAAATTTAGAAACGTTAACTTGTCATTGTTGTTTTACGCACTACTTGTCAGTATCTTTAGCTACGTAGTGAGAACAGTACGTTGGCGCTATTTTTTTAAGGTTAATGATTTCTCATTTCTTATTTTATTTAGGGCCTTGATTCTCGGTTTTTTTATGAATAACGTTTTACCTGCGCGTATCGGTGAGTTTGTCAGGTGCCATTCCCTTGGGCGTAGAACTGGCTTAAGCAGAACTTTTATTTTAGCCACAGTCGCGGCTGAGCGCTTGGCCGATGGTTTGATGATCAGCGCAATTTTCGGAATTTGCTTTTATTTTTCAACTCTCTCTATTGAAAACATTTTTTATATCGGACTTGTTTCTCTTTTCTTTCTTGGTGCGAGTATCTCAGTAATTATTGCGCTTTTAGTTAGAAACCCGATTTTTAGATTGTTTAATAAAATTGAAAATAAGTTTAACAACAAAGCGATTACGTTTGTAATAAGTAAGCTCGAAAAATTCGTTAAAGGTTTAGAACCTATATTAGAAAAAGACTTAGCTATTAAGTTGGTAATCCTCTCAGTTGTTGTTTGGTCTGTAGAACTTTTTGCATATTTCTTAATCAGTCTTGCTTTCAGTCAGAATCTGAATATGGGAGAGCTAGCACTCTTTCTTGCATCTGTTAACTTTGCATCACTTATCCCTGCTGCTCCAGGTGGTGTCGGCGTTATCGAAAACTTCGCGTCGCTGGCGTTAAAGAAGAGTGGAATTAACCACGAAACAGCCTTGGCAATGGTTGTCGCCCAACATGCAATCCAGTATTTGGCTGTCGGAATTCCAGGGACATATTTCGCTATCAAGAATAGTAAAGATACAAAAGTAAATTCCTAGGTAAGAGATTCTGTGTCAGATATTGATTTATCCATTGTGATACCAGCCTACAACGAGGAAGCTCGAATAGGTAGTACCTTAATTCTACTAGAAAAGTATTTTGCAACTCGTAATTTGTGTTACGAAGTTATCGTTGTTGACGATGGCAGTACTGATAACACCGCAGTCGTTTCTCTTGCTTTGAAGAAAGATATTGAAAATTTGAAGGTGATTTCCTATCCAGGAAATCGGGGCAAAGGATACGCAATCAAGTTCGGTATGCTTAACGCGCAAGGTCAAATGGTTCTAATGGCAGATGCCGATGGGGCAACTCCTTTTGCTGAAATTGAAAAGCTATTTCACGAGATTGAAGATGGTGCTGATATTGCGATTGGTTCGAGGGCAGCAGCTACATCTGAAGTAGTGTTGAAAACGTCACTCCACCGGAAAATAATTGGCAGGCTATTTAGTCTTTTTGTTCGCGGAATACTTCAGATTCCAATTTGGGACACCCAGTGCGGCTTCAAATTGTTTAAAAAAGAAGTGGCAAATAAGATCTTTCCAAAGTTAACAATCTCCGGTTTTGGTTTTGATGTCGAGATACTATACCTCGCATTCAAGTATCAAATGATCGTAAGAGAAGTCTCGATCAACTGGCGTAATGTAGCTGGATCAAAAGTTAACTTAGTATCTGATTCGATTAGAATGTTTTTGGATCTAATTGCAATCAGGATAAAAGATTTTAAAAAGGTGTATGGATAAACTCTCATATTCAGTGAGTTATGGATTACTGTCCGTCCCATTCACATTGATGAGTTTAACTTTCTACTTGTTCCTTCCAAAATGGTACCTTGAATTTCCAAACACTTCGGTTGCTTTGATAGGAGGGTATTTCCTGCTGGCTCGTATTTGGGATGCTGTCACAGATCCATTAGTGGGGATGCTATCAGATACTCTGACTAATAGAGGCTACCGACGTTCCGTTTTAATTATTTGGGGAGTTCTCCTTTCAAGCCTTTCATTCTATCTATTGTTGTATCCCGAAATTTTCGCTGTCGAAAATTTCAATTTTCATTTCGTCGTATTCTCGATGTTGTTTTTTCTCGGCATGACTTTGGTCGCGGTCCCGTATGAATCGTTAGGAATTGAAATTTCAGATATTCCAAAAATTAGGACAAAGTTTATCGCTTTTCGTGAGGGGTTCTTGATTCTCGGAACTGTTTTAACATCATTAGTGCCTTACTATTTTATTAGTACGGATGGCCGGATAGACTCTGAGGATAGACTAACTATAGGAGCATCTTATTCGACTTTTCTATTTCTTTGCTGCTTACTGGTTGCACGAACGGAATCGAAAATTTCAAATGCTCGAAAAGTTCTTTATGATAGTGCGCGATTGCAATCGTTTGCCGTTGTATTGAAAGACAAGAATTTTTTAATATTACTTTTTTCATTTACCACTAGCTCATTAGGAGCTGCATTACCCGCGGCTTTATTTCTTTTTTTTAATAAATTCTATTTGTATCGAAGTGATGAGGAAGGTACACTCTCGTTAGCATTATATTTTTTAGTTGGATTTATCTTTATGCCATTGTGGGTTCGGCTGTTGAATAAATACAATAAGAAGAATGTGTGGTTTCTCGCCCAAATTATAAATGCAGGAGCATTCCTTCCGGTTTACTTTCTGGGTGAAGATTCCGGGTTAATTTTTAATTTATTTATCGCTACTTCTGCAATTGGGTTTGGAGGAGCTTTAATTGCTCCATCAATTATCCAAGCAGAATTTGTTTCAGCAAAGTCTGCTAAAGTAAATATTCCGATTAAAGGAATGGCGGTAGGTATTTGGTCTATCTGTCGAAAATTCGCACAGGGGGTTGGGGCCGGTGCGGGCTTATATTTGCTTTCTCTATATAGTTTTGATCCGAGAATGCTTGAGATCACTGCCGATTCAAAACAAGTGTTAGGACTTCTTTATTCCGTCGTCCCAAGTGTACTGTGTTTTTTATCAATTCTCGTGGCTACTAATTTTAAATTGGAAAATAAAGATGTCTAATCCTATTAAAGAAAAAAACATTTGGTTAGTAGGCGCTAGTACCGGGATTGGTTTTCAACTTTTTGAGGATCTAACTGCTTTTGCAAAAAATATTATAGTTTCGTCGAGAAATACTGAAAGCTTAGAAAACTTTCAGAGTAGGTATGAAGGCTCCTGTAATATTATTATTGCGAAATGTGACATCACAAATGTGGAGGAAGTTAATAAACAATACGAGTTTATTGTGAAAAAGGTTGGACATCTTGACTTGGTCATTTTAAATGCCGCAGTCTATGAGAAGACTGATGTACTAAAGTTCAATGCTAGTGAATATAAAAAACAGATGATGGTAAACTATTGCGGAAGTTTGAATGTTGTGGAGCCAGTAATAAAAGGCTTTATAGAACGTAAGTCCGGTCAGTTAGTTGTTGTTTCGAGTATTTCTGCAATTCGAGCGTTGCCGGGTGCAGCTGCTTATGGTGCTTCTAAGGCCGCATTATCATATTTTTTCGAAAGCTTACGAATGCATGTGGAAGAACTTGGCATTAAAATTACGATTGTCCTTCCGGGGTTTGTCAAAACAAGGCTGACAGAAAAGAATGACTTTGATATGCCTTTGATGATTAGCCCAGAAAAGGCATCTAGAATAATAATTAATGGAATAATTGCAGGTCAAGATACGATAGATTTTCCGAAAGGTTTGACGGTCCCAATTCGGATTCTGAGACTTCTTCCAGAAAAATGGTATCGCCGCTTAATTCAAAAATTTGTAATGAAAAAAGAAAAATGAAAATAGCCGTTGTTGGAAGTGGAATAAGTGGGATTACAGCAGCCTATCTGTTGGACAAGGAGCATGATGTCACGCTGCTTGAGAAAGAGAATAGGATTGGCGGCCACACTAATACTATCTCTTTTCAGGGAAGTGATGGCGAGAGCTATGCAGTTGATACCGGCTTTATCGTTTTAAATGATTGCAACTATGGTGTTTTCCATAATCTGTTGAGTGAGTGGGAAGTGGACGTTCGCTGGAGTGATATGTCTTTTAGCTACTATGATCGAGCGACGGACTATTACTATGCCGGTACAGATATTTTTGGTCTATTTCCAAAATGGAAATTACTCTACTCCAAGGAGCATCTTCAGACCATTTATGAAATAGTTAAGTTTGGTAAAACCGCAATAAGTTTTTTGGAGTCCGGTGTAGGAGCAAAAGATAGTTTGACACTAGGGAGGTTCTTAAACGAAAGAGGTTTTAGTAAGGCATTTTTAAATAACTACCTACTGCCCATGGGGTCTGCAATTTGGTCTGTTCCTACAGGTCAAATTTTAGAATTTCCAGCCCTAAGTTTTATAAGGTTTTTCAAAAACCATGGTCTTTTGAGTGCTAGTAATAGGCCACGATGGCAGACAATTAAAGGTGGAAGCTCAGCTTATCTGTCGAAATTTAAAAGTAAGTTCAACGGGACATTTTTAACAAACTCAAATGTCTCGAAAATTTCAAGATCGAAAGAAGCGGTAGAGCTAAGTTTAAGTAATGGTGAAGTATTAAGCTATGATGAAATCGTGTTGGCCTGTCATGCGGATGGAGTTCTTTCACTACTTGAAAATCCATCTGAAGAGGAGGAAAGGCTATTTTCGGAGTGGAAATATGAAAATAACACAGCAATACTACATACTGATAGCAGCATCATGCCGCCCAAAAAAGTGAGTTGGGCGAGTTGGAATTATCACGCAAATACGGGATATAATGCTGTTCTAACTTATTATATGAACAAGCTTCAGGGTGTGCGGAGCAAGGATGACTATTTTGTTTCGCTAAATTGCGAAGATGAAATAGCAGAGAGAAAGATCATAAAAAAGATTGACTACACTCACCCAATTTTTAGCCTTGAATCTTTAGCTACTCAAAGTCAATTTAAAAATTTGCAAGGTCAAAACCGAACCTATTACTGCGGAAGTTACATGGGTAATGGATTTCATGAAGATGGAGCACGATCAGGAGCTCAAGTCGCACTGATGAAAGGGATTACTTTGTGATACTGTCGCATCTAATTCTTAAGACGACGATGTTTCATCGAAGACTTAATCCAATTGGATATGCATTTAAATACTCAATGTTCTATTTGAATATAGATGTTTCGAAAGTTGATAAATCAGCTGACAAGTCTTTTGTATTTGGATTTAACCGAAGGAAACTCCTGTCGATATATGAGAGCGACTATCTTTCAAGCTATTCTGGTAATCTTTCTGAAAAGTTAGAAAAATTATTTGAAAAGTATGAGATAAACCCCCGTTTTTCTTCGATCCGGTTAGTTACTCACCCACGTGTGTTCGGGTATGTTTTTAACCCCGTAAGTTTTTTTCTTTGTTATCGTCAAGAAGAAGAGCCAGAAATTCTGATTGCAGAAGTGCATAATACATTTGGGGAGCGTCACCTTTACGTGATGAATCGCGAGGATAGACGTACGCCAAAGGGATTCATTAGTTTTAGAGCCGATAAAGATTTTCATGTATCCCCCTTTTTAGATCGAGAAGGAGTCTATTATTTCCGAGTTAAGGAGGAGAATAAGAAGTTATCCATTCTAATCGATCTTCATCAGGATGATAAAGTTGTTTTTGAGTCAGGACTAGTTTCGCTAAAACGTGAATTGAATGGAGTTAGCTTACTTAAACATTTGGCAAAATACCCGGGATCGATAATTTTAACTTTCTTTAGAATTGTTTATCACGCATTTATATTGAAGTTTATAAAGGGATTAAGAGTGTTTACAAAACCAATTGCAGATAGTGAAGCAACATTTGTCAAAAGCAGTCCTAGTGTTTTTCAAAAGTATTGTCTTAAGAAGTTTAGCCAATTTGTGCAGCAAGCTAAATTCGGGGAGCTGAATTTACATTTTCCTTGTGGAAATTCTATTTCAGTAGGGGATAAATCTCACGATTTAAAAGCCGAAATTAATGTCAAAAATTATGACATGTTTTGTAAGTCTGTAATTCATGGAGATATTGGGTTTGGAGAATCCTATGTTGATGGTGATTGGGATAGTCCCGAATTAACAAATGTAATCCAGTTTTTTTCAAAAAACGTAAGTCATATCGATGATCGAAATCTTTTGAGTACATACTTTGGAAGGTTCTATAATGCGATTAAGCATTACTTAAAATTTAACTCAATAAAAAATAGTAAACGAAATATTGCGGCACATTATGATTTGAGCAATGAACTCTTTACCAAGTTCTTAGATAAAAGGATGCAGTACTCATCCGCACTTTTTAAAAATGCCGACGAAAGTTTGGAAATTGCACAACTTAATAAAATTGAGAAGATTGTTGAGGAGCTCAAAATCACCAACAATTCTAATGTTCTTGAGATTGGTTGTGGATGGGGTGGTCTTGGAATTGAGATTGTAAAGATGACAGGTTGCAAATATACCGGAGTGACACTTTCAGAAGAGCAACGAGACTATTTTTGTAAGAAGGTTGAAGATGCTGGATTAGGCAATTTAATTGACGTTCGTCTTGAAGATTATCGAAAAATTAATGGAAGCTTTGATAGAGTTATCTCAATTGAGATGGTCGAGGCCGTTGGACACTCATTTTTAGAGAGCTATTTTAGTAAAATCGGCGAAATTCTTTCTCCTACCGGACTTGTGTTTATTCAAGCCATTACGATACCAGAAAGCCGTTATAATGCTTACCGCCTTGGATGTGATTGGATACAGAAATATGTATTTCCAGGGGGGCTATGCCCTTCTCAGCTAAGATTAGTAGAGGCTGCAGCGAGCGGGTCAAAGCTTGTATTGGAGAAAACGGAAAATATTGCTGAAAGCTACGCAAAAACGTTAAATATTTGGAAGGCTGATTTTAATGAGGAATGGTCCGAAATTAAAGTTTTAGGCTTTGATGAGCGATTTAGAAGATTGTGGAACTATTATTTGTCTTATTGCGAAGCAGGATTCACTGAAAGATTGGTGAATACTCATCAAATGGTGTTTTCAAGACAAGGTAATTCTGAGACTCTCAACACTGTTATTCGCTAGAATTGGTTACATGAAAAAAATTATATTTCTAATCTTCGTTTTTTTATTTTCTTCCCCTGCTTTTGCTCAGGTTAGGGATATTGATTTTTGCCAAAAAAATATTTGTTTTAAACCCGAATTACCGGGACACGCAGGTTTAAACCTCGTTGGAACATCAACTTTAACCTATTTGATCTTTGATGTTTATGTTGCTGCCTTTTACGCGAATAGTGACTACAACGTCACTGAATCACCCTTTGATGAAGATGTTTCGAAATATCTTGTCTTGGAATACTTGAGGGACATATCTAAAGAAGATTTTATAAAGAAAACAAAGGAACTTTTAGCGAATGATAAAAGCTATAGCTACCGAGCAAGAGATTCAGATTTCGAAAAAGTTTATAATTCTTTCGAAGATGTAAAGATTGGTGACAGATATAGTCTCAGTTACGACGATCTAACAGGTAAAACATGTCTCTTTTTGAATAAGATTGAAAAACTGTGTATTAAGAGTCTAGATTTTTCGAAAGCCTTTTTTGGGATATGGCTATCGGAAAGTAGCGTTAATGAAAGATTTACTAAAGAACTACTTGGCAAATACTAAATCAACTCCTCAGAAATCAACAGTAGATGCAGAACCTGAAGACTGGTTAACCGAATATGGGGACGGCCTATATCGATACGCATACATGCAACTTAAAAACGAAGCATTAGCAGAGGATGTACTGCAGGATGCTTTACTTTCCGCTTATAAAGCACGGGACCAGTTTCAGGGTAAGTCTTCAATCAAGACGTGGTTAACCACAATTCTAAGAAATAAAGTAATCGACCAAGTTCGAAAGAATAAAAGAGATGCACTAAACAACTCTATGGAGATTGAAGATGATTCAGTTGTTAATTCTTCTTTCAATTCATTTGGAATATGGAACAAATGGTTAAGTTCTTGGGGGAGTAGTCCAGAGAAAATCGTTGAACAGCAAGACTTTTTACATCAATTAACTGACTGTCTTTCACAGCTTCCTACAAATTTAAGACAGGTTTTTGTATTGAGGAACGTCGATAACTTAAGTACCGAGGAGATTTGCGAATCACTTAATATAAACGCGAATAATGTCTGGGTCATACTTTACCGTTCGCGAATGAGATTGCGCGAATGTCTCGAAAAGAACTGGTTAAACCAAGGTTAGTATATTTGAAATGAGCACACTAATAAAAAAATTCAAATTGATTTTTTCATGTAAGGATTACAGCGAAGCATGTTGTAAGTCTCGCGATCAAAAATTAGGCTTGGTAGAAAGATTTAGGTTCAGTGTTCACCATGTTTTATGTTTTACTTGCAGGAGATTTTCTAAACAACTTGATATCTTAGACAGCGCTTGCCGTAATCTTTATTCTAAAAATGAATTTGATGGGATGAAGAATAGTAAAAAACTCTCAGATTCTGCAAAGCTTAAGATTTCTAGTGCTTTAGCAGAAGAAAAAAATAAAACTTCTTCCTAGTGCACGCTCTCAAAATGTAGGGCCATAACTCTTTAGATATCTAAGCCAAAGAGAATTCCGTTTCTTTAAAATAAAAATCAGGAGTAGTTGTTAATTTGCGCTAAGAGCTCAAGATTAAGAATCTTGAGGTCATATACGCAACCTCTATGAGATCTTTTATATATTTAGATCTTATACACAACACAACCCCATTGGAGGCTAAGGATTTATATCCTTAGCCTCCTTTTTTTATTATTTTTCATGATTTCTTGAAAAGAAAACCTCTTTCCTTAAAGTACTTGGCATTAAGTTTGAGATAAAGGCTGTAATGCTATGGCATTAAATTTGGAGTAAGGTAAATAAAGTAGAACTTATTCGAGTAGCAGATTAAATTAAGACATTTCGATATCGTAAAATATATTTGCAGATATCGAAGGTTTTCATTTTTTTAAGCAAGAAGGTTGTTGCTTGGGTGAAGGCTATCCTAGCTTGACAATGGAGTTTAAGCTATGCGGACGATTGTTTATCTTGCGGTTCTGGGAAGTCTCGTAGTTACGATGTTGATCGGAACTCCTAAACAGGAAGTAATTTCTCCGAGTCACATCGAAGTCAACGAGTCGAAAACAACCGAACTCGTTCCAGATCCGTCTTCTGAAGACTCGACCGAAATTTCCATTGATGCGGAAACGGTAAGCGAGTAGCACCAAGTAGAATGGACCATCTCAGGACAGCTTAAACTAGCAGTTTAAGCTGTCCTTTTTCTTTTTTGGGGAAGGTATAAACGCAGAGCAAACGGAGCAAACGGAGAGTGGGTTGGAGGTGTGTGGGGCCGTTTGAGTTTAGAGCTCTTCGTTCCCCAACTCATTCTCGTACGGCAAGCTTGGTTTGCCTAACTCCCCTTCGACAGGCTCA
>CAYYIQ010000128.1:0-9682 GCA_964472005.1 uncultured Bdellovibrionales bacterium | reverse complement strand
GAGTTCTTCGTTCCCCAACTCGTGCTCGTGCGGCAAGCTTGGCTTGCCTAACTGCCCTTCGACAGGCTCAGGGCAGGTCGCGGTCTCGATAATTTTTTGCTATGAATTTTTAGGTTGGAAAAAATTCTCTCAAAATCCGTTGGGGAGCGAAGAATTCTAAACTCAAACTCTTTTGCTGGAGAGGTCGCTTGCGTTTAATTAAATAATTTTATTAGTGATTCAGATTGTTGGGAGGTTCACTATCACAAATTCCCTCTCCGCTTGCTCTGTTTGCTCTGCGTTAAAATTTCCTAAATAGATTAATGGTGTACCTTAATTTTTGGGCTGACCACAGAGGCACAGAGTGCGAGGTGCTTGTTTCTATTGTCCTGACTCTGAAGTGCCAGAGTCTCTACTATAAAACCGGATGCCTTTCTCTGTGCCTCTATGGTCGCCCAAAAAAACTCGTTTTGACAGTTAATTGGGGGTTGTATTAAGCTAGCGTTGGTTTTCGAACTTTGTTTACTCTTAAAACTTCTCGTTCTTTCAAAATTAAAAATGAAATATTTTATGCGGTAAATCTTTAATTAGAAATAGTTAGCGATTTACCGGACTTTAGTATTTGGTTTTCAGAACTTTCCTTTAAAAAGGCGAATTAACATGAGGTTTTTGAACATCAGAATGTGGCTTTTCCCAATTCTTGCTATCATGATAGCCTTTTCATTTAACGATAATGAAATTCAGTCGAAAAGAGTCAGAACGAAGACACCCGAAAAAACATACGTACTCCAAGATGAGGAGAGTCAAACTTCCATTATTTTGGAATTGCCAGCTGGATGGGATGGAGGACTGATTGAGGGAAATGTGAGTAATGTATTGGCTGTTTTTATGAAGGGAGATAAATCCCTCATCGTAATGAAGCGTAATGCGGGGGATTGGACCAAGGAAAAAGCTAATCAGGTTCATCTGAAGAGCTTGCAACAGACTGAAGGATTCGAACTTGTTAAAGAACCTGAAAAGGTGGCGATAGGAGATATAGATTGCGAATATTTTGCCTTTATCGGTAAAGGGGAAGTCCAATCGGAAGGTCTTAATAAGAATGTGGACCTACTGCATGTTGTTGCCACTGTGGTTGAGAATCGTTTTATTTTTAGAATTCAAGCAACGACTCTTTCGTCAAAAGACTCACTTGACGCATCTCAGGAGAACGAAAATAAATGCAAAGATTTGATGGGCGTTATTTCGAAAACAAGATTTCAAGTATTAGAAGCTAAGCCAACGGCCGAGCTAACTGATCATATTGAAGTCTAGCTTTTAAATTTACTTATTTTTAGAAGTGCCCTGTAACAATTTAGATTACAGGGCACCAAGGTTAGATAGAGTCCGGAATTTTTCATGCTGCGACTCGCATAGTGAAAATGCCCGTTTAAAATGAAAAAGACCCTTCACATACAGAAAGCTTGACTGGTCGACGTTGAGAGGGCTCTTCTTTATCTTGAAGCTCTTTGGGTAACGTATCTTTAGGAGCTGGTTTTCCAAGTGCGATCATTGCTTGAACTTCGAAATCATCCGGCACGTTTAGGGAGGATTTAGCTTTGTCGAAATCAAAGCCAGCCATGCCATGGGCTACGATGTTCATTGATGTCGCCTGTAACGCTAGGTTTTGGAAGGCCGCTCCACAGTCGAAACTATGAACTTTATTTGCTTTGCCATTTTTTGCAAAGTTTTTAGCCCCAACTACGACAACCAAAACTGCCGCATCTTTACACCAAGTTTTATTAGCATCAACTAACAGATTAAAAAAAGTTTCCCACTCTGGTGTATCTCGTCGAGCATACAAAAATCTCCACTCTTGCTCATTGAATGAAGATGGAGCCCAGCGTGAAGCTTCAAATAATCTCATTAGCTCATTTTCGGAAAGTATTTCTCCATTCATAGCTCTTGGTGACCATCTCATAAGAAAGAGCGGTTCAATCTCATACTCTGGCTGTCTTTTAGATATTCCACTAATGGGGATTCTAGTTGGTTCGCTCATAATACTCCAAAATTAAATTAGTCTACGTGATCATCTTCGATATCTGACACTAGGATGTAAATAGAGTAGATTACTCCAGGAACGAATCCAAGGATAGTTAAAACTAATGAAATAACGAACTCTTTTCCAGGTCCTCTGTTTAAAATTACGGCAACTGGTGGGATGAGCATTGCTAAAATTATTTCAAGTATTCTGCTACTTGCAGTTTCCTGCCTTCGAGGCATTGTTTTGTCCATATGTTTCATCTTGAATCTCCTTTTTTATTAGTAGACCAAGGATAAAGAACAAATCATATGATTTTGAACATATTGTTTTTCGTTAGTTATTTAAGGAACTTAAGAACTACTTTTTTAAAATTTTAGCTGCGCAAAATATAGAGACGAATATCCAATTTATATCTAGATAAGTATAACTGGGAATCGTTGATCAACTGGCTAAGCAAATACAAATTTAAACCCTAGCCATCTTCGAAAACGGTCGTTAGAATTTTTTAGTTCTAATTCAAAGGTGAAGATTTTCTAAAAATAAATCTGTAAATTTTGAACATGCCACGGGGTTATGATTCTCAAATTGTAAATCAGCCGTATAGATATGTTTATCTAAGGTTCTGGAAATTGCTTGCTCTATTTTGTCATGAATCATTATCTCTTCGGTCGCCATCTCAAACATCATTGCAATACATCTGATCATGCCAATTGGGTTAGCAATGTCTTTACCTGCGATGTCCGGTGCGGAACCTGAAGGTGGTTCAAATAACCATTTTCCACTGCTGCCAAAGCTTGCCGACGCAAGCAAGCCAAGTGAGCCAGGTATGACGGCTGCCGCATCAGAAAGAATGTCTCCAAACATATTTGAGGTTAGAACCGTGTCGAATATTGTTGGGTTTGTGATTAATTGCATAGCGCAATTGTCAACGAGCATTGTGTGCTGTTCTATGTCGAGGTTGTCGTTTGAGATTCGTGAAACTGTTTCTCGCCAAAGCTTAGATGTTTCCAGTACATTAGCTTTATCAATTGAATGGATGACCTTTCTTCTTTTTCTCGCAAGGTTAAATGCGAAATTGGTTATTCTTTCAATTTGATCAGTGCTGTATGTGCATTCATCAAAAGCAACAGTTCCGTTCTCACGCCTACCTTTGTCACCAAAATATAGGTCTCCCGTTAGCTCTCTAATAATGACAAGGTCAGGCGTTTTGGGCAGAAACTTCTCTAGCCTTAAAGGCGAAATTTTAATTAGACTTTCGTCAATTTTGATAGGTCGAACGTTTGCAAATAAATCTAATAGTTTACGTAATGCGAGAATAGAGTTTACTTCGCAGTTTTTCCATTTTGGGTTCATTTGCTCACTTAATGGCCCGCCTACGGCACCAAAAAGAATTATATCTGCATCTTCACATGCTTTTTTAGTAGTTTCAGGAAAATGCTCCTTGTGTACCTCAAAGGCAGCTCCGCCAATAAGCTCGTGTTGAATTGAAAATTCAAATTTAGAATCTCCCTTCACCGCATCCAGCACTCGCAAAGCCTGATCCACAACCTCAGGCCCAATCCCATCTCCAGCCAACACTAGAATTTTCAATGATTTTTTCATATCTGCAATCTCAATTTAAATTTATAATATATACTTGGTTCGTTCGCCTGATTCGTTTTTTTTGGGGAGGGTTTTAACGCAGAGCAAGCAGAGCAAACAGAGGAGGGAAATGGTCATTCAACCAGCTACCGTATTTGGACTTATCGCCTAACTTTCGACCCTCTTCCCTCTGCTTGCTCTGCGTTAAAACCCTCCCCAAAAAAACGATGACTCTTTCAACAACCAAACACCTTCAACCCCTTACCTCTGCTTGCTCACCGCCCAGGTGGTATCGAAATACTGATTTTCCTTATTCTGGCTACGATAGTTTTCAATTTCGTTTTTTAAATTTAAAAGATAGTCGAGGTCGTCAAGACCCTGTGTAAGACAGTGCTTTCGAAATGGATCAATCTTAAAGGTAAAAGAAATGTTTTCTTTTACCTTAACGGTTTGATTTTTTAAAGATACTTCGAAATTGGATTCGTCATAGTTAAGTCCGATTAACATTTCATAATTCTCTGCGCTCACCTGAATAGGAAGCAATCCATTTTTTAAAGAATTAGCTTTAAAAATATCCCCAAAAGACTTTGCGATTACGCATTGAATTCCATATTCCAACAACGCCCAGACCGCGTGCTCTCGTGATGAGCCACAACCGAAGTTGTCACCGGCGATAAGAACTTTCCTTTCACCCGAGGCGTATCGATTTAATGGGAATTTAGGATCTTGTTCTTTCAGTCTAATAAATAGTCCTTCGCTATAGCCTGTTTTTTTAGTGCTTGTTAAGTATTGCGCGGGAATAATCATATCAGTGTCTATATGATTGATATTTAAAAATATCGCTTTAGTTGAAAGATCTTTCCAAGGTTCCATAAATTAATTCGCTCCTGTGATGTATCCAGCAATTGCACTTGCCGCGACAGTTTGAGGTGATGCAAGGTGAGTTCGACTTGAAGGTCCTTGTCTTCCGATAAAATTGCGATTCGATGTGCTTACGCATCTTTTTCCAGGAGGCACTTTGTCGTCGTTCATTCCGAGGCACATTGAACAGCCTGGCATTCTAACTTCTGCGCCAGCGTCTTCGAAAACTTTAACCAATCCCTCTTCCTTCGCCTGCGCTAAAACAGCTTCGGATCCAGGAACTATTAACATCGTGACTTCAGGATGGATTTTTTTTCCTTTAAGAATTTCGGCAGCAGCCCGTAAGTCACTTATTCTGCCGTTTGTGCAAGAACCAACGAAGGCCCAGTCTACTTTAATTTCAGAGATCTTTTGTCCTTCATTTAAGCCTTGATAGTTTAAGGCTTTCAACGCTGAATCTTTAAGAGAAGTAGGGAGGCTTGAAACTAATGGGATCTCGCTGTCAATCGAAGTCGCCTGAGCAGGATTGATTCCCCAGGTGATCATTGGTTTAAGTTTACCTAGATCTATCTCGACGGTTTTGTCATAGGTCGAACCTTCGTCGGATACGTATTTAGCCCAGAATCTAACTGCGTTTTCTAGCTTGCTTCCGAGTTTCCCATCGAGCCGGTCTGTTAGGTATTTTATTGTGACTTCGTCTGGTGCGATAAGCCCCGCCTTTGCCCCACATTCAATGCTCATATTACAAAGAGTCATCCTCGCTTCCATGTTCAACGCTCGAATCGCATCGCCTGTGTATTCTGCAACGTAACCGGTAGCACCATCTACCCCAATTTCTGAGATCAAATAGAGGGCGATATCTTTTGCGGTGCAGTTGGCAGGACAAGTGCCATTAAATTCTACCTTAAGTGTTTTCGGTCTTTCTTGGAGGATGCAGCCAGTCGACAAAACGTGGCCAACTTCACTAGTCCCAACGCCGAAGGCAAGCGAACCAAACGCTCCATGTGTGGAAGTGTGAGAGTCTCCACATACGATCGTCATACCAGGTTGAGTAAATCCTTGTTCTGGACCAATCACGTGGACAATACCTTGTCCACCAGATTCGAAATCGAGGACGGGTATTTGGTGCTCAGCAACATTCTTCCGTAATTCGGCAATCTGATACTTTGCTTGTTCGTCGAAAACTTCTAAACGATTTTTCCTTGTTGGAATGCTGTGGTCGAGCGTGGCAAGAATTCTACTTCTATCGAAAACTTGCAACCCTTTTTCGTTTAAGGTTTGAAAAGCTTGGGATGAGGTAACCTCGTGCATTAACATAAAATCGATTGCAAAGACGGCGGGATGTCCCTCTTTGTGATAAACGACATGATCATCCCATATTTTTTCAATAATATTTTTTTTCATTTTGTCCTAAAGTTTAAATAAACATACGCCTTATTCACTGCATCTGAAAGTGCTTTAAGGGCTGAGATCTCTATGTCGCTATCTCGCCCAATGCCTTCAAAATGGATATTGTCGTCCGTTGAAATTAGGATTTTAGAAATGCTTTCCGCTTCAATTCCTTCTCTGTCAGATTCACTTTTGTGACTGATGATTTTAGTGTTCAGTTTTTTATCTAGAAGTTTATGTAGGGCTGCAAGCGCACTGTCTTTTCCTAGATATTCTTCTTCTATTAATCCTTCGCGATCGAATACCTTACCTAGCAGGCTAAGTGTAACTTTTGTGGAGGTTCTTGAATAGTCATAATTATCAATTTTGATAGGACTTCGAAATTGGATGTAACCATTGACCAGCTCATCATCAGTTATTCCCTTTCTTCTTTCACTGTAGAGATCCTTTATGTATTGGGCAACCGCTCCTTTCTCAGAGTCGTCACAGACATAGCCATATTCTTCGATGACATTTTTTGCGTGGTTGCCACCACTTAGCGGACCAAAAATAAAACTAATTTTATTACCGGTTTTTCTGGGGTCGAATGGTTGATAGGCTAATGGATCTGCAATTACGGCATTTGTATGTCCACCAGATGAATGTCTAGACGCATTTTCTCCAGTTACTGGCCAATGAGGCTGTCTTGGAAGCATGTGTGTTTTTACAAAGTCACTGATTTTCTGAATTTTTTCGATGTTTATGTTTGTGAAGTATGAATCAGTTAAAGTGTCTAATTTTCCATATTGATCTAGGATCATAATCACAGATTCTAACGCAGCATTTCCTGCACGTTCACCAATTCCGTTAAAACACCCTTCGATTTGCGTAGCAGGGCCTTCAATAACTGCGTTGATGGAATTTTGGACTGCAAGCCCATAGTCGTTATGACAATGAGTTGACCAGATTAGTTTACTACTTGGGAACTTCTCAGAAACTATTTTCTGATGCTCAAGCATTTTGTTAACAAAATAGTTTGGTCCTTCTGCAAAGAATCCACTTCCTATTGTATCGGGACAATTTATTATTGTTACCCCTGCCTCAACTGCAGCAGACAAGAGGTCTGTAACGAAATCAAAATTTTCGCCTTGTTTTGAATATCCTTCGGGACTAAATTCAACTTTGAATCCAGCCTGAATCGCTCTTGAAACATACTCGAATACTTGGGCGACAATTTTACTTTTGTTTTGCTTGTCCCCAAGAGATGCGTCCATTAACGCGGGTGCAACTGGGACATAGACATGAAGAAGTGCTTTTCTATTCTTTAACGCGGGCTGAAGAGCTTCCATCGTTATGTCTATTTGCTTATCACGCAATTGGCATAGAGCGGCGATCTCTGGGTAAGCGTTTTCTTCCGTTAAAAGTTTTGCGATTTTATTTACAATTCCAAAGTCACCTTTGCTCGCGGAAGGAAATCCGGCTTCAAGAACGTCAACTTTGATTTCAGATGCTAAGATTGCGTATTCGATATTGAGTTCTGGCGACATTCCAGCCCCAGGACACTGTTGTCCATCTCTCAAAGTCGTATCAAAAATTCTAATGTGTTTTTCACTCATGTTTTTCTTCATTGATATTTTTAAGTTGACTACAGCGACACTGAGTTAGAGGACTAGAGACTATCCAAAAAGACTCTGTAGTACCAGAGTTTTGTTGACATAAAGGATCGTTTTCTCTGTGCCTCTGTGGTTAACTTAAAAAAATTCGTTTAACCTTTTATCTTCTATAGAGTGCTTATTTAAGCACTCTATAGAAGATCGCCAATAAGTCGTTTCAAAAAACCTATTGGTGATCCTGCGAATACATCTGTTGTGGGATGGTAGAATTTGCTACTCCCAGTCAACTATTGAGTGAGATTGGTTAGCAAGCATGTCGCAGCAAAGTTGGCTGTCGGTATGTTGAAATGTTAAGCCCCCTCGTTCGTACATATTTGCTCTTGATCGGATCCATTGTGCTGGAGTTCTTCCAGTTAGCACAATTTTTTCAACGATTGAAAGAAAGGGATCAACTTCTTCGCTAGTTAAATCTGCATGACCTAATTTTGCCATCGGCAAAAATTCATCGAGAATTAAATCTCTGACCGAAGTAGTTTTACCCATCCAGCATATCGATGCATTCAAACCTTTTTCGGAAGTTCGTAGCGTATTTTGTTCGGTGTGTGAAAAATCACCGAACTCGTGCCGCATTCGTGGAACGTCTTGCGTGAGAAAATATCTCATTAACCCAGTCCAGAAAACTGCTTTTGCAGTGTTATCTACCGGAGTGCCGCTGCCTTTCGTTCGTTCCTCGATGGTGAGTGAATTCGAGTGAATTTTAAGGCGTTGATCGAACCAGAGACAACCCATGTGAGTTGTTAGAGCTTCCAAGCTTGGAGTCTCTCCCATTTCTAGCTGTTCTAATGGATTCTGCGAGGTTTCAATGCCGAAAATACAGTCGTATTGCTTCAGCTGTCCTAGCATTTCTTCCATTGAGTTAGCCCAGCCTGGGCCAGCTCCAGTTCGATTTGGAAAAATCTCCCGCCAAAATAGTGGGCGGTAGTCTTCCCAACTTCCGGTCTTGCTAAAAAATCGTGGACTTGAAACGAACGGAGCATTTGTTACCGCCGAAATCATAGCCGCAACATCCAAAGCATCGGCTGCATCTTCCGGTCGGATCGAGTAGTGGATTTGGAAACTTGACATGATTGAAAGTGCCATGCAGCTTTCAACTTTGATAGAACTATGACCAGGGAACTTGATTGTTTTTTTCGGGCCGTACATCTTTTTCCAGATGTCCAACAACAGTTGATAGCGAGGTTTGTTAGGATTTAATGCTAGTTGCATTTGATCCAAATCCAAATGATCGTCGTACTGTCCATAGTATTCGCGACGCATCGAGGGAAGTACTCCACAACAAAGTGCATTGACAAAGTTGTTTTTCAATTCCTCAATAGCGGCCACTTGCGCCTCAAGTAGCTCCGTAAAAGGAGCGCCGTTGGCAAATGATAGTACCGGTGAGTTCCACTCAACGTTGTTGCTTCCAAACTCGCCCTGAAAACTTTCTGGGTTTAAGTTTGGAATTTTAAGATAGGCATGAAAATTGGGGTCGCCCTTTCGGGTGATGCCAGAAACTTCAAGTTCCGCACCGAGTTTTTCGGTCGAACATGAAAAGTGACCCGTCGAACACATATCGAGAAATGCTCTCGTATCAAGTCCGATTTGGTCCATGCAATTTGGGGCCGCGTAGTTAACTTGTGAAACGCCCATTCCATTCTTCCTTGGTTAAAACCTTCTGTAATAGTTCGCGATGAACTATCTTGTTTTGAAACGACTACTGACGATTAAATGTCTAGTGAAAGTAGACGGTTAGCGTCAGAAGTTCTTGTGTCTTCTGCTCGGATTTAGGTTTTAAAGGATTGGAATGTGTGGATATAACTGTATTTTTGCGCTTAGAGCGCAATGAGGAAAGCGACGAGGAGTGAGAAAAAAGAATTTGTTATATACATAGTTAGAATTAAATAGCTTAGGTTTTACAATAAAGTCAAATTATTTATCTGAATAATTTTATGTCTTGATAATTCGGGTTGAAATTTTTTTGGATGGTTTTTTTTTCTGAGAACGTTATATGATAGTTGCGATATGGATTCGTACTGAAGTATCGAAAAGCAGTAGTCTTCTCAAGTTGCCGCGGCTTCTTAGAAAAGCCGCTATCTCATCAACTTACCGTTCTCTCCTCGTCCCGCCGTCATCCCTGCCTTCGAGGCTGTCCGAGTAATATGAAATTTGGGGCAAAACCGTCATTCCTGCGAAAGCAGGAATCCAGGAGGACGAATGATTT
>CAYYIQ010000127.1:0-9741 GCA_964472005.1 uncultured Bdellovibrionales bacterium | reverse complement strand
GTTCCTCTAGTTATCTTTTTGCGCGATTTATAAAAACAGATAAGGGAAAACAAGTTGTGCATCCTATCGCGTTAAAAATACCAGTTTTCGGCGAGATTATAAGAAAAGTAGCAGTTGCAAGATTTACCCGTACCCTTGGTACAATGTTGAGTTCTGGTGTCCCGATTTTGGAGGCACTTAATATTTGTGCAAGAACAGCTGGCAACAAAGTTGTAGAAAAGGAAGTATTAGGTGTTCGAGCTTCTATTAGTGAAGGTAAAACGATAGCAGAGCCTCTTCATAATTCTGTGGTCTTTCCTCCAATGGTTGTGCAAATGATTTCAGTTGGGGAGCAGACCGGTGCTCTTGATGCCATGTTAAACAAAGTTGCAGATTTCTATGAAACAGAAGTTGAAATTGCAGTTGGAGCTATGAAGCAACTTATCGAACCTATTATGATTTTGGTTTTAGGTACAATTATCGGCGGATTAGTTGTCGCAATGTACTTACCAATATTTAAGCTTGGAGCCGTCGCGGAGTGATGATGCCGCTTTCAACTCAGCAAAGAGGACTACTCTTACTATCTTTTGGAAGGCTCGTTGCGCTTGGAATGAGTCTTTTCATTATTTTCAATGGAGATTCAGCTGAGACGATTTCTGAATTATTTCGAAGCAAAGAGATACTTGCCATTTCTTTCACGATTGTCGCTACAATTCTTCAGATTAAATTAATATGCTTTGCAGGTAATATTTCTAAAATTGGTTTCCTTCAAATCCTGTTTGACGTAGTTCTTATCTCGCTTTCATCAAAACTTTCGGGTGATGTACATATATTTCCAATGTATGTCGTTTTAATTGTATGTGCCTCATTGCTTTTAAATGCGAAAAGTTCGATTTTAGTCGCGGCTTTTTCCGGTATCTGCTATCCAATTTCATTTAGTGCTGCTTCACTCCCCGCCTATTCGAGTATGCAAATTTTTATTGCATACGTGTCCTTAGTCATTGCAGCTCTGTTAGGTATTTTTTATTCTAGACAAATTGAGGGTCTAAAACACTCGCTTTTTGAAAAAGAAAAAGAACTTATAGAAGTTAACTTAGACAAGTCGAATTTAATCGAAAGTTTTTCTGAAGGAGTTGTTACTCTCGATCTTAATTCAGCTATTACCGGAATAAATGATGCGGCAAAGGCTTTGTTGGGACTCCGAAGTTATAGCCATAATGAAACAGTCGGCGTTAGTATTAATGAGGCGATCAATAAAAGTAGCCTAAAAGACAAGAGAATACTTCATGAATTGAAAAACGGTGACTCCAAAGACGTAATCTCAGTTAATCTGGAAGAGGAGACGACATTAAAAGTTTGCCTGCAGGAACTAAAAGACAGGAATGGTTTTAATCGAGGAAAGGTTCTTTTCATTTCTGATGTTGGTGAGTTCAGAAATATTGAAGAGCGTCTTCAGCTCCACGAAGATATTGCTAAAATAGTTGGTGCTGGAAAAGTCGAATTAGACAATTCAAAAAATTGCTATCCTGGTCTAGTAGGAACAAATGAACTATTAAACGAATTACTTTTAGTGGTTCAACAGGCTTCCCCAACTGACGCTGCAGTTTTGATCTTGGGTGAAAGTGGCACTGGTAAAGAACTTGTTGCAAGCGCTATCCATTCAAATAGTAGAAGAAGTACGAAACCGTTTGTGGTTGTTAACTGTGGAGCAATTCCTGAGAACCTGTTGGAAAGCGAATTATTTGGCCATAAAAAAGGTGCTTTTACGGGTGCAGATCGAGATACTCTTGGTTTGTTTCGTGAAGCCGATGGTGGAACCTTGTTCCTAGATGAAATTGGTGAAATGCCAATACATCTTCAGGCAAAGATTCTAAGAGCTCTCCAGGAAAAAAAAGTAAGACCTGTTGGATCTTCAAAAGAGGTTGACGTAAATGTTCGAATTATAGCCGCAACAAATCGTAACTTAAAAGAACTTGTTCGGGAGAATAAATTTAGGGAAGATCTTTTCTATAGATTACGGGTCATTGAGTTAATCGTTCCTCCACTCCGGTTGCGAAAAGATGATATCCCAGCATTAACGTTTCATTTTTTAAAAAAAGATGGAATCGATCCAGAAAATTTTAACATAACGTCAGAAGCGTGGGAGTTGCTTTTAAACTATAATTATCCAGGAAACATCAGAGAATTAGAAAATATCATAAATAGGGGCAAAGTCCTTGGTAACGGTGCAATTTTACCTGAACACCTTCCAGAAGAAGTGCGACTATTTAGAGACACTCCAAACAAACCAACTGATCAAAAGCCGATTTTAAAAGCTAGTAGGCTGCCTTTTGATTTAGAAAAACATTTGGAAGAAATTGAAGTCGCATATCTTTTAGAATCGTTGAATCAAACTAATGGTATGAAGAAAGAGGCCGCTAAACTTTTAGGCTTGAATTTTAGATCATTCCGTTATCGACTTAAGAAATACGATTTAAGTATCGACGACGATAGTGATGACAACCTTGCTACAAGCTAAATTGACTATTGTGAGTTCGGAGGTTAGTGCTTTCGTAGACTACTAGAAAAAATTGTTACTTCATTAAATTTTTCTTGTTAAACTTATATAAGTTTAACAATTATCAGCTTGTTGAATTTAAATATTTTAGTTTGGAAATAGCAAGCTGTCTCTGAATTCCCGAGAGGCAGCACCGTAAAGAATAATTTTTCTCGCTTCTTCAACTTCAATCATACTTAATAGTAGAACAATATCGGATTCGACTAACTCAATACCAGAATATCTGAATCCTAGTTGTTCAAGTTCATTATAGATCGCGATAGATTCAGGGCTATCAAGATGTAGTCGAATAATCGGTGATTGTGGTAGAGAATAGATGTAGCGAGTGAAGGAATTTTTTTTGAATTTTTTTAATTCAAAAAGCATTGGATGGATATCTAAATATTCGATTCCGTAAATTGTTCTAGGCTGTCTCTTCACTCTGGATATGCCTAGTTTTCGTGGCGATTCTTTTTCATTTTTTGGTTTGCCAACAGCGAATCCAAGTGACCTTATCAACGGTAGAACACGAGACCTTAGTTTATCATTAATGTAAAATGGTTTATTGTATCGAGAGATTTTTATAGGACTATATAATGAAATAACGTAATCCTTTGTATAATGAATTTGATTTCTCGGAAGTAGAGAGGCGGCTTCACAACCAAAATATGAAGTCGATACATATTGATAAAAAGGGTCGGACGCAACGCATATCGAGACAAAATGAGACCAGTTTCTCCTTTGGCTTAGGGATTGTATCTGCAAGTAGAATTTATGAAAGACAGATCCGATAGCGTGCCTCCATTCATTGGTAATTGCAGGTAGAAGAATCTCGGCATGACAATCTTTCGCCCTAAAAGCTAAAGCTATATGTGCAATACCCTCACCAGTTCTTTCGTCTTCTAAAATTAATGATGTTAAGGTTTCACCATTAAAAAACTTGTCGCTTTCTCGCCAAAATTCTTCTGTTAGCGTAAATTGGATTGGATGCTCTGTTCCATAGTGACTTTTAAAAATCTCAAGAATCACTTTGCGATCCCAGAAGTTATCGAGATTTGCTGTTCTCACTTTAAGATGAGTCATAATTTGGTCGATTGGTCTCACTTCCTCAACTTTGAGATCTATCGTCGTTCTTGAACCTATAGCATGAGTATTTATTTTTGCGGCTTTTGGTACACCATTCAAGCTATCAATATTTATTGGAAAGGTATCTTCGGCCATTAAGTCATCTCTTTTAAATTGTCATCCCGAGTTATCTTGACGGTAATTAACGACTTAATCAAGGTAGGTAATTGGAATGACAATTCTAATAAGTATCCTTTAAACTAGACAATCTTTCTTCACTTGTTAGCGCAAAGCCAAAATACTTAATAAGATGGTTATGTTAGAGATTTGCGGGGTAAAACGATTTATTGGTTATTTTTTTTGAAACAGTCCATAGTGTTTTGTGTTAGTGGATAAAACACGATCAGATTAAAAATAGTATTCCACAATGGCATTTGCGGGCTTTGATAGAAGGTTGTTTTTGTTATAAAGCTAGTCAGTTACATTGCTGAGTTTGTCTAAAAAGATCTTAACTCTCTTGGTTCTTCAATGATGAAATTATTGTAGTTTCTGAGATCATTTGCGTGCCATACTAAAAATTATAAACATTCTAATATCGTTAGGTCTATCAGTTGAATAATATCTTTGGCGATTTAAAAAAATTGTCGCCTAAACAAAAAGTACTACTCTCAAAACTTTCAGAACTCCGTTCAACCGGCACGGAGATATGCGAAAGTAATTTAGCCAAACGAGTATCTTTAATTGTTGATGAGTTGGCAGTGCCGGTAGGCCTACTAATTTCTAGGGAAGGTCGAATTGCCCACGTTATACTAGGTACAAAACAACGTCTATATCTTCCTGACCTCGGACGTTTTAGATTAGACGAAGTTAAGTTGCGTCGACTAAGATTGGTAGTGTTTTGGCCAGAAGATAATTTAAATTGGTGCTTGGAGACAGGGGTTCCCGTTTCCGAGGATAAAATATCGAGCGCCCAAAGTTCAAATCGTTCACCAGCAAATAGATTTTACCCTGTATTACATTCAGACTTTGTTACTGATTTAGAAAAACTAAGACTTGACTCTGTGTTATTGGTTGCAGTTTCGAAAGGTACGCCTAAGTCAGTAGTGTTAGCAACTCATTCTATAGATGATAGTTTAAGTAAAAAAAGATCCAGTAATATTGATAGAAACTACTATTCTAATATCAACAATATTGAGATTGATTTCGGTGAGTATATCACCGAATTGGAGAGGTTTAAGCGTTCTAACAAAATCGACGCAAAAGAAATCAACGGTGAACTTGCGGTGTTGGTCGGTGCTTATAAAACAAGCCAAAAAGATTATAACTATTCGATAGATGAGTTACATGAACTTGCTAGAAGTGCTGGACTAACTGTTGCGGAAGTTTTTATACAACGTCGGAGGAGCCTTGACCCAAGAACTATTATTGGTCGAGGTAAAATTGAAGAATTGATGTTGAAAGCCTTAGATCTTGGCGCAGATTTGCTTATTTTTGATTGTGAGCTTAGTCCTTCACAACTGCGAGAAATTGCGAAAATCACGGAACACAGAATACTCGATCGAAGTATGCTAATATTAGATATTTTCGCCCAAAGAGCTAAAAGTAGTGAAGGAAAAGTGCAAGTTGAGCTTGCTCAACTGAAATATAATCTACCTCGTTTAACAGATAAAGACTCAGGTTTAAGCAGATTGACTGGTGGAGTTGGTGGACGTGGTCCTGGTGAAACAAAATTGGAGGTTTCCAGACGACGGGTTAGGGATCGAATCGTTCTACTTGAAAAGAAGATTGAACATCTATCAAAACAGCGACAACTGAGGAGACGAAAACGTACCGATAGGGGAGTTCCAATTGTTGGTCTAGTCGGGTACACAAATGCTGGTAAATCAAGTCTGTTAAATTCACTCTCAAAATCAGATGTCTTTGCAGAAGATAAGTTATTTGCAACTCTGGATCCATCGTCCCGCCGAATGCGATTTCCAGATGAAAAGGAAGTTATATTCGTTGATACAGTAGGATTTATTAGAAACCTGCCTAATGAGTTGATGGGAGCATTTAGAGCTACATTAGAAGAACTTGCAGAAGCTGATATACTTCTACATATAGTTGACGTTAGTAATACTGAAATCAAGCGACATATTGAAGTTGTAAACAAGACTATTCAAGAATTAGGGCACGAAGAAAAACCAACGATCTTGGTATTGAACAAGTGTGACCTACTTTCCGAACCCGAAGTAAAAAGTATTCAAAATATAGTAGGCGGTATCGCCGTTTCCGCATTAACTCGATTTGGACTTACGGGTCTGATTACTGAAATAATAGAATTAATGAACTCGGATTTAGAGCTTCGTGATCCTGGCGCTTTTCTGGAATATGATGCTACTAGGGCAGAAGATAACGACTTTTAATTTGCAGGTTGTACGGATATTTGGTGGCAAAAAATATTCAAATTTTAGGTAAATGAATTTCCCAATCGACATCAGAGATATCATATAAAATATGGGGATTACTGCCCCGATTAAAATTTATAAGTCGAATTTTAATCAGGAGCAGTAATCTAAAGAGGCTTAGACTCTATTTTTTGGCGAGCCATTTATCGATGACTTTCTTGAATTCTTCTACAGGGTATGCACCTCTTAGATTTACACCGTTAACAAAAAAGTTTGGTGTGCCTTGAACTCCCAGCTTACCTGCTAATTCTTTATCAGCTTTAACGGCTTCCTCGGTTTCAGGAGCTGCGAAATCTTTTTTGAATTTCTCTATATCAAGTCCGATAGTTTTAGCGGCTTCTTCATAGTAAGAATCAGCTAAGCTTTTTTGGTTGTCAAAAAGTAGGTCATGCATTTCCCAAAACTTTCCTTGTATTCCAGCAGCGTGCGCAGCTTTTGCAGCAGGCATTGCTTGTGGATGGAAATCTAAAGGAAGATTCTTAAAAACCACCTTAACGTCTTTTGGATACATCTTAACTAGATCGTCCATAATTGATTTGCCTTTAGAGCAATAAGGACACTGGAAATCTGAAAATGCGATAACAGCAACTTTGGCATCTTTCGGACCTTTCACAGGACTTTTTCCGATGTCTATCTTAACCGGATTTTTAAACTGCTCTTCCAATCTTTGGTCTTCAGCTTGATTTGCAGCTTTTGCTTGTTCTTCTCTCTTTTTTGCAAAAAAAGTGCTTATTGAATTTGAGACTTTTTCAACATTTGCTTCTTTGTTTAGATATGTGTCCATCGCCTTCTCAAAACTTTTTTCATCAAGGTCCGCAGCCGATGCGTAGGTTGTCGCGTTGATTATCAAACCAACGTTTAATAGAGATAATAGAAATTTCTTATTCATTTTCAAAAGTACTCCTCAATCGAGATTAATTATGTTGAAATTAATGCACTAGACTTCGATCTACTGCAAACTAATTTTTGTGAAAAACGCTGCAACTCTTTTTATCTTTGGTTGATCAAGTCGAGGGCTATATAGAATAGCAAAAAGATGCGGCAATTATCCTTTGAATTGAATCGGGATATGAAAATTGCTTCAGTGCTTTATCACAGATGTCTAACACCGGCGGTTCAAATTGATGAAAATTCTTCCAAATGGTTAGGTTTTGAAGATCTCTTACAAAAACCATCGGGGAGTTGAGAAATACGTAGTCTTTGCTCTCTAAAAAAGCCCTTGGAACAACTAACTGTCGCGCAGTAAGGTTGGCAATAATAAATTCAGCTACAATGTCCGAATTAAAAAAGTTTGTATCTTGATTAGTTTCTGAGGTGAAGTTAGATATCGAAATGATACTATCTATACTGCCGAGACAGTTTAGAAAAGTATTGTTGTCTAGAGTATTTTTACTCTCGTCTTTCGGTATTTGTATGATTCGGAGATTTACAGGGCAAGCCGATTTTAAATAGACCTGGTCTGCTACCTCTTTTTCTTGGTTAGATTCGCAGAGTAATACTATCAACTTTTCTTCATTCTCTTTGATAAATTCGGAAATCTTGTCGATCAAGTTTGTGTCTTTCTGAGTTGGTGCAAAAAGTAAAAATTTCTCAGAATAGTTGGTTTCGCTATCAAACATCTTCAAATTTCGGTTTCTTGCACGAGTTAATTTCTTTGGCATTTTTACAAGGCCAGTAAACAGAATGTTATCTTTTAGGAGCGAATGCCCATTTTTGAAAGATATCCTCAATGGACTAATGCAAAATAGTGAGTCATGTGATTCATGTGTAAAATTGTGAGTTTTTGTAATGCAAATGTCGGTTTGTTTAGATTTCGGAATAATCTCCGATTGTGTCTGGGTAAATTTAGGTTTTAGAATTAATTCTAGATCGTTTACGTGACCCCTTAGTTCGGTAGTTAATTGAGAAATCTCGTTGTTGCTGATGTTTTTTGAGTTCTCTGTCGATGAAGACGAGATACTAAATAGAAATTTAGAGTCAGCCAATTCTTTCGTGATAAAATTGGTTCTCTCTACAAAATCTTTTTGACTATCCGCTAAGTCGTTTGAGCAAAGTTCCGATGTTAATGTCTCTTCGTGAAGCCTATAACTATACAATGGTTCTTTGATTTTAATGTGGGAACCTTTAGAAAATATTCTTAACTGTAACAAATGAACAAAGTCTTCAAAGCCCCGATTCTTATCTTCAAACTTGGGTAGAATGGCCTCAACTTCACTGCGAATTAGAAAACAAGCGTTTACAAAGTTGTCGTTAAATTCGCAAATTGATTCGAAGCAATAGTCAAGGTTCAATACGCTCGTATCGCCTGGAGTTTGGTCATCGAGTCTATAGTTAGAATTGTAAAATGGCTGTCCTTCGGCATTGATAACTCGTACGTTTGAGTAGGCAAGATCCACATCGGGGTTTCTTTCTAGGTATCTCACCAATTCTTCGATTGCAGTCTTTGAATATATATTATCAGCGGAATGCCATGTTATATAAGTTGGAAATGGAGTCGAATTTAAACTTCTTTCATAAAGTTTTGTTAATGTTGCTGACAAACCTTGGTTTTCTTGCGTATGAACTTCAACTTTGGAGTGGTTGAGGTACGGGTTTAAGATTGCATTTAGATCTTCCGTCGAACCATCGTTTAGTACTATTAATCTTATGTTTTGATAACTTTGATTTAAGACTGAATTGATAGATTCAAAAAGATATTTCTTATGATTGAATACTGGCAATAATATGTGGACTAGTGGGCTATGGTTCATTCTTAAGTTCTCATCAGGTAAGAGACATGATTGTCGTGTGTTTACGTTGAGTTTTTACTGTCTTAGTTAACGAACTCCTAAGTAGTAAATAGTAAACCACAGAGCAAGCAGCTCAAACAGTTTTAAAAAAAATTAGAGAGTTTTTTTATTTGCTATCCAAATGGTCGTTATTTGGGAAGTTGTCATTTTATTCTATCTTAGGGAGTTCGGATAATGATTTTTATAGATCTTAAGGTTTCTCTACTTCGGTATCTTAAAATACAAATTTGGCTGACGTTCTTCTGATTCCCCTAATGCGCAAAGTATATTATTACTTCTGGCTATGAAGAAAAAAAGAATTGCAATTTGTGGAACTAGAGGGGTGCCCGCTAATTACGGAGGCTTCGAAACCTTTGCCGAGGAGCTTGGCGCTAGATTAGTTGAGCGAGGATACGAGGTTACGGTTTTTGGTCGAACCTACGACCGTCCAAAATCTAACGAAGTGTTTTCAAAATATAAGGGTATGGATTGTGTTTCAGTTCGTGCATTTAAACATAAGTACTTTGAGACCCCATTGCATACATTAATGTGCTTTTTGAATCCGTCTATGCGTGGCGTCGATCTCGTATTACTTTGTAACGCAGCAAATAGTCCTTTTAGTTTTATACCTCGGATAATGGGAATTCCTGTTGTCATCAATGTTGATGGAATTGAGAGAGAACGACGTAAATGGAATTGGATCGGTAAACTTTGGTATTATTTGGGGGAAATAACAAGCTCATTATTCGCAACTCATTTAATTTCAGACGCCAATTACATTCATGATTATTATAAGGGAAAATACTTTCGTAACTCATCTGTTATTCGATATGGCGCAAGGCATCTTGATAACGAACTTGTTTCTGAAAAATTTGAAGGTATTTATACTAACATAGGGTATCGATTTGAAGAGTTTTATAACGAGCATTCGCTAGCGCCCGGTAGT
>CAYYIQ010000126.1:0-9835 GCA_964472005.1 uncultured Bdellovibrionales bacterium | reverse complement strand
GTACTAAACGTTCCAGTTGTCTACGATACAGACAACCGCCAGCAGAGCTAATAAAGTATTCATTGCTAGCAAACGTATTGTGTCGGACGTCTTTAGCTCTTTTTTTAGCTATATATTTGTCTAAGAGCTTCTCAAGGTTTAGCGAGTTTACCATCTTTGATTTCCAATCCTAAATGCTTTAATATTTGTTGAGGTGTTGACTTAAGCTTGTTGGTTTTGCAGTATGCTTTTAGTTCAGGTTCAGAAATCTCTTCGAAATCATCTAAAAGTTTTTTTATTTTGGCAGCTTCAACTTCTAAAACTTTAGATTTGCTATCGTCAGTCGATATTTTACCACTGTCAATGATTTCTAGCACTGAAAACTCTGAACCATATACTGAATCAACTTTATATATTCCTGCTAACTGCATAGCCTGTCCTTCCACTTTCGAGTTTACAATCGAATTGTAAGTCCATGGTGTAAAATTCAGTATTATATCGCCCGTTTCATCACCCGCTATAAATTTAGCCGACTTTGCAATTCTAGGTTTAACTTTTCCATGTTTAGAACATTTGCCATTCTCATCGACCTTACTCCAACATTCTGAACACGCTGTGTATTCTCTTTCAGATACCTTCTTAACTACTAACACGTCTATAGCACATCGAACACCGTTCGGTATGTCTTTCACTTTCTGCAAAGTATATTGTTTTCTTCCTCTTATAGAAGGAAAAATCTCTTCGGCACGTACATCAATGCCACGTTCATTGAAAAACATTGAAACCATCAACGGCATATTACTAGCAAATTGACTGTAATGTTCTTTAGCCCACTTTTTAACTTCATCTTCACTTATGTTATGCACCTCTAACACTTTTTTATATGACATTTTATTCCTCCTTTTTTTCATTTACGTCTGTGGAGACTAACTTTGAGTTAGCCTTTTCCACCATAACATCTTTTGCGAAAGATGAATTCCACAAAGTCCAACATATCGACGGATAATAAGCACAACTTTTAAGATGCTTCGAAGATAAAGGACACATATTTAAAAATCTAGCTTTATCGCAGCCATACGGACGCAGATTTAGTCGTTTAATACGTTGAACTTGATATAGAGTTTGAGCTTCATAAAAATCTTCGGCATACGATTTAAACAATAATGCAATTTGTTCAACAGAAAAATTAACAAAGTTTAAAAACATCGCCAAATGCAAACGTTTATAATGTTCTAAGTAACCAGTCGTTTTTAGTTCTTTAATTATTTCAACGATGCACTTAGGATACACAGGTAAATCTTCAGCAAAAATTTGCTTATCTGGAAACTTTACTAACGACTTCGACAACTTTGTACTTCTACTTAACTCCCACAGTTGTTTAGCGACAACCTCATTTAAAACACGTGGTAACAACACACAATTAACAGACAACGCACGTTTTTTAACATCTTTCATACTTAACGATAAAATATCATCTATCTCTGAACATAAAAACCCTGTCGAAGGATGCGGTGTCGCTAAAACCCTTGATAAAGCACTTTTTTCACCTAACAAACCCAAATCAACATTAACATAACTTAAAAACCCTGACATCTTAAACCATTTTCTTACAACAGACTTAAAGTTAGGAACTTTTAACAAATCGAAATCTATCCAAAAATGAAATCCTTTTTTGCCTGAGAAATAGATACGTGGCAAAATATCTACACTTATAAGTTTTAAATAGAACCGCTTAACCTTATTAAATTCTTTGTCAGACAGTTCTTTCATATCAATGTCCATAAAAATTGTATCATACAGATTACGCTCTTTTTGAAACTCTGCATAAACAGCTGTAAAACAATTATCTTTCGAAAAATGTTCATCTAAATACAGCTCATACTCATCACGATTGTAGACAACTGTTCTGCTTGGAAATCCTACTTCTCGTGGAAACACGAAGGGAACTACATCTTCCCGTAAATGTCGAGACCACAACTTCTTATGCGTATTGTGATAGTCTTTCATCTCTTGCATTAACTTGCCTCCCTAATATTTCTTCAACCACATTCTCAATTCTTTCCCAGTAATACTCATATCCCGAAAGTAAAATCTTAGGCAACTTATCGACAACAGGTTCAGCATCTAAATAACCTTTCTCATCACGTCTTACCACTACAAAACTAATAACATCACCCACTCTGAATAATGACTGCTTCGACAACTTCTGCGCAGCTCTAACATGAGGAGTGATATTCTTATATGTTGCCAGTGCCTTGTTTGCATGCATATTAATTACAAGTTTATCACAAAGCTCACCTTTAAATAAGCGTCTACGTAAACGCATCATGTATTTAGTCACTTCCCACTCGAACTCTTTTTGAGAATCTGCATGTCGAACCAAAATGTTAAAAGCTGTCGTCCTAACTTCATTTAACAACTTAAACATATCAGACTTCTCGATACCTTTAGAAAAATCTGTCTCTGCACCTTCAAGACGATTATAACCATCCCAAATTCTTTTACCTTTCAATCGATTTTTCTTCATCAGATAAAGCCACTCGAAAACGTTCTTTATCTCGAGATATATCTTGTAGTCCTTCTCATCCACCTGATATTCTGACAGTACGTACTCTTTTATTTTAGCATTTAGTTCTTTTTCTAATTTTGGCAGATAGTTGAAAAGCCAGTTAAAATCTGACACTTTAGAAAATATTGCCTTCTCGTACGTCCCATCAGTATGACAATAAGTAGCAAGTAAGCCATATTCTTTAGCAAACTCTATAGTCTTCTTCAAAATATCTTGACAAGTCAATGTGCAGCTTTCTGCAATATCTTTACTAAAAATACGTAACTTGTGATTGCCCTGAGTCCCATAGAAACTAACGCTGTACAACTTTGAGTAGTGGTGCATAGTTTCAATTTTGATATCTTTACTATTCATCATTTCATCTTTTAGTTTATATGTAACAGCTGTCATCCTATTCAGAATTGTCGTATACAGAGGGTCACTATCGCCTTTTTTAAAGTTTAGCTTTGCAGTCTTAACAAAAACATCTTTGTCTTTGGCAATGTTCTCTGGTGAGATTCTAAACGTCTGAAAAGTCGTAGGATAGAACGACTGGAAATCCATCTCTATAACGGGACGGTGTAAACCAACTTCTGGCTCCATAATATATGCACCCGTATATGAATCATATTTATCATCTGGCGACACAATGGGTCTTCGAGGAAAGACTGGACGAGGTATCCGAGACGATGCTTCAGATAAAATAAGAGCTGTAACCCCACGACTCATATACTGAAAGTCTTCTAGAAACATTGTACCTAAACGATTTATTAGATGCACAGCACCTGAAATTAAATCACGTTTTTTATCTAATCGTGCCACAAGTTCAGCATCCCCTATGTTATAATTTCTTAACAAGTCTTGTCTCTTTTCGAAAGCTTCCCACAATGTCGCTGCTCTCTTTAAAGTCCAGAAGTTTTCAGTCTTTCTCATACCCAATTCATCTTGTGCTACATTATCCAACGCATACGACGGTTTATCATTAAACGTAGCAAACTGATACAAACGCATTAAATCGACCCATTGATGACCTAACCTAAAATCTAACTTAAGACCCAAATTTGCAACACGTTTCTGCAAATAAGGCAAGTCCCATCCTTGAATATTCCAGCCTGTAACAACTGTATAGTTCTGTAATTGTTCGACAAAATCTCTTAAAATTTTAGTCTCATCAATATCTGAAAAAAAGAACTGCTTACCTCTATCATCGACAAGAGCAATAGATATAACACGACTTTCGGCTACACGAGCATCAGGAAAACCTTTCCGCGAATCTACCTCTGCATCCACATAGCAAGTCGAGAAGCTAGTTGGTAACGTATTCTTCTCATCAAGCATCCAACGCTTAAAGAACGGAATGTCAGACTCGAACGTTTGAAAGCCTCCCTTTTCTAGAAAAGACCTCAGCAAAGATACTTGAAAAGGATAGTCAACTGACACTTTTACTAACTTGTCTCCCTGCAAAGAAAGAAAGTCTCCAGTATCAACATCAACATTTACCTTTTTAACTTGAGCTATTTTTTTAAGTCTTTCACTATCTGTCTCTCTAACAAAGAAGTAAGGCTTAAACTTAGGTTTTACATACCTTTTTATATCATTCGCACCAACATAATAAACGAAAAGCTCATCACCCATCTTCTTTGAAGCTGCATACATTACTTCCATCGTTATCTCTCCAAACTTTTCAGCAAATAGTTCACTGACGTAGTTAATGAACAATCAGTCGGCACTTCTATTACTCGCACAAATGCACGTAACGACGGAATACTACTCTCAAAAATTTTGTAGCTTTGCTTAAGAAACTCTTTTTCATCCTCTTTAATGTCACCATGACGTTCTAAAAGTTTATCTAAAGGCAGTGAGCAATATACTATTGTTACATTGACTACTGATGAAATTCTCTTAAGCATGTCTAAAAATGTTTGTGCATGTATCTCTCCCCTCATTTTCGAGTAGACGTAGTTAGATACAAAAGCTCGATGCACACAGACATACTTGTAATTTGTCTCTTCATTAAACTTCTTCATAAGAGTAGACTTTCCCGTACCGTCTGCATTTTCGAAGATAATTAACTTAGACATGTTGACAACCTCACTTGAGTAAACTTCATCTCGTCATAAATCTCTTTTATTCTTCTCAAAATTTTCTTAAACTCATCAACATTGCCATAATTTTTTACATACGCAGGATGATATGTACAAAAAACCTTATATCCATGCCAGTCTGTCAGCTCATTCTGAACTCCATCGAAAAACTTTTTAACGAATACACCTAACCCTACAATTAGTTTTGGCTTTACTAACTCAACTTCTCTGTTAAACCAGTAAATACAAGTTTCAAGCGTTTTAGCTGACGGTATAATGTTCTTTGCTGTCGAGCATTTTATAAGATTAGTAATAAACACTTTTTTATCATCAAACCCTGCCTGATTTAGAAGATTTCTGAAAAAATTCCCACTCGTCCGACCTACAAAACTTTTATGGTCACTTGTCTCATTACGATAACACGAAGGATTCTGCCCAACAAAAAGAATCGCACTTGTTGCATGACCAGTCATTGTAAGCTTACCGTATTTCTTATTAACATCTAATCGTGAGAGGTCACACGCAGCGCAAGACTGAATTTTAGAAGCAAGTTTTTCGAACTCAGACATTGTCTCTCCTCCAAACTGTAGGTCTACGATTCCAAAAGCTTTTTGTTACGTCATCCATCTTGTAATCTAATTCTCTAATTTTATCGTTGAAAACACGACCTATTTTAGTATTACTAACTGGTATATTTTCGACTAAAAATCTTTCAAGATGGTCAGGATGCTGCAAACGAAAAGCATTAGCCACAATAAAAAATTTAGGTTTTAGATTACTTAACAAAGATTTAACATGCGCTACAGGGGTCTCAATATGTTCATAAAAATCACACGCAAATATCATATCAATGTTAGCATCTAAATTCATCACATTATTTTCATCGACAAACTTTACATTGTCCTGTTTAAGAAAACTTTTAGCAAACGACCATTGCAGACTGTCTTTAAGATTATTATAGTATAGTATCGTATTTGGAAACAATTTCAACAAGTGTAAAGTAGTAAAGCCACAGCCAGCAGCAACATCGAGAATACTATGCACATCATTAAAACAATCTAATTTGTGACTAAGAACATTTAAAACTGAACTCGAATAATCAAAATAACAAGAAACTGCACCCAGCAAATATTCATAACCACAGTATTCATGATGCTCTACCCTAATATCGGTCTGCCTACTTTTCAAATTTATGTATTGCTCAATACGTTTATAGTCATCCTCAACTTTACTTATATCATAATCCATATAATCTGCTACCAGTTTTAATGCATGATTTTTAGAAAGTATTTTCATGTTAGTCCTCCTCAAACTGCGCTTTATCTCGCTTGTCTAAAGTTTCCCATGTATAATCTATCCACTCATCTGGTCTTGGAATGTGAATACCTAAATATCTCTCTAACACGACTATATCTGTGCATGGCTTATCGCACAGCACATCGTATTTTTGATAAAACTTCTGCATGTCAACTGACCATCTACCACTAGGAGCATTGGGTACTCCTAACTCTTCGGCAAACCCGTTAACTTTATCTGTTAAATCTTTTTTAGCCCAATCTTCTGCAGGTCTTAAGTATTCTGCAAGTAGAGGAAACTTTTTCTTTATCTCCTCTCTCATATACCAAGCTACTGCTACAACGTCTTCTTGCTCTGTAAAATTCATTCTGTTAGCACAAAACTGCTGCAAAGCTAAATAGTCTAGAGACATGATGAAACGATACAGACAGTACATAGGCATAATACTTCTACAAGCCCAATTAGGTACTCCTAATTTCTGCATTTTTGCATAAAGTTTAGAAACGTTCTTCACATGGTTTATAAGCTCTGGTAAGAATTCAGGGTAAGACAGCAGCACAGATGGAATCATAAACCCAATACTTCGCAACTTATTATCTTTCCAACCTTTCGAACCGTATGCAACACCAATACGTGCCCTCGCAATTTCATCGAAAGCAGCTCTAGAGACACCTGAAATTACAAAAGTAAACTTTAAATGTTCTCTCGCAAGAGGCAAAGCTCGTCCACCCAGCACTGCTTTAACTATATGAAATCTTGCTTCTGGACTTAGTCTAGACCATTTGTCAGTATTATTGTAGTCTCCCCAAGTGCATGATGCCACTTCTAGCAATATCTTATAAGGATTAGGACTAGTCCATGAAACTAATTTAACTTTAAGTTCTGAAATACTATCAACAAATTTAACTCTAGATACTTCACTTTCACTGAAAACGAAACGCATTTCATTTTTAATTTCTTCGAAAGTCTTCATCTAAACATTCCCCAATTTTCTAATGAAACCTCCCGTTTAAAATCGAAACGATATAGAGACTTCAACCTTTCTAAGAAATGATTTGCTCTATCTATAGCACCCTGCAAAATATAAATCATATTTTTGTTACCAAGCATCACATTATTTTGAGTATAAATTATCACAGAAATTACATCGGCTAAATTAACAATGATACTTTCAAGCGTTGAACATTCTATAAACTCGGTAAGACATTTCTCATAATACTTATTAGACAGCAACTTGACTATCTGCTCTTTTTCTAATGTTTCAAGAACTACTCTAAACTTAGGATTTTCGGCTTTTACTCGATGACTAATATCTCCCAAATTTATCTCTGACAAATCATGAATAATTGCCATATCAATAATTTTTTGCACATCAAGACTATATTCTTGCATAAAAGTATTACAGAGAAGACGAGATATGAGGACTACAAAAAAACTATGTTCAGCAACACTTTCACTTAAAGCTCGAGGCATATCATTAAAACGTTGCAAAGTCTTCAGATTATAACTTTTCTTTGCAAAATTTACTATGTCTTCAATTTTTTCCATTTACATCACTTTTCCTTTATATCTGAACTTTTCGAAGTCAGTCTCGCCTCTCTTAATTTTCTCTAATATCTCAGACATCTCGAAATATGACGTCGCAATTGCAAAAGCTGACTGTACCAGCATAACATTGAATTTCTCTATAGAATCTATAATTGAACAGAAGTATATCATTTTCTTACCTTTGCCAATACCAATGCCTGCATCAATAAAAGTGCCTGCATCGCACAACCAATTTGTAACACATAGAACATAGTCTGACTCTGATATTTGCAACAGATTATCTTCGTAGACTTCACGTCTTTTTTCTACTGAATCATTAGGCTTAAGAACGTAGCCATAATGATACGGTGAAAACACTTCGAAATCCATTTCTTCCAAAAGACTTTTCAGATGTGTAACCAATTCAATCTGTGATTTATTGAAGAACGGCGCTGCTATATAGAACTTAGCTTTCCCATATCTCTTAGATTTCTCGTTTGTCAAATAAACAGACACACTCATTTCATCAGCTTCCTCCGATGTTTAGCATCTCCAGCTTGCTTTCGCAATATGTTGATTTCGTCTTTCGAGACATCATAAATTCCTGTATCATTTATCATAAGAGGCACAGAATTCGCCCATTTAGCTTCATCGAAGAAACGAACAAGATACATTCTTCTAAGTTCAGATAAAGTAGATACATCTTCTAAACTCGATAAAGGCGAATTATGAAGATACGTAACTATCTTCAAATTGTATTCCGTTATCTCACCACCTTTAATTTTTGGAACGTCTTTCAACGTAGATAAATCTGGTACAGACCCAGGACGAACACTTTGATGATGAATAGTTAAAATTAAAACGTCCATACGATTTGCGATACGTTGCAACACATTAAGCCATTTACTTGTAATACCCGCTCGAGCTGGAAAGTCGAGATATCCACCGCCTGAGAATTCAAGGCAAATCGGATTTGAAATACTATCAATCACAATCATGCCGATGTTATTATCTATAACAAACTCTTCGATGGGAGATAAATATGCACCTTTAAATGAGCCTTTTTTGTCATACTTTTTTAAATTTAAACCTTTCGTTAATACATCAAGCTTGCCAGAATAGCTACGTTTTATCCACACAAAGTATCCATGAAGTTCCATGATTTTTTGAATATCACGCATTGATAAAACATAGATGCGCTGTAAATCTTCAGATTTTAAGGCAAACCGTTCTTTCCAACGACTAAACCACAACTGAGGATACATTTCTTCACCACCCTCAGTACCGAAATATAGCACGTTCTTTTGAGATTGCTTTAAAAAGAAAAATACCTCTTGCCAGCATAAGATGCTTTTAGCACTGCCAGAAGGCCCATAGATGCCTATTAAAACTCTAGTTGGATAGCCACCAATCTTCAGTAAAGAATTAATGTTTTCACAGCTACTTTTAATTACCGGTACTTTAGTGTCAAGCCGTATTAAATGTTTACTCACTTCTGACATAAATATACCTCTCTATTTCGTTCACCTACGAAATGATTTTTAACTAACTGTCTAAGAGTATTAATTCCTTTGTCACGTCCGATGATGTAAAAGGCATACAACAAATGTCTACATATAGTTCGATGAACTACAAATCCAAAACAGTCACAAAATAACTCACCACTAACGTCAATACGACCTGAATGAATAGTCTCAGACGAATGTATCTCAAAGAAGTATGAACGATTCACTAAATCTAAATTGACAATACTTAACCCATCAAAATTTAACTTTCTTTGGAAGATTTTTGAAAGATAGCGAACGATATCATCATCTGTTGAAAGACTCATCACAATACCCCATCTAACTATTTCTTTGACTGTAGACTCCCAATCACTTTAACATGTTTTAAATTCATCTCTTTTAAAAACTTCTTGCGAAGCTCCGGTTCTAACAAAAGAACTGAGTTATACGAGACAACAACTTTATCACCATCTTTAATACCATGAGCATTAACAAAGTCTTTCGGCAAAGTCATGGCAACACTTTGACCAATTTTAAAAACACGTCGTTCAGTCATCTCAACTTTATCTTTGTCTTTCATAACAACTCTTCCATAGTCTAATTAATAGAAACTAGTTTAAACTTTTCAGTATTTAAAATTTTCCTATTGACCTGAACTGTTAATCAGTTTCTTTTTGATGACACTATCGACAAACTCCCTTGGATAATAATTGTCAAGAAGGTCAACAAAATGTTCCAGTGCTTCTGCATCGCTCATACCTTCTGGAATGGTCATTCCAACATTATTCAAAATCCATCGTAGTTTCTCTGGAACTGAAATATTCATCTCTTCGAACCTTACAAACCATTCAGAAGGAATTATTACACCTTTACTTCGTCTTTCCCTTCCTATCTCG